>JBJTBH010000258.1:0-8561 GCA_046091285.1 Cyanobacteriota bacterium | reverse complement strand
AACCAGCACAACACCATCCACGGCGGCAGCGGCCACGACATCCTGATCGGCGACCGCGGCAACGACCATCTCGATGGCGGCACGGGCCACGACCAGCTGTATGGCGGTGTAGGCAGCGATGTGATCGAGGGCGGCGGTGGGCGGGACATGCTGGTGGGCGGCCCCGGGGATGACCGCTACAGCCTGCGCACCCCGCTGCTCACCCTGGAGCAAGCCTTCCGCAGCCTCGGCGGCGATCCCAGCACGCTCAAACCGGTGGAGCTCGATGGCGAGCTGATCAGCTGGGAGAAATTCCGGCTCTGGGCCGATCCCCGCCGCTGGAAGGGCGAGGTGCAGTGGCAGCAATACGAGCGGCTGGGCTTCTGGCCCGATCCACTGCTCTATCGCCGCGCCGCAACGGATGAGAGCGTCGGCTGGTTGCGCCTCAGCGCCGGGGGCACGGTGATCCGCGACGAGGGCGGGCTGAGCGGCGCCGAGGACGAACTGACGCTTGAGCTGCCCTATCTGCTCAGCCTCGATGGCGTGCAGGCCGGCAGCATCGGCTTCGTGCGCGGCAACGGCACGGGCCGCAGCGGCAACAACGACCTGCTCATCGATCTCGATGCCGATGGCGTGGTCAATCCGGCCCGTGATCTGACGATCGAGAATGACTTCGCCGGCGATGGCAGCGGTTCCGGCGCGATCAGCGCCATCCGCCAGTACGGCCTGATCGGCGACTATTACTTCGGCAAGGATTTTGAGCAGCGCTTCCTGCGGCGCGTTGATGCCGCGATCGATTTCGACTGGGGTTATCTGCTGCCCACCGGCAGCGACCTCGACAGCGCCCCGGGGCTGCCCCGGGGCTGGGATGGAGCACTCTCGGCTCGCTGGCGCGGTCAGCTCCAACCCGCTACGGAGGGCTACTACCGCTTCCGCGTCACCGCGGATGGCGGGCGCGCCGATGCCTGGGAGCTGTTCGTCGACGGCGAGAAAATCGACAATCCCGCTGAGCAGCTGCGCCTGCGAGCAGGCGCGGCGGTGGATCTCGAGCTGCGCTGGCGCGATCCGGCCGTGGGCGGCAGCTCCGGCGACCACGCCGTCAAACTGGAGTGGAGCCTGAACGGCAGCAGCTTCGAAACGATCGGCACCGAGGCGCTGCGCACCGGTGTCACCGTCACGTCGCTGGATGTGCTCGGCAGCACGGATCTGCTGGTGCCTCAGCTGAACCGGGCGCTGTTCACCGGCGAGACCAAGGGCTGGGAGAGCGGCGTCGCCTGGGGCGACATCGACAACGACACCGACCTCGACCTGCAGCACTGGGGCTTCGACAGCCTCGGCAACGGCGAAGCCCAGATTCTGATCAACGACATCGACGCAGCCGGCCAACGCAGCTTCAACGCCAGCTTTGACCTGCCGATCTTCGATCAGATCCACCAGGCCGAATGGGGCGACTGGAACCGCGACGGCTGGATCGATCTGCTGGTGAGCGGACAGCGCACCGGCGACGACTTCGTACGCCGCAATGTGGTGGAGGTGCTGCAGAACGATGGTGGCATCGGCTTCCGGGTCGTCACCCCCAGCCATTGGGCCGCCGACCTCTCGGCCTGGGAGAGCGATCCCACAGCCATCCTGCGCGCCGCCTGGGGCGACCTCGACGCCGATGGCCTGGCGGATGTGGCCGTCTCCAGCAGTGCCGGCGACACGCTGCTGGTGCTGCCCGGCAACGGCGGTTCCTCCTACGAGCAGGCACTGCTCGCCGGCATGAACGGCACCCGCCTGCAGTTCGGCTACTACGACACCGAACAGGGCGAACACAACAGCGGCGATCGGGATCCGCTCCGCCCCACGGCTCGACTGGCCAGCGGCATGGATATCGCCGTGAACCGCAGCTGGCAGGGGATCGACTACGAGCAGGTCGCCAATCAGCAGACCGTGAGCTTCTGGCGCTCCGACAGCACCCTGTTCGATGTGCCCCAGGACCTGCTGGTGCTCGATTCGTTGCTGGCCTCCCTGGAGGTGCAGCTGCCCGGCCACGAAACCCTGGCTGGCGGTCTGCAGGCCAACGAGCGACTCGATCTACGGACCCTGGTGGAACTGGAGCTCGGCCGCAGCGACTTCCAGGCCGCCTATGCCCTGTTCCGGCTGCCCCGCAGCGTGTTTGCCGGCAGCTTCAACGCCGCCAGCGGCATCGTGGAAACGGCTCCCAGCAGCCAGACCGCTGCCATTGCCCTGGCCCGCCAGGGCGCAGGTTCGGCCCTGGATGCCTTCCTGCTGCAGCACCAGGACCAGTGGCAGCTGCTCGGCAATGGCGCCTTCAATCAGACACCGCTCACATTCCGCCACGATCCGGACTACGTCTACTTCCTTGGCATTGACGACTCCCAGATCTCGGTGCGAGACAACCCGCACAGCGACATCCTCAAAGCCAACTTCAACCTTGATGAACTGACCGGGCCTAATCCAACCGGCCCGATCATTCACGACAGGCCACTGTTCGACAGCAAAGACCCATCATCGACGTTGCTGACGGCCGGGCGTAACTTCCTGGCCCAGCTGTTCCAGCTGAGCACGGCTGTGGGACCGCAAGGCCAGCCGATCAGCGGCATTCTGGCGGGCGACAGCCTGCTGATCTGGCTGAAGTCCTTTGACACGACGCTGAGCAGCCCGGTTGATCTGATCGGGATCGAGAAAAGCACCAGCTCCGACACCAGCATTACCGCGTCACTGATTCGCAACAGGACCTCAGACTTCGACTTCAGCTTCGGCTTCGGCTTCGACTCTTTGGATTTGAGATCCAAATTCAACATCAAGCTCAATCCCAGTCTCGACCTCAATTTCAGCCAGGTCTCCACCTCTGCGTTCATCAACAACATCACGCCGATCAGCGGCGCCATCAGCGATATCACCCCAAGCAACGGCGGTGCCGAACTCGCTGACACCAGCCCGGCGATTGCGCTTCCTCCAAGCATCAATCTGCCAATCGCCAGCCTGTTCCCCTCGTTCGCCCTTCAGCTGGGCCTCAAGGACGCCACGGTGCAACAGCGCCTGATTCAGCTGCTGGCCAGCGGCCTGCAGGCCAGCGTTGTGGATGAAACCTTCAGCCGCAGCCTGCCTTCACCATCCCAAAGCCTGCCGATCAGCGAGACGAGCCGCACCAGCACCAAGACGCTGCTGAGCAACCTCTGGGATGTGGAGCGGGGCAGCACGGCCACCATTGCCATCCCCTCGTACCAGGAGCTCAGCAGCCAAGCGAACCTCACCACGTCCAAGGCCCAGTCCAGCAAAGACATCAGCCTGAGCTCCCGCAGCCTGAGCCTCGGGCAGAATCGCGTGGCGGCCTTCGCCGAATTCCCCCGCCTTGAGAGGGCGCCGGAGGCTGGAGAGAAGGAGCCATCGGACGTCTACACCGCCTACTGGCTGCCAGCTGCCGACGAGAAAGGCAGCCTCAGCTTCAGCTGGCTGACGCAACTTGAGGACAAATTCAATGACCTGAGCACACGGTCAACCACCGTTGACCCGTTCGCCAGCATGGTGACCATCGAACTGCCGGTGGCCATCAATATCCACAGCATCAACCTTGAAGTTGATTACATCAGCAACTGGCTGGAGAAGACGCCCGCATACGCCACGCGCGAACTGGCAGCCCATCCATTCCGCGTCAATCAATACACCAAACAGACAACCTCCGGAACAGACAACTATCAACTGGTGGATTCGCGCGTGGTCTGGCTGGAGGGCAACCAGATCTACACCGATGCCTACGTCGGCAAGGTAGACCTGATCAGCTTCACGCCTTATTACAGCTCCGGCAGCCTTTATTCCATACCACTGGTCAACGGCGTGCCCGGGGTTGGCCTGCAACTCTCGATCGACGACATCTACAGCGAGCGAACCTCCAGCCAAACTGAAAACTTTACGCTCAATTACGAGACGTACACCCTCGCAGATTCAGACCTGCAGATTTCGGCCTACCGCGGCAAGCAACTCACTGGCGACAAACTCGGCGAGGCGATCGTCGAGTGTGGCACCGGCGCCCTTGAGATTTCCCTTACCACTCTGCCGGTATTGCCGCTGCCCGTACTCCGCCTGGGCAAGGAAAGCGGAGAGGCCTTCAGCCTCAATGCGATCAGCTTCGCGGACAACAGCAAGGGCAACTTCAACGCCACGATCACCTATTACGACGGCAGCAGCAGCGCACTCTCACTGGTCTTTGACGGCACACCACTCAGTGCAGCCGCCCAGGGCAAGGGGCTGCTCAAGCACTTGAGCGAACGACCGGTTCGCACGATTGAAGTCCGGGCCGCTGGCTCCAGCCTCAGCCTGGTGAGCAACAGCCTGCTTTCCCACACACTCGGCATCCTCAATCTGCAGGTGGGCAGCGGCCTGGGTTCGGCCCCCTTCAACCTCAACCGCGACCTGAGCAACGCCACCCTGGAGAACCTGGGTCCGATCCCCAGCGCAGCACGGCTGCATCTCGACACGGCCGTGCTTCAGGGGCTCAGTGCCGACCGCGTGGCGCTGGAGGAGCTGGTGCTGATGCTGGCGGCCTCGCGCTCCCTCAGCCTGTTCGGCGGCGCAAGTGATGTGCTCGACCTGAGCGGCCGCTCCTTCGCCGATCTGATCGCCATCGGCCGCTCCGGCCTGCTGGATGGCAAGCCGGTCAACGCGCCGGAGTTCAACATCGCCGACCTCGCCTCGCTGCTGAGCCGCGATCTGATCCTGCGGCCCACCACGATCGGCCTGATCGACGACATCCACACCCTCGACGAAGCCGTGCAGGTGCTGCTGCGGCCGGTGGAATCGCCTCTGGAGGTGCTGCGCAACACCGCCGCCCTGGCACCGGAAACCCGCGAGGCCCATCTGGAACTGGCGGAGGGCTCGCTGCTGCCGGACGCCACCCTGGCCGCCTTCGGCGACGTGGATCTGGGCGGCCCGATCACCGATCTCTACCTCGGTGGCATACGCGCCGGGATGATCGCCTATGACCCGGTGTTCGCCCTGCCAGGCACGCCGGAGGCCAGCCGCAGCGTTCTGCCTTCGCTGGCGATGGTGACACTGCACGACAGCATCCACCCACTGCTGGAGGAGGGTCTGCAGCGCACCACCCTCGCCGCCCCGGCATCGGGAGGGCGCCATCCGCTGCTGCCAGGTCCGATCGGCGGCGGCAGCGGCCTCGACCGTGGCAACACGGTTGTCCACAGGGACTTCAGCCTGGCGGAGCTGATCGGCACACCGATCCCCGGCCGCACGGACCAGATCCAGGCCCTGTCGGCCTTCCCGGCCCAGTTCGCCGGCGCGAGCAGCACCACGCCGCTGGCCCTGCGCCTGCAGATACAGAGCCGAGTCGGCACACTGCTCGAGCGCCTCCAGGACTAAGACAACCCGCTGCCCTCAGGCGCCCGCGCCGATGCCGACACGCTCAGCTTCAGTTGGAGCGACAAGCTGGCCGGCGCGCGGTTGCGGGTGGCACCGGCGCTCAACGTCGCCGATGGCACCAGCCTCGCCACAGCCCGTGCCCTGCTCGGCGACAGCGCCTTCCGCCTGCAGGTGGGCATCCTCGACATCCCGGCACTGGCGGATGGTTCCGCCACCTGGGCCGACATCGACAACGACGGCGATGTCGATCTGCTGCTCAGCGGCCTGGAGGCCAGCACAGGCCTGCTCACCACCCAGCTGCTGCGCAACCCTCTGGTGGGCGGGGGCAGCAGTTTCGAGCAGCTGTCGATCGCCCTGCCCGGTCTGCAGCGTGCCGTGGCCAGCTGGGGCGACATCGACCTCGACGGCGACCTCGACCTGGCGGTGAGCGGCGTGCAGGGCACGGCCGAACTTCCCTACCTGCAGGTGTTCCGCAACACCACCAGCCAGCGCCTGAGCGATCCAGTGCCGGGTGAACCGCCCTTCGCCGGCAACCTCAACCGCCGCCCCGATCGCCCGGACGCGATCAGCACCGTGTGGAACGGCGCTCAGGCTGCCGTTCAGCTGGCCTGGAGCTTCAGCCACCTGACCAACGACGACGCGCCGTACACCTACAACCTGGCCGTGGGCCGCGCCCCGCGGACCGGCAACGACCGTGTCGCCCCCGGGCAGGGCCTGGTGTTCGACCAGATCGCCCCCCTCGCCGATCCGCTCAGCGGTGAGCGACGCATCGCCACCGCCGGCAACCAGGGCTTCCACAACCAGGGGCTGTTCAGTGCCGGCCTGCCCGGCGAGACGTACCACTGGTCGGTGCAGGCGATCGACAAGGGCTTCCGCGGTTCCGTCTGGACGGATGGTCAGGACTTCACGATCCAGCCCCTGCAGCCGCAGCTGCTCTCTGACACCAACCCGGTGCTGCAGGGCAGATCACGGCTCGCCCCCCTGACCGCCGCCGTCGCGACGGAGCTCCGGATCGACTTCGACAGCGACGGCCTGCGCGATCGGATCCGCTACGACACCAGCAGCCGGCGGCTGCTGGTGGACCAGGGCGCAGGCCATGACGGCACGACCTGGCGACCCTTCCTCGGCCCCACCGGCGCCCTGATCGCCTATGCGCCCACTTTCCTGGCCACCCTGCCGGTGGGCGCCAGCGACGTGACGCTGCAGCTGGTGGATCGCAGCGTCCTGGTCGACAGCGCCGAGGGCCAGTGGACCCTCTCGGTGGATCTGGATGGCCCTGCCGGCTCTGCGGCGAGCGAACAGGTGCTGACCAGCTTCCGCAGTGGCGATCCGCTCGGCCAGGGCCTGGATCTGGCCGGCGACCTGCTGACCCGCCAGCGCTACCGCCTGGAGGATGTGCCTGCGGAGGTGCGGCTGTTCCTGAACGGTCAGGACGTGCGCGCCGACCTGGGTGATGGCCAGCACGCCAACCTCAGCTTCACCCTGGAGGACGCCCGCAGCGGCGCCCTGCGCTTCCTGTTCAGCGATCCCACTGCTGCGAGCGCCGGCGACATCACCCTGAAGCTGGTGCCGGCCAGCGGCAGCGGTCCCGCCAGCTACAACCTGCGGCTGCAGGATCGCGGCGACGGCCGCCCCGATCTGCTGGTGGGCTGGGCCGACGGCCGCGTGGATGGCACCCCGCCGCGGTCGTTCGCGGTGGTGTCCAACCAATCGGTGCGCGGCAACACCGACCCCCCCGCTCCGCAGCTGATCGGCCTGAAACGGCTGAGCGGCAGCGGCGCTCCCAGCCTGCGGGTGCATTGGCAGCCCGGCAGCGACCTGGAATCCCCCGCCGTCCAGCTGCGCCACCAGTGGCGGGTGATCGGCGGCGACGCCAGCACCCCCAGCCCCTGGAAGGACATCCCCGCAACCGAGGCCGATGGCAGCCTGCTGCTCAGCGCGGCGGCGCTGAGCGCCGCCGGCCTGGCCGATGCGCTCCAACCCGGCACCCAGCTGCACCTGGAGCTGCGGGTGCTGGATGCGGGCGATCGGGAGGCACGCTCCACCCCGGCGGCGCTGAACGTGCCGACGCTCCCGCCCGCGGACACGCGTCCCAGCCTGATCGGCCTGACCGGCGTGCGGCTGCTGGAGGGCGACAACCTCCAGCACCGGGGCAGCGATCTGCTGCCGCTGCAGCTGCGCCAGCGACTGGTGGCGGTGGACCCCGGCGGCGCCGGCAGCCTGGCGGGCGACGCGACCATCCACCTGCAGCTGCCCGACTGGTTGCTGACGGTGGGTTCCTTCGTGCTGCGCGACGCCGATGGCAGCGTCAGCGCAGCGCCGGTGGCCACCCCCGTGACCGGCAAGCCCGATCTGCGTCAGATCAGCCTGCAGGCCGAACAGCTCGATCGCCTGGCCTCCCGGCTGGCGCGGAAGGCCACCGGCCGCGCCCCGCTCTCGCTGCAGTGGCGGCAGACCTTCAGTGCCTCGGGCTCCACACCGCTCGAACTGAGCCAGCCGCTGGAGCTGCGCTTCCGCGATGGCGGCGACCGCATCCCCGCCACCTCGACCCTCTGCAGCAACTCCAGCCCTGGCGATACCTGGATCCTGACGCTGCCCGAGGCCGCTCAGCTGGTGGATGGCGTCAGCGGACGCAGCCTGTCGCTGGGGAGCTTCGGGGCCGCGCTGGCGGATGTGAAGCTGCCGGGCTGGGCGGGGCTGTTCGGCGACAGCCTGCGCGATGGCGATCTCCGCATCGCCAGCAGCAGCGACGGCACGACGCGCCAGCTGATGGTGAGCGGCGCCCGCGCCCGCACATTGATCGACGGGCTGCAGCTGCTCCATGCCGATGCCCTCGCCGGCCGGAGCCTGCAGCTGACCTACACGCCAGCGGGCGGCCTGCCTGGGGCCAGCCCCGTGGTGATCCTCGGCCCGGAGGCACTGGCCCAGCCGCTGAAACTCGATGGCAACCTCGCCGGCGATGGGCGCGATCTGCTCAGCCTGCGGGCCGATCTCACCGCCAGTGGTGATGCGATCAGCCGGGTGGCCCTGCTGCCGCTGCAGGTGCGCTCCGACCGTGATCTGCTGATCCCCTTCAGCGTCGCCGACGGTTTAGGCAGTGTGAGCATCACCCGTGTGGATGGCGCCAGCGACGGCGCCGTGCTCAGCCTCTCCGGACCCGATCAGTTCCGTCTTGATCTGCCCTCCCTGCCGGGGGCGCCCCTGGC
>JBJTBH010000257.1:0-20664 GCA_046091285.1 Cyanobacteriota bacterium | reverse complement strand
GGATCAGGTTCCGACCATCGGCGCTGACCACCGGCCGCATCACCGGGAAGCCCTTCACCGGCTGCAGCTGCAGCTGAAAGCTCTGGCCGGCGCCCGAGAGGCTCACCGTCTCCACGCCCAGTTCCGGCAACGCCAGGCGCTGGGGACCCTGGCGCAGGGCCAGCGGCCGGACCGTGCTCAGCTGCCCCTGCCACTGGCCGCCCTGGAGGCTCTGCTGCAGCTGGGGTCCGGCACCAACGCCCTCCAGCACCAGCTCCAGGCTGTCGGGCAGGCGACGCACCTTGAGTTCCAGGCTGCCGGTCGGCGCCGGGACCGGCAGGTCCGCAGGAGCGACCGCTCCTGGGGCCGTGGTGTCCGCCGAAACGTACGGGGCCGCCCTCAGGCCCGTCGGCAGCGGCACCGCGACCAGCACAAGTGCCGCAGCCATCGCCCAACGCCCTGCGCGCACGCCCCTGCCAGCATCCATTGGTGCGGATGGTATCCGGCGATCGGAGGCCGCGCCGCTCCTCACGGCCGCCCGGGCAGCTGGCTGCCCGCAGCACGCGTGGCGGCCGGCTCATAGAGGCTGATGGTGAGTTTCATCACCACCCGCGGCGGGGTGCCGGGCGCCGCAACCACCGGGGCCCTCGCCGGGACCGGAGAGGCCGACGCCCCGGGAGCCGGGGGATCCGGGCTGGCGGCTGGCGACGGCGGAGACGGAGACGGAGACGGAGGAGCCTGAGCCGGCGGAGAGGGCTCGAGGGCCAGGCTGAGGCCGCTCTGGGCCACCAGCACATCGAGGCTCTCCAGGGCCCGGAGGAAACGCAGCAGGGCGGGATAGCTGCCACGGGCGGACAGCAGCAGGGTGGTCCGCTGCAACCCCTCCACCTGCAGGGTGGAGCTGGCCTGGGCCGCACCAGCGGCGGCGCGACCGGGGGACGCTTCCCCTGCGGCGGCGCGACCGGGGGACGCTTCCCCTGCGGCGGGAGCGGACGGGGCCGCCTGGGGCTCATAAAGATCGAGCTGCACCTGCTGAGCCGCCGCCAGCCGATCCACCTCGGCCAGGAACGTGGCCAGGGTGCCGGGGCGTCCGATCAGGCTCAGCAACGTCGCCCGCTGCTGCTGGATCCGTTCGTTCCGACGCCGCTCCTCCTCCAGCTGGCCCCTGGCCAGGGGCAGCTGGGAGGCCAGAGCCTGCGTCGTCTCCAGCGACTCCTGAAGGCCGGCGCTGCGCAGCAACGACGGCACGACCCCGACCAGCAGCACCAGCACCGACAGACCGGCACCAAGGCCGACCGGCGCCCAGAACACCAGCCGGCGAGCGAAGCGATCGCCGAGGAACGGCCCGCCGCCACCCTCCTGAAGGTTGGTCACGGCGTCCCCCCCTGGGGCTGCAGCACCCGGAGGCGCCGCAGCAGACCATCGGCCTGCAGCTGCTGCAGGGTGACCAGATCCGAGACGCCCTGACGGGGAGCGAAACCGGCCTGGATCTCAAAACTGACCGGCAGGGGACCGCCGACACCCGACGGCGAGACACCACCGGAGGCCGGAGCCGTGGCTTCGACCCGACTGGCCTTGCGCAACACGACCTTCGAGGGCTGGAACAGCGGCATCTGCTTCAGGGCGAGCACGAGGGCATTGATGCGGCCATAGGACTGGGGATCGGCCGCCAGTCCCTTGAGACTCAACCCATCGCCTTCGACCCGGGTCTCGGTGAGCTGCACCTGGGCGGGGGTGACGAGCACCAGGGCCTGCAGCAGGGCAGATCCGGAATCGAGGCTCACCAGGGCACTGACGAGGGCGCGGTTGGCCTTCTCCAGACGCCGACGACTGAGCCGCTCCTGATTCAACGCCGTCTCCAGCTGGGTGGCAGAAGCCTCCTGCTCCACCAGGGCCTGACGTTGCCCACCCAGACCGGTTTCGCGCACGGTCGTCAGGGCCAGCGCCGCCAGGGACAGCCCCAGAAGAGAGGCCCCGATCAGGCTGCCGCGACGGAACAGGGTGGAGCGCTCCCCAGGCACGGGATCAGGCAGGCCCAGCTCAGCGCGGCGCTCCCGCAGCAGATCGAACCCTTCACCCGGGGGGGCGGCGAGCACCGGCACCACGGGCAGGTCGACGGAGGACCGCCGATCGACGCCGCTGGCCTTCAACAACTCCTCCAGACCCGGCTGAGCGGCGAGGGGACCATGCAGCCACCACCGCTCAGGCGCCGCCAGGGGCAGTCCCTGCTGCTGGCGCCAGTACTGAATGCAACGCTGCACCGTCGCCACCAGGGAGATCACGCTCTCCGACAGGAAGGGCTGACCGATGGCCGGCAGGACCCGCTCGTAACAGGGCAGGCCATCAGCCACCAGCAGCACCCGACTCATCAGCGGTTCAAAGGAGACCAGCACCTGCAGCACGCCGCGATCCATCGGACCGAGCAAGGTCTGCAGGGCCTGCCATTCGACCGTTTCGGTGGGCTGCAGACGATCGAGCGGAGCCCCTGCGCCATCGAACACCGCGATCCAGTCGCGCACCAGCTGCCGCGGAGCGGCCACCAGCACAGCCCGGGCCGGCGAACCCGGCAACGGCTGCAGATCGAGGTAGGCCTCATCGAGGCGGAAGGGCAGACGCAGATCCGGATCCAGCAGCCGGATCGCCTCGGCCGCCTCATCGGGCCATTCCCCCAGCGGCCACTGAATCACCCGCCAGTGGGCCGCCAGCGGCGGCAGGGAGGCCCGCACCCTCGGGGTGATCAGATCGTGATCCAGGAGCAGATCGCCGAGAAAATCAGCGAGAGCGGTGCTGTTGGCGGGTTGCCCCTGACTGCAGAACCCCTGCGGCAAAGCGGCGGCCCAGGCCTGGTCGCCATCGATCACCTGGCCCCGCAGACCGTGGTCCTCGATCGCCAGCACCACAGATACGGGAAACAGTCGGGCCTTGAGTGCCTGGAGCCTCTCCTGCCAGTCCTCCAGCACCAACACATCCGGTCACTGGGCGCAGGGTATCGAAGCTTCAGCGCCAGGGAAGACCGGAACCCACCGCTTCGGTGATCGTGCGCAACCCATGACGGTCCAGCTGGCGTTGAAACCCTTCGAGGATCGCCGGCACCAGCGCCGGTCCTTCAAAGATCCAGCCGGTGTACACCTGCACGAGGGAGGCACCGGCCGTCAGGCGTTCCCAGGCGGCTTCCGGGGAATCGATCCCGCCCACACCGATCAGGGGCAGGGCCGGGCCGGCGGTGGCCCGCAGGCGCCGCAGCACCTCCAGGGCCCGCGGTCGGAGGGGACGCCCACTGAGACCACCGGCCTCCTCGGCCAGGGGACGGCCGGTCTGCTGCAACAGCCGCTGCTCGAGGCCGAGGCGATGGAGGCTGGTGTTGACGGCGATCACACCGGCGAGCCCCTCCTCGTAAGCCATGCGGGCGATGGCATCGATGGCGTCATCCTCCAGATCGGGGGCAATCTTCACCAGCAGGGGGGGACAGCCGGGCAGGCGACGGAGGCGTTCCACCAGCCGCCGCAGCTGCACCTCGTCCTGAAGATCCCGCAGGCCGGGGGTATTGGGTGAGCTGACATTGATCACGGCGTAATCCGCCAGGGGCGCCAGCAGCTCCAGGGACGAGGCGTAATCCTCCGGAGCCATCTCCAGGGAGGTGACCTTCGACTTGCCGAGGTTGATGCCGAGCACAGCAGGACGCTGACCGGTGGGCGGCAGCTTCTGCCGCTCCAGGGTGCGACGCACGGCCTCGGCACCGTCGTTGTTGAAGCCCATGCGGTTCAGCGCCGCCCGCTCCGTCGCCAGCCGGAACAGGCGTGGGCGGGGATTGCCGGGCTGACGATGCCAGGTGACGGTACCCACCTCGGCGAAGCCGAAGCCGAAGTGATGCCAGAGGCCGGCTGCCACGGCGTTCTTGTCGAATCCCGCCGCCAGACCGACCGGATTGGCGAAACGACAGCCGAAGATGGTCTGCTCAAGCCGCGGATCCTTGCGCGTCAGTTCGCCGGCGAGGCCCGCCAGGCTGCCGGCCACCGGGGGCCAGTGACGCCACAACGAAGCCTGAGCCAGCGCCGCGAGCGTGAGCTGGCTCAACTGCTCGGCATCGGCGCCATCGTCACGGCTGAGCAGCGGACCGACGAAGCGGCGGTAAAGGCTGCCGCTGCTGACGGCCTCTGTCGGGCCCGCCGAGGGGGTGTCGCGTCCGGCCATTGGCTCAACCCCCGTCTGAATGCTCCGATCCTGCCGCGCCACGGGCCAGACGCCAGCGACCATCACCCACCGGGATCACCTGCCAGTCGCGCCAGCTCCAGGGCGCCTGCCGAGACTCCAGCTGCCGCAGGGGCATCTCCACCAGCTGCGCCAGCTCCGCCAGCCGGAGCGCATGACGGCCCCGGGCCAGGCGATCCGCCAGCTCAAGCCGGGTGAGCAGGGCCTGCAGGGCCGGCGGTGCCGGCTCCTGCAGATCGCCAGCGGCCTCGGAGAGCGCAGTCGTCTCCAGGGCCGGACGCTCAGGGGCGACCCTGGAGTCAGGGGTGGAGAACGAAGGGATCGCCAGGCGGGGCCGGGAGCCGCGGGAGAAGGCGACGGCGATCGTGTCGCAGCGCTCGTTATCCGGATCGCCGCTGTGACCTTTGACATGGGTGAGGGGCACCCCCGGCAACCGGGCCCGATCGAGGGCCTCCCAGAGGTCGCGATTGAGCACGGCACCGCCGGAGGCCGTGCGCCAGCCCTTGCGCTTCCAGCCCGCCAGCCACTTGCTGAAGCCATCGATCAGATAGCGACTGTCGGTGCGGATCGAGAGGGAGGGATGGAGCGGCAACTCCCGCAGATGCTCGAGCAAGGTGAGAGCCGCGATCAGCTCCATGCGGTTGTTGGTGGTGTCGGGATCCGCACCACCGAATTCCTGCACCGATCCATCCTCAAAGCGCAGCAGGGCGCCCCAGCCCCCGGGGCCGGGGTTGCCGCGGCAGGCACCGTCACAGGCGGCGGCCACGACTCTGGGCAACGGTGCCTCGCTTCGGTACAACGGAGCTTCTTCGATCATGGGGCGACCGTGAACGGCCCATCGCGTTCCAAGCCTGGAACTTACCTGGCCCGCACCATCCCCCTGCTGATCGGGGCGGCAGCCCTGCTCAGCAACCTGGGTCCCCCGCCCCAGCCGGTGCGTGCTGCGGGGGTCTTCGGCAGCCAACCCCTTGATGGCCGACGGTTCGCGATTCTGGCCCGACCGGTGGCCCAGGAGGACTGGACCCTGCTGGTGCTCGAACAGGTGCAGCCCACTCCCCGCTGCTGGGAGGATCGGGCGGACGGGCTGGTGGATCCGAGTCTCAATCGCTTCGACTTCAGCGGCATCTGCAGCCGCTATCTCGACAGCAACGGCTACAGCCTGCGGGTGGGTGATCAGGATCTGAGCAGCCGCCATCGTCTGCGCCTGCGTCAGATCGGACAGGAGCTCCAGCTGCAGGCCTTTTCCCCCCTGGTGACGACGGATCTGGTGGTGGCCCGCGGCTCCGTGCCCCTGAGGGACCGTGATGGCTTTGTCGCCCTGAAGCTGGAACCCGGCTGGCAGCTGCAGCGACGCACCTACGGCAGCCAGACCCTGAGTCAGGTGTACTTCGCCAACCCCCAGCCCCTGGAGCAGCTGCTGGCGGCCGCCAGCGGCCAGGAGGAGCGACAGCCGCTGACCCCGGCGGCAAGACGCCCCATCGGACCAGCGCGGCCCCAGGGGCCGCCCAGCCTGCCGACGGGCCCCGTCAGCGAGACCAGTGGCGGCCCGGTGGCCCTGCAGGTGATCCCCTACAGCCGCTGAAGACCGTTCCCCCAGCAGGCCGGCGCCCCTGCCGGCCCTTGCCGCCACAGCCGCCGGCGCGCATCACGCCCTGGACCAGTTGGCGATCCGTCCCAGGAGCAGCCCCTCCCTCAGAAGGTCTCGATAAGGTACTGGCGTGTGAGGAGTGCGGGACGTCTCCCGGGGTCGAAACGAGGACAGACTCCCAGGATCGTTCCAATCTCAGAGCCCTGCCGTTGGCGGGGTTTTTTTTTGTTCCTTCCTCGGCGCGTCGGCCGCCCCAGAGCACTTCAGCCGGCCGTTGACGACGGCTGCAGAACCGACCGCGGCCCTGCGGCGGCCTCTCCACGGGCGCAACAAAAAAACCGACCTCGAAGGGTCGGCCCGGCAGAAGCTGCGGTGGGGCTGAAACAGCCCCGAGCGATCACTTGATCGAAACCTTGCCGCCGACTTCTTCGACAGCCTTCTTGATGGCTTCGGCATCGGCCTTGCCGATACCTTCCTTGATCGGGGTGGGAGCGCCTTCGACGAGGGCCTTGGCTTCGCCCAGACCGAGGCCGGTGGCCTCGCGGACGGCCTTCAGCACCTTGATCTTGGCGGCCGCATCGAAGCCATCGAGGATGACGTCGAATTCGGTCTTCTCTTCAACGACCTCAGCGGCAGCGGCAGGAGCAGCAGCCAGGACGACACCGGCGGAAGCGGCGGCGGAGACACCGAAGGCCTCTTCAATCTGCTTGACGAGCTCGGAAGCTTCCAGCAGGGAGAGAGTCTTGAGCGACTCGAGGATCTGGTCAGTGGTAGCGGACATGGTTGGGAATCAGCAACAGATCTGTTGGTCAAACAGTCGGATCGGGTGAGCTCAGCAAACGGGTGATCGACCTCAGGAGGACGAACCCTCGCCATCGGCGTGCTGCTTGAGGGCCCGGGCAAGACCGGAGGGAACCTCGTTGATACCCACAGCCAGCTTGGTGGCCACGGCGTTGATCGCACCAGCGATCTGAGCCAGTAGCACCTCCTTGGAGGGCAGATCTCCGATGGCCTTGATGTCGTTCTGGGAGAGGAGTTTGCCTTCGAAAAGGCCACCCTTCACCTCCGACTTCTTCGTGTCCTTCTGGAAGGACTGCACGGCCTTGACGGCACCGCCGACATCGCCCTTGACCAGGACGAAGGCATTGGTGCCGGTGAGGAGGGAATCGAGGTCCGACCAGGCACTGTTTCCATCAATGGCGCGGCGCATCAAGGTGTTCTTGGTCACCTTGCACACCCCGTTGCTGGCCTGCAGACGGGTCCGCAGATCAGACATCTCCTTGATGGAGAGGCCCTTGAAATCAAGGACCAGTGCCATTTCGGCCTCGCCGAGGAGCCCCTTGAGCTCTTCGACGATCTGTTGCTTGCTCTCCAGCGTGCGGCCCATAGGAGTGGAACGGATCGGGGGAACAAGCCGGGAACGCGGCCCGAAGCAAGGATCACGATCCGGGGTTCACACCCTGGAAAGCACCTCGAGGCCGCTGCTGGCGTTGTTCGCCGGCGGATCCGAAATCTCGGACGCCAGGTCAACCCATCGCGTTCACCTCGGCAGGACTTACGAAATCGGGCGTCAGACCTGGGAACAGGCCCCAGAGTCCGGCAACGATGTCACCTGCTGTCTTGGGTTGGGCGCGTGCCCTCTGGCCATCTGGCCAGTGGATCAATGTACAGGAGAGCCCGTGAGCGAGACCGTGCCCCGAGCCCATGAAGCGCGCCAGCCACCCCGGCGCGACGCGACGACCGCAGAACGGGTCAGCGGAAAGCCCCCGATCCGCCGGAGCGGACCAGGGGCCAGAGGAGGTCACCACCGGGGGGGCAGCGACTGGAAAGCAACCGCACGCGACGCATGGAAGCCGCTCAGCGAGCCGAGCCAGCCATGCTGCGCTCCTGCTTCAGCTCTCCTGCTTGATGTCCTGCAGAGCGGAGAAATCGACCGACACCGAAGGACCCATCGTCGAGGTGACGTAAAGGCTCTTCCAGTAACGCCCCTTCGCACCGCTCGGCTTGTTGCGATCGATGGTCTCCTGCAGAGCCTTGAGGTTCTCGAGCAGGTTCTCGGCGGAGAAGCTGGCCTTGCCGAAGCGCACGTGCACGATGCCGGTGCGGTCAGCGCGGAACTCCAGTTTGCCGGCCTTGAACTCACTGATGGCACCGCCCAGGTCGGTGGTCACGGTGCCGGCCTTTGGGTTCGGCATCAGACCGCGGGGACCGAGCACACGGCCGAGCTTCGCCACCTTCGGCATCATGTCGGGGGTGGCGATCAGCAGATCGAAGTCCATCGCACCCCCGGCGATGGCGTCGACCAGGTCGTCATCACCGGCGAGATCCGCGCCGGCGGCCTTGGCCTCAGCCACCTTCTCGCCACGGGCGATCACGGCGATGCGCACGGTCTGACCGGTGCCGTTGGGCAGGGCAACGGTGGTGCGGAGCTGCTGATCGGTGTACTTGGGATCGATGCCGAGGCGCACGTGGGCCTCGATCGTCTCGTCGAACTTGGCGTTGGCATTGGCCTTGACCAGTTCCAGCGCCTCAAGGGGCGCATAGGCCCGATCCTCGACCGTGGCGAGGAGGGCGGAAAAACGCTTGGAAAGTTTGGGCATGATTCAGATGGGGTGCGGGCGATCGCGGCCAGCGCCTCCGGCGGAAACCGCTCGGAACGGCAGGGCAGGCAGGGCGGAACAGCCCCCCGGACCCGTGGCCTGGATCTCCCCCGGTGAAAGGACGGGAGGGAAACGGAACCGAAGCCGGGGCTTCAGTCCTTCACGGCGACGCCCATGTTGCGGGCAGTGCCTTCGATGATGCGCATGGCCGATTCAACGCTGGTGCAGTTGAGGTCGGGCAGCTTGGTCCTGGCGATCTCCTCGAGCTGGGCGCGACTGATCGCTCCCACGGCTCCTTTGGCGGAGGTGGCGGCTCCCTTCTCGATTCCGGCGGCCTTGGAGATCAGCACGGAAGCGGGAGGGGTCTTGGTGATGAAGGTGAAGCTGCGGTCTTCAAAGACCGAGATCTCCACCGGAATCACATAACCGGCCTTGTCCTGCGTACGAGCGTTGTACTCCTTGCAGAACGCCATGATGTTGACCCCGTGCTGACCGAGGGCGGGACCCACCGGCGGCGCAGGGTTGGCTTTGCCGGCATTGAGCGCCAGCTTGATTACGGCAACGACTTTCTTGGCCATCGACTGTGCATCGGGACAAACCTCCCGGATGGGAGAGCTGCGGATCACCGCTGGTGAGAGCGGCTGCTGATGGCGATCCCCTCAAGGGGGGTCTCCATCCGAGGCCGTCCTCCGCAGGGAGACGGCCGCTGAGCCAGGGCTGACCTAGCTCTGTTTGCTGATCTGGGAGAACTCGAGTTCGACCGGGGTTTCCCGCCCGAAGATCGAGAGCAGGGCCTTGAGCTTGTTGCGCTCGCCGGAGACCTCGATCACCTCGCCCTGGAAATCCTTGAACGGACCGGCAGTGACGGTGATCTGATCGCCCTCGGCGAGATCGACCTTGACGACGGGCTTCTTCTCGGTGGCACGCTTGAAGATACGCTCCACCTCCTGACGGCTCAGGGGACGGGGCTTGATATGGCCGCGGGCCTTGCCGGTGGCACGCCGCTCCTCCTGACCCACAAAATTGATCACATTGGGGGTGCTGCGCACCGCCATCATCGTGTCCTCGTCGAGGATCATCCGCACCAGCACATAGCCAGGGAACACCTTCTCCTCGGTGGCCTGACGGCTGCCGTCCTTCTTGAGCTTCACCGCCGGGGTCTGGGGAATCTCAATCTCCAGGATGCGGTTATCGACCCCGAGGGTGACAGCCCGCTGCTCCAACGTGGCCTTCACCTTCTTCTCACAGCTGGAAGCCACCTGAATCGCGAACCAGCGCGCCACCTGAGGACGCGTCTCGGCGGTTTCGGCACCCGGTTCCAGCACCGTGCCGGCCCCTGGATCGCCGATCACTGCGGGATCGCTGGAAACAGCCGGATCAGTCCCAGCCAGGCCCGTGTCCGCCACGGCATCCGTCAGGTCGTTGGTTTCCAGTTCAATCTCAGACACGGTGCTCAGGGGAAGGGGCGAAAGCTGACGCGATCAGGGCCGTGGCCGTTCGGGCCGGAACCACCAGGCCGGACACCTCAGCGGACGGGGAAGGTGTTGACCGAAACCCAGTGCAGGAAGCGATCGAGGGCCGCGATCGCCGCGGCGGAGAGACCCACCATCAGGATCACCGCCACCGACTCGCTGAAGAGCTGCTGACGACTGGGCCAGACCACCTTGCGCAGTTCGGCGACGGTGCCGGGCAGAAAGCCTTCGCTGCTGCTCGCCTGGGCGGAGGTGGCGCCATCGACGGAAGCACTGCCGGAAGCAGAAGCACTGCCGGAAGCAGCGGCGGAACCGGAGGTCGCGCCATCGGCGCCGATGGAGGAGCCGGAGTCAGCCACCGGAAGCGGCGTCGGTTCGGGGGAGGAAGGGGTCAAGGCGCAGAAATGGTGCTGGCGCACCGGTGCGTCCGCACGTACCGGCAAACGACCACCCTACCGGACGTCGTTGCCAGGGTCCTGGGAGGGGGATGCCGACACCGGCAGGAAGCACAGGCCATCGGCGGACTCCTCCCCGGACCCGGAGTCGGCCAGAGCCACCACGACACCGCTGGCACCCGTGAAACGCTCCTCCAGCAGCTCGGTGGCCAGCGGGTTCTCCAGCTGGCGCCGCAGCACCCGCCGCAGGGGCCTGGCGCCATATTCCGGCTCGTAGCCGGCCGCCGCCAGGCGCTGCACCACCGGCTCCTCGACGCGGAGCTCCAGGTTCTGCTCCGCCAGCAGAGCCGCCAGATCACGGATCTGCAGCCGCACAATCCGCTCCAGATCCGCAGCGGCCAACGGGCGAAAGCGAATCACCTCATCGATGCGGTTAAGGAATTCCGGGCGGAAGTGAGAGGCCAGGGCCCGATCAACGGCCGCCTCCAGGCTGTGCTCAGCGCTCGATCGGTCCTCGCCCTGAGCCTCCGGTGCCGGACCACCGGCAGCGGCAGCGGCCGCCCCGGCCGCCGACTCCAGCCGGCGCCGGGCGTGTTCAAGAATCGCGCGGCTGGCCAGGTTGCTGGTCATGATCACCACCGTGTGGCGGAAATCGACGGTGCGGCCCTGGGAATCGGTGAGGCGGCCATCGTCGAGCACCTGCAGCAACAGGTTGAAGACCTCGGGATGGGCCTTCTCCACCTCATCGAGCAGCACCACGGCATCGGGGCGGCGCCGCACCGCCTCCGTCAGCTGGCCCCCCTCCTCGGAGCCCACATCGCCCGGAGGGGCCCCCACCAGACGGGCGACGGCATTGCGCTCCATGCACTCGCTCATGTCGAGCCGCACCAGCGCCTCCTCCTCATCGAACAGCGAGGCCGCCAGGGCCTTGGCCAGCTCGGTCTTACCGACGCCGGTGGGGCCCAGGAACAGAAACGAACCGATCGGCCTGCGGCTGCCCTGCATGCCGGCCCGGCTGCGGCGAATCGCCGCCGCCACCGCCGCCACCGCCTCCGGCTGACCGATGACACGCTCCGCCAGCCGCTGCTCCAGCTCCAGCAGCTTCTGACGTTCACCGGCGATCAGGCGCTGCACGGGGATGCCGGTCCAGCGAGCCACCACATCAGCGACATCGCTCTCCTCCACCTGCTCACGCAGCATCGGATCCCGTTGCAGCTCATCTTCCAGGGCCTGCCGTTCCTGCTGCAGCGGTCGCAGCTCCTCGAAACGCAGCCGGGCGGCCTCCTGCAGATCCCCCTCCCGTTCGGCTTTCGCGATCGCCTGCTGCAACTCCTCATCACGCTGCAGAAGCTCCCGCAGATCGGCCTGCCGCTCCCGCTCCAGCCGCCAGCGCTCCTGCAGGTCCTCGAGTCGATCAACGGCCTGGTGCCGCTGCTCCTGCAACGCCAGCCGCTCCTGCATCGGCGCCGCCTCGGCCGCCAGCAACGCCAGCTGCACCCGCGACAGCTCCGCTTCCGCCTGCTCAACGGCCTGGGGCTTGGACGTGGCCTCCATGCGCAGGGTGGCCGCGGCCTCATCGATCAGATCGATGGCCGAATCGGGCAGACAGCGATCGGTGATGTAGCGATCCGCCAGTCGGGCCGCCCCCACCAGGGCGCGATCGGAAATGGTGACGCCGTGATGGCTCTCGTAGCGCTCCCGCAGGCCCCGCAGGATCTCAACGCTGCTCTCCAGATCAGGCTCACGAACCACCACCTGCTGAAACAGGCGATTCAGGGCCTGATCCTTCTCGATCGTGCGGCCGTAATCCTCTGGAGTGGTGGCACCGATGCAGCGCAGATCACCGCGGGCCAGGGCCGGCTTGAGGATGCTGCCGGCATCGGCGCTGGAACGGTCGGAACTGACGACGGTGTGCAGCTCATCGATGAACAGCACCACTCCCGTCTCCTGGCGATGACCACCGGCCTCGGCATCGGCCCGGCGCACCTCCTCCAGCACCGTGCGCAGTCGCTCCTCGAACTGACCGCGGAACTTGGCCCCGGCGATCAGAGCGCCGAGATCGAGGGCAATCAACCGCACGCCCCGCAGGGCCTCGGGCACCTCGCCGGCGACGATCCGCTGCGCCAGAAGTTCCGCCACGGCGGTCTTGCCGACACCGGGTTCACCGATCAGCACCGGATTGTTCTTGCTGCGACGCGAAAGCACTTGAATCCGGCGGCGGATCTCGGCCGTGCGACCGATGACCGGATCGAGCTCCCCGGCCCGGGCGGCGGCGGTGAGATCGCGGCCGAAGCGCTCCAGGGCCGAGGGCTCGGCCTCCAGCGTCAGCTCGGCGCCAGGCACCGCCACCGAGGCCGCTGCGACGAAGGCGTCAGGTGCTTCTGCCGAAGGGATGGAGGCGGATGGTGCGTCAATCCAGTCGTCCGCGGGACGCCGCGCCGCGTCCGAGCCGATCCGGCCGGCCGCAGAAGTCGGCCCCGACACGGATCGACCGGTCCTGGCGGCCTCGGATCCCGGGCCACGGGCGTTGGACCGGGAGCTGGCGACGGCCGTGGATGATCCGCTCTCCGGCACGAAGGCCGTGGCCGGAATGGAACGCAGCGCCCGGTTCAGAGCCTCCTCCCGCAGGCCCGCCGCCGCCAGAGCGGCCGCACCGATGCGGGGCTCCTGCAGCAGGGCCCGGAGCAGGTGGGGGCCATCGATCTGTCGCGATCCCCAGGCGGAACGGCAGCGATCGGCGTCCTCCAGCAGGGCCTCGAGGGCTTCACCGATGTAAAGCTCGCCCTGACGGGCCGGGGGCTGCTCGGCGCAGAAGGCCTCCAGCGCATCGAGGGCCCGGTCGCGATCGAGATCAAGGGACTGCGTCCAGAACGCGAAGGTCGGATCCTGCAGCAGGGTGAGCAACAGATGCTCCACATCCAGCTCGGCGTGACGCCAGCTGCGGGCGGTGTCCTGGGAGGCGAGCAGCAGCTCCCAGGCGAGATCGCTGAAGCGATCGGGCTCACGGGTGAGGCTGCCGCCCTCTCCCTCGTAACGCTCAGGCATGGCGATCAGTCGGCGGCATGGACCCTGGAGGAAAGATCAATCAGTTCCACCTTGTAGCCATCGGGATCCTCCACAAAGGCGATCACGGTGCTGCCGTGCTTCATCGGCCCGGGGGGCCGGACGACGCGGCCACCGCGGCCGGTGATCGCCGCACAGGCGGCATGGATGTCATCGACGCCGAGGGCCAGGTGGCCATAGGCCGTGCCGAGCTCATAGGCGGGGGTGTCCCAGTTATGGGTGAGCTCGAGCACGGTGGTGTCGTGCTCTTCGCCATAACCGAGAAAGGCGAGGCTGAAACGCCCCCCTGGGTAATCCTTGCGCCGCAACAGCCGCATGCCGAGCACCTCGGTGTAGAAGGCGATCGAACGCTCCAGATCGACGACCCGGAGCATGACGTGGAGCAGACGCATCAGAGGATGAACAACAGGAGAGACAGAGAAGACGCGGGCGGGTGCAACAGAGACGAAGGCTCGCCCGCCGGAGGGGCCGTTGCCCTGCCCGACAGCCGGAGAGGGCTGCGCCCCAGCCGGCGCAACGCCGGGAGCAGACATGGCACCCGCCGGGGGCAGGCGGCGCTTCCAACCGGGGAATCCGAGGGAAACAACGGCCCCTGAGCCGGGGTGTGCTGACCGACATTCTGGCCGCCGATTCTCCGGACGGTGCCAACGGTGACAAGGAAGGGGGAAGGGGCGCCCCATAGGATCCGTCTCAGTTCAAGATCAAGAGCGCGACTCCGTGTTCGATACCCTCGACCTCGCCATCGATACCGTCGTTGCCCGGGAGGTGCTCGATTCCCGCGGCACCCCCACGGTGGAAGCGGAAGTGATGCTCGAGGGCGGCGCCACGGGCCGGGCGATCGTTCCCAGCGGCGCCAGCACCGGTGCCCACGAAGCCCACGAGCTCCGGGATGGTGATCCCAAGCGTTACAAAGGCAAAGGCGTGCTGCAGGCCGTGATCAATATCGAGGAGAGGATCGCGCCGGTCCTCTGCGGGCTGAGCGCCCTCGACCAGGCCGCCATCGATGGCGCCATGGCGGAACTTGATGGCAGTGACAACAAAAGTGCCCTGGGCGCCAACGCGATCCTGGCGGTGAGCCTGGCCACGGCCCGCGCGGCCGCCAGTGGCGTCGGCCTGCCCCTGTATCGCTACCTCGGCGGCCCGCTGGCGAGCCTGCTGCCGGTGCCGCTGATGAACGTGATCAACGGCGGCGCCCACGCCGCCAACAACCTGGATTTCCAGGAATTCATGATCGTGCCCCACGGGGCTCCGAGCTTCCGTGAAGCCCTGCGGATGGGCACCGAGGTGTTCCACACCCTCAAAGGTCTGCTGCACGAGCGGAGGCTGTCGACCTCCGTGGGCGACGAAGGCGGCTTCGCGCCGGATCTCGGCAATGACGCCGCCGGTGATCTGCTGGTGCAGGCGATCGAGAAGACCGGGTATCGCCCGGGCGAACAGATTTCCCTGGCCCTCGATGTCGCCAGCACCGAGTTCTATCGCGATGGCCGCTATGCCTTCGGCGGCGGCAGCTACAGCAGCGCCGAGATGGTGGATCAACTGGCCCACCTGGTGAGCCGCTATCCGATCGTGTCGATCGAGGATGGAGTGGCCGAGGACGACTGGGAGGGCTGGGCCCTGCTCACCGAACGCCTCGGTCGCACCGTGCAGCTGGTGGGCGATGACCTGTTCGTGACCAACAGCAGCCGCCTGCAACGCGGCATCGACCTGGGTGTGGCCAATTCGATCCTGATCAAGGTGAACCAGATCGGTTCGCTCACCGAAACCCTGCAGGCGATCGACCTGGCGGGCCGGGCCGGCTACACCAGCGTCATCAGCCACCGCTCAGGCGAAACGGAAGACACCACGATCGCCGACCTGGCGGTGGCCACCCGCGCCGGCCAGATCAAGACCGGCTCCCTCAGCCGCTCCGAACGGGTCGCCAAATACAACCGCCTGCTGCGGATCGAGGATGAGCTCGGCAACCAGGCCGTTTACGCCGGCGCCGAGGACCGCGGTCCCCGCGGCCGCGGCTGAGGCCGCTCCCTGGTGCCGGACCTCTGGCCGCTCCATCTCTGGAGGCCGGAGCTCTCGGCCACGGCCATCGCCATCATGCGGAGCGGTTGCCGCCGGCATGACGGCGACGGAGCCGCAGCAGGCCATAGGTGGAGGTCAGGCACCAGATTCCCTCCATCAGGATGAAACCGTATTCACGGTTGATCGTGGCGACGATCGTCATCAGGAATGAGCCGATCACATTGGCCCACTGATACCGGTAACTCTGGCTGGGTAATCGACCGAGCTGCATCAGGGCGTAGGCCAGCAGTTGCATCAGGGCTCCCAGCAGGGACAGCGCCTGAACCGGATCGATCACGGGCGACGGCCCAGCAGAAGAGCCCCATCGTCGCGCACGGCCCTGGAAAGCGGGACAGCCGCCGCCCGCACGATCACAACAAGATCCCCTGAGACCCAGGCTGAAGCTTGCCCGGATCGATCCTGGGGGTCAGAGTCACCGGAACTCTTCCAACAGGCAATCCCTTGGCGCTGCCCCACCGCCCCAGCCGCCCGCGTCCTGCAGGCATCCATCGCCGGAGCTGGCCATCCGTGGGCGCCGCCGTTCTGGTGATGCTGGTGGCCGCTGAACCGGTCCTGGCAGCCCCCGGGCCGAAAACCCCCGGAAAGGCGAAAGGTCCGACAGCCTCGACCAGCCAGGAGCGTGACAAAAACAACGGCCGGGCCAGGCAGCTGGCTCCCCAGATCAACCCAGCCACCCAGATCGGCAACGGCCCCGGCCAGGTGCACAGGTTGACCGACCAGCTCAATGCCCTTGGGGCCGTGAACTGCCTGGCCAGGGCCGAACAGATCGCCCACTTTCTGGATCCGGGCAATACGGCCGGAACGGCGGTGATGCCGTTGGGCACCTATCCCCACCAGCGGCTGGTGGTGGCGAACCTGGCGATCCCGCTGAGCGATGGTCGCGAATCCCTGGCGATCATCACCATGGCGCCGAACCAGGTCAATGGCTGCGGCGGCGGCTATCAGCTGATGACCGTCGAACCGGGCAACTGCATCGAGGCCCTCAGGGCCCGGCAAGCGGAACCCCAGGGAGCGGTGCCCCTGGTTGGGAAAAACATTCGCATTCAAAGACTCGCACAAGACTCTGTGTTTCTTGGTTGGCAGCTCAAGGAATCCTGCCTTATCGTCAAGCAGCAATCTCTACTTAATGCCGTTCCGTGAACTTTGCCCTTAGGCGACGTCAGAATCAAGCGATCGTCGCAGCGCTCCTGGCGGTCTCAACCGGCGTCTTCAGTGAGACACTTCTGAGCGGATCCGCCAAGGCACAGCAGTCCACGTTTTACCCCTGTTCCCAGACAGGAACGTCAGGAGGACCACCGACAAACTGCCAAGTTCTCACAGAAGGAACCAACAATACGGGACCCAATCCAATCAGCATAGGAACCACAACGTCAGGCTCGAGCCTGGGTCAGTACCAAATTCAGGTTGATTCCAGCCCGGCAACGAACGGAGTTCGCGGCTATGCGCAAGTCACGTCTGACTATTCCAAAATAGGTGTTTACGGAGGACAGAATAATACTTTCACAGGTTTGAATGTCACTACTAACGGCAGTGCCAACCTGTCCGGTGTCAATGGTCTGAGCCTCAATTCCGGCACGGGCACCCTGGGCCTGACCTCCGGATCCGGAATCGACTTAACGTCCGGGACCGGCCCCATCAATCTCACCGGCACCGGCCCCATCAATCTCACCGGTGGCGGCAACATCAACGTCACAACCACGGGTGCCAACAGCCTCGGCTTCACCTCCGGCACCGGCGGCATGACCCTCAATTCCGGCACTGGGGTCATGAACCTCAACACCGGCAACGGCGCCTTCACCGTCAATTCCGGCGCCGGCAACATCAACCTCACCGGCACAGGCGCCAACAGCATCGGCCTGACCTCCGGCACCGGTGGCATGACCCTGAATTCCGGCAACGGAGCATTCAACGTCAACTCCGGCTCCGGCAACTTCAACCTGTACACCGGGGATGCCTCGGGCAACTCTCAGATCAACCTCAACAACAGCAACGACACGTTGAGCCTGAGCAACAGTGACACGATCGGGGCGAACACCAATACGGCCGGAATGACCGTCCGAGGAGCGACAGGCATCATCATTGACAGTGCTGAAAACAGCAGCACTGTCAGGGGCTACACGTCTTCCACCTCGGCGGCCTTCAACGGCAATGCCGGCTATATCGCAGGCCTTTACAACGGCACGCAATATTCCGGCCTGAACGTTCAGCCCACCATCACCACCCTTGGAGGAGGCGGATTCGCCAATCCTTCCCTCCTCACCCTCGGAGCCAACAGAGCCACACTGTCGGGAGGTGGCGCCCCCGGCTCCACCCTCACCCTGGGAACAAGCGGCGCCAATTTCGCAAGCAACACCGGCGGCTATCCGATCAGCGTCACCGGCATCTCTGATGGCGTCAATCCGTTCGATGCCGTCAATTTCCGCCAGCTGCAGGCGGTGTCCACGGGGGTTGCCTCGATCGCTGCCATGAGCAACATTCCCGGTCTCGACACCAACAAGAAGTTCGGCATCGGCATCGGCTACGGCAACTTCCAGGGCAACTCCGCCCTTGCCGTCGGCATCAACGGCCGTCTGGCGCCCTCTCTCACCGCCAAGCTCAGTGTCGGCGCCGGCCTGTCCTATGGCGCCACCAGCGTCGGCACGGGTCTCTCCTACGCCTGGTGATGCCAGGGCCAGGGGCCTGCGGGATGTGTTCCTCAGGCCCTCCCTGCTGGTTGCAAGCCCCCGCCAGGCGGGGGCTTTTTCATGGACGCCCCTTCATGCTTCGATCATCCCGTCAGCACATCCCAGGCGCAAAGCCCGGGCTGCCGCCGACAGGTCGCACATCATTCGTTCCTTTCAGATCACCGCTCAGGGCGTCGGACCCTGCAGCGATTCCAGGCGACCATCGCGGCGCAACCGAGCCTGGAGCTTCAGCCAGCTGATCGCCACCGGAACCGCCGCCGCCGCCGGCACTACCCCAAGCCCCGGCCAGGGGCCACCGACCAGCACCGCCGCCGCCACCGACAATCCCGCCAGCAGCACGGCCTGACCCGACACCTGCTGGCTCAACGCCAGGCGCCGCAGCAAGCGATCGGTCTCGCCGGCGCGGATCTGCACCTGCAGATCACCTTGCTCCAGGCGCGCCAGGTTGTCTTCCAGGCGACGCGGCAGGCCGAGGGCACGGCTGCCCACCTCTGCGGCCTGTCGCGAGAGTTCGTTCAGGAAATCGTTGGCGCCACCGCCGCTGTTGGTCATGAGAGGCAGCAGGTAAGGGCGGGCGATCGCCATCAGGCTAAAGCCCGGATCCAGGCTGCGGCCCACCCCCTCGAAGGTGGAGAGAGCCCGCATCACGAAGAT
Organism: Cyanobacteriota bacterium; assembly: GCA_046091285.1. GTDB lineage: Bacteria > Cyanobacteriota > Cyanobacteriia > PCC-6307 > Cyanobiaceae > CAIXOZ01. Next base: position 1,947 of record JBJTBH010000257.1, on the reverse strand, counting down.
CAGATCCGCTGGCAGCCGGAACGGCTGGCCGTACACCAGGGCATAAAGGTCACCGGAGATCCGGGCAATCACATCCGACGAGAAAGGCGGCGTCAGCGCTTCCGTGAGCATCACCCGCACCAGCCGCCGCACGGGGCCGGGATCGATGCCCCGCGCCAGCACCCCCGCCGCCTGCAGCTCCTCCACCAGGGCCGCCGCATCCCGAGCCGCCGCCGCCCGCACCATCCGGCCGATGCGGCTGCGCAGGGCCTCGGTGAGGCTGCCCATCATCCCGAAGTCGTAGTAGATGAGCGCCCCATCCGCCGCCACCGCCAGATTCCCCGGATGGGGGTCGGCATGGAAGAACCCGAAGCGCACCAGCTGCTGCAGATAGCTGGCGGCACCGCGTTCCGCCACCGCCGCCGGATCGAGGCCGGCTTCCAGCAGCGCCTGACGATCGGTGACCTTGATCCCAGGCAGATAATCCAGACACAGCACCCGCCGCGTGCTCAGCTCCCACACCACCCCCGGCACACGGACGCCGGGATCCGCGAGGAACTGCTGACGGAAGCGGGCCGCATGCTGGGCCTCCAGGCGGAAATCCAGCTCCCGCAGCAGCACCCGCCGGCATTCGCGGGCGATCGACACCCAGACACGCCCGACACCCCAGCGAGGGTGGCGTTGCAGCACCGCCGCCACCTGCTGGAGCACATCAAGGTCCTGGCGGAAGATCGTCTCCAGACCGGGACGATGAACCTTGAGCACCACCTGGCGTCCGCTTCGCTGGCTGGCGCGATGCACCTGGGCCAGGCTGGCGGCCCCAAGCGGCTCCTCCGCCAGATCGACGATCTCGCTGCAGCGCTCTCCCAGTTCCTGCTCGAGGATGTCCTGGGCGATCGCGAACGGGAAGGAGGGCACCCGGTCCTGAAGCCGGGCCAGCTCCTCCACCATCACCGCCGGCAGCACATCCGGCCGGGCTGAAAGCAGCTGACCGAGCTTGATGAAGGCCGAGCCGAGGGCCAGCATCCGTTCCGCCAGCCAGTGGGCCTGGCGGCGCTGCCGGGCTTCGCGCCGCTCCGGCGTGCAGCCGCCGGGATAGGTCCAGCTCTGAGAATCCCACCACAGGCCAGCCAGCAGAGCCAGCACCAGCCACCAGATGCGCAGGGCGCGCGCCATCAGGTGCTCTCCTCGAGGCGATGGGCGATGCCCGCCACCAGAGCCCGCAGCTGATCGATCTGCTCCTGAGGTGAAGGCCGCGATCCGGCCGCGGACCAGACCGGCGCGGCGGCAGTCCCAGCGGCCGCGGATCCAGCCGCCGCCTCAGGGGTCCCTGCGGCCCTTGCGTTCGGATCTCCGGTCGCCGAACTCCAGACGTCGGGACCCGCAACACCCACCTCGCCGGCTCCGGACTGCAGACGGTCGGCCTCCATCTGCACCTCCTCCCAGAACAGATCCCAGTCCTGATGAAGCTTCTCAGGGGCTTCCCGCGCCAACACAGCCAGCGAGGCCGCGGCATCGGCCAGGCCGCTGCCGAGGCGGGACGTGAGGCGATTCAGAACCGCCTGAACGAACAACTGGGGTGCACTCATCGAGGGCCAGGGCTGCGGCCCCGCGGCAATGGCCAAACTGTGGCAGATCAGGGCGATGGAACGGGGGCCGGCGGCACAGGACTCGGCGGACGAGGCAGCGATCCCGTGGCCGGTGCAGCGGACAGCCCAGGAACCGCCGGGGCGGCAGCCGCGCCCTTGCGGGTCTCCGCAACACCGGCGGTGGCCTCCCCTGGACTGGGGCTGGACTCACGGGCCGCCGGTGCCTCGACGACGGACTCGGTTGAGGCGGTGGCGGCCTGCTGCTCCTTCTGGCGCTCCCGCTCCAGGGTCGCCTGACGCTCCAGGAACGCCTGCTCCACCTCGGCCTCCAGATCACCCCGCACCGAGCCGCTGAGATCGCCGCTGCGCTGCCGCAGGC
>JBJTBH010000256.1:0-2524 GCA_046091285.1 Cyanobacteriota bacterium | reverse complement strand
GGTGGGCGACATGGCGGTGGGCTCGATGATGCTGCGCAACCGCGGCTATGTGCCCCTGAGCGGTCCCCCGGTGACGCTCACCGCCCGGGGTGCCGCTGCGCGTGATCTGCTGTTTTCCCTGGCCCAGATCGGTGGCTACGGTTTCGCCTATCAGGAGCAGACCGCTGCCGGGGCCGCCGTGCCGGCCGCCGCCAATGGCGCCACGGCTCAGGCGTCCACCGTCTGTGGTCAGACGCCACCGTCACCGGCCCTGCTCATGGCCAAGGGAACCCCAGCGACGCCGTCCACGGCCTTTGTTCCCTGTCCGGTGACGGTGCATTTTCAGAACGAGCCCTACGAGCGGGCCTTCAATTTCGTCCTGGCGATGGCGGGCCTGCAGGCTCAGCGGATGGGGAACACGATCATGGTCGGTCCCAATGCCCTCAGCCAGAGCATCGGCACCCAGCTCTCGAAGATCTATCGCCTCAATCAGGTGTCGCCCAGCGGAGCTTCGCAGTATCTGGCCAGCCTCGGTGCCGTGATCAACGTGCCGAACGTCACAACGCAGACCACCAGCAGTGGCAGCTCCACCAACACCGGCTCCGGCGCCGCCGCCGGGGGCAGTACCTCCAGCAACACCTCCTCCTCGACGTCAACGTCCACCTACATCCAGACCTTCGGCAGCCCGACCGGTCCGCTGCAGGGGCTGACGGGCACGATCGACACGCGCCTCGCGACGATCACGCTGGTGGGTGATCCCTCGGTGGTGGCGATCGCCGAGCAATATCTGCGCCAGCTCGATCTGCGCCAGCGTCAGGTGGCCCTGTCGGTGAAGATCCTTGATGTCAACCTCGACAACGACGCCACGCTTTCCAACAGCTTCGCTTTCCGCTGGGGCAACAATTTCATCGTCAATGATGCCGGTCAGCTGCTCGGTGCCTTCGGCCAGAATCTGCCGCCGACCTACAACACAATCAACGGATTCTCGACACCTGCAGCCAATCCGTCGATCGGTTATCCACGCGATTCCTTCTTCGATTTTGTCCGGGCTCAGATCGTGTCCTCCAGCACCAAGGTGCTGGCGAGTCCCACCTTGGTGATTCAGGAGGATTCCTCCACGATCCCTGGCGCCTCTGTCGGTGATTACGGTGGCACCGCCAACACGAGTTCCACTGGTGGGTTGGATGGTTACAGCATCACCTCGCCGATCGGTCGTCGTCGCGGCAATGAAGCAGCGGTGCGGGTGGGTACCAATGTCATCACCCAGTTCGCCGTGAATTCCGCTCCGACCACCAGCACCATCGGCAATGTGATCACCTGCACTCCCACCCTCGGCACGGCCGGTCTTGTGCTCGGGGCCCGCGTCGACAAGATTGACGACAATGGCTTCGTCACCTTCGGTCTCTCTCCCAGCATTTCCGCGGTCACGGATCGTCAGGAGGTGAAGGGTTGCGGCTTCATCAACATCCTCAGTGTGCGTCGGCTCGACACCGGTTCGGTCCGGGTACGCGATGGCCAGACCCTGATCCTCACCGGGGTGATCTCTGACTTCGATCGTGCCGAGGTGAGCAAGTGGCCGATTCTCGGAGACATCCCCCTGATCGGTCAGTTCTTCCGTAGCTCCGGTAACAAGCGTGAGAAGCGCGAGCTGGTGATCCTGGTGACGCCGCGGATCATCCACGATGATCAGGGCGGCACCTACGGCTACGGCTATCAGCCCGCTGGCCAGGATGCACGTCTTCTGCTCAATACACCCACTGGCAGCCCCTGAGGGTACGGCAGTTTCCGGTCACTGAAGGGCTCATTTCCGGGATCAGATCATCCAGGATCACAACATCAGCGGCAGCATTTTCACGGCCAGGGGAAGCAGCGACTGGAAGGCGCCTGTGAGCGCCTGCATCACCTGCGCTCCAGCCCCCTGGCCGGCAGGGGTTCGGGCAGAGCTGGCCTTCTCCAGCAGCTCGGCAGCGTCGTTCACCTGTGTCGCGGTGCCGGCCTCCCCCTGCTGCCCATAGAGCGTGGCGGCCCAGCGGAAATCCGTGGCGGCCTGCTGATTCTTGCCCTGGTCATGGCGGGCGATGCCCCGCGCCAGCCAGCTGATCGCCGCCTCGGGACGCTGGTCGAGCGCCTGGCCGAACAGCCGCTCGGCCTCCGGGGCGTTGCCGGCCAGGGCGGCCTCCTGCCAGTGGCTGCGGGCCAGCGCCGCAGGGTCGAGTCGGGCGCCGCTCAGATCGCTCTGGCGAAGATCGGTTCCTTCCAGGCGCGCTCCGCGCAGGTCAGCCCCGCGCAGGGAGGCCCCCTGCAGACTGGTGAAGCTCAGATCCGCGCCCTGCAGGTTCGCTCGATCCAGCGCGGCCCCGCTCAGGTTGGCCCGCTGCAGCCGTGTCCGGCGCAGGTCGGCATCGCGCAGGTCCGCGTGGACCAGATCGGCGTCCTGCAGGCGGCAGCCCGGGCAGGAACCGCGCTCCAGAAGCCGCATCAACTGGTCCGCCGCGACGGCACGGCACGGCGGGGGCGCGGCGAGCGTGAGCAGCAGCCCCAGCAG
>JBJTBH010000255.1:0-6554 GCA_046091285.1 Cyanobacteriota bacterium | reverse complement strand
GTTCCAGGGCCTTCTGTTCCAGGTGCTGGCTGTAGTTGCCCAGATAGCAGCGGGAGACCCCACGCTCCGTCTCGACGATCTGATTGCAGAGGCGATCGAGGAAGGTGCGGTCGTGGCTGATCACCACCAGCGGCACCGTCTGCTCGATCAGATACGACTCCAACCACTGGATCGTTTCCACATCCAGGTGGTTGGTGGGCTCGTCCAGCAGCAGCAGATCCGGCTCCTGAAGCAGGATCTTGCCCAGGGCGATCCGCATCTGCCAGCCCCCGGAATACGATTCCACCGGCAGCTCCGCCCCCTCCGGCGTGAAGCCGATCGTCGGCAGCAGCTTGTCGATGCGGGCCTCGAGCTCATAGCCGTGCAGCGACTCGAAGCGGCTGTGCAGGCGTCCGAGCTCGTGGATCAGCTGATCGAGATGGTCGGGATCGCTGGCGGCCTGCTCCGACGCCATCGCCTCCTCCACCTCGTGCTGACGATTGAGCACCTCGGCCGCTTCACCGAAGGCCTGGAACAGTTCCTGGCGCACGGTACGTTTCAGGTCGACATCGAATTCCTGCTGCAGATAGGCGATGCGCGGCGACCCCTGGCGCACCACCTGGCCGCTGGAGGGTTCCTCCAGGCCGGCGATGATCCGCATCTGCGTCGATTTCCCCGCCCCGGTCACCCCCACCAGGCCGATGCGATCGCCGGCCTTCACCTCCCAGGTGACATCGCGCAGCACTTCGCCGGTGGGATAGATCTTGCCGACACGTTCCAGGCGAAGCACAGGCGAATCCAGGACCAGGGCTCCCCATCATCCCTGGCCATGCGTTGGCCATGCGTTTCGGCACACTGGTGGATCAGCTGCCGCTGATCCGGGTGTGATGGTGCAACGCGTCGAACAGCTGACCGCTCTGGTGGTCACCGTCGGTCTGGCCGTCGTCAGTTACTGGTTGTTCTTCAGCTGGGCCGAGGGCGGCGGCGTCCGGGATCGCCGCCCGGGTCGCCGGTCTTCAGAGGCCCCCCCTGGCCTTCACCAGCCACTGCTTGCTCGGCCCGTCCTCCTGGGTGGCCAGGTGGCGTTTCACCTCCTCAGCGGTCACCGGCAGCCCGACGCTTTCGCCGATCGCCACGATCCTCGTCAGGGCCCCCTGGGGATCCTGTAGCGCCTGCCGGAACAGCTCCTGGGTCAGGGCCTGGTCCTGCTGGATGCGCCCATAGAGCGCAGAGGCGTTGTCGCTGGTCATCGCACGTCATCGGAGGATCCGCGGCTCGGCGTGCGTGGTCCGCACGGTTGATCCGCACTGTTGACCTTATGCAGACCGCTGCGGTCGTGCCATCAATCCGGGGCCCGGTCGTCGGAGCGCTTCGCCGGGATCGGCGCGTACTCCGAGCACGGCCTCCTTCGAGGCACCGGTGACCGAGGGCAGGCTGCCGGGATGGCCTCGCCATTGCCACCAGGCGAGCAGCGCGAAGGCCAGGGCCTCCCGCTCCTGCTCGGCGACTCCCAGGTCGGCCAGGGGCCGCAGCCAGACCCCGCGGCAGCGTTGGCGCAGGTCCCGGAGCAGGGTGGGATTGCGGCTGCCACCGCCGGCCACCACCAGCTCCAGTGGCGCGGTTGGCTGGCGGGCCAGATCCTGGGCGATGGCCGCGGCCGTGAAGGCGGTGAGGGTGGCCAGCGCATCCGCCACCGGTCCGGGGGACGGCAGCCGGGGCGATGCGCCTGCGGCGGGCAGGGTCAGCCCCAGAGCGGCCAGGCGGCGTTGCAGATCGGCGACCCCGAACAGCTCGCGACCGGTGGATTTGGGCGGCGTCCGTTGCAGATAGGGTTCCATCAGCCAGCGGCTGACCAGCGGTTCGTTCACCTGCCCAAGGGCGGCCCAGGCGCCGTCGGCATCGAAGGTGAGCCGGCCAGCGCTGAATCCCTGCACCGCCAGATCGAGCAGGGTGTTGGCGGGACCGCAGTCCCAGCCGCGCACCGCCGCTTTCCGTTCAGGGCCCCGGCAGGGGGGCAGCAGGGTGAGGTTGGCGATGCCGCCGAGGTTGAGCACGGCCCGCCAGCCCGCCAGCGGTGGCAGCAGCGCCTGGTCGGTGGCCGGCACCAGGGGGGCGCCTTCGCCGCCGAGGGCCAGATCCTGGCTGCGGAAATCGAACACCACCGGTCGGCGCAGGCGTTGGGCGAGGCGCGGACCCTGCAGCAGCTGCCAGCTGTTGCCCGGGCGATCGGTCGTGGGGGGGCGATGCCAGAGGGTCTGGCCATGGCAGCCGATCAGATCCGCCCGCCCCAGGGGATCACAGGCCGTGGCGGCAGCGGCCTGGGCGTCGGTGACCGCTTCCGCCAGGTCCAGCAGGGCCGCACTGCTGATCGCTTGCCCTTGGCCGACGGCGATGAGTGCGCGCCGCAGATCCCCGGGATAGGGATGGTGGGCGGAGGCCAGCACGGACCAGCGCGGACGACCGGGTGGGCCCGAGAAGCGAGCCAGCACCGCATCGACGCCATCGGCGCTGGTGCCGCTCATCAGCCCCAGGACACGCATCGCCGGTGTCAGCGGGAGGGGAGGGCCTCGAGGGCCTCGGAGGACCCCATCACCACCAGCAGTTCCCCGTCATTGAGGATGTGGGAGGCCGGCGGATTGACCGTGAGGCGATTGTCAGGCCCGGCGGCCAGCACGCTGACGTTGTAGTTCTTGCGCAGGTTGATGTCGCGCAGGGAGCGCCCCACGAAGGCCTGGGGCACCTTGATCTCCTCGATGCTGTTGCGGTCGTCGAGTCGCAGACGTTCGAGCAGGTTCGGTCGCACCAGTTCCATGCCCAGCCGGGCCCCTTGCATCTTCGAGGGGAACACCACCTTGTCGGCACCGACCCGGCGCAGCATTTTTTCGTGCAGATCGCTGGTGGCCCGTGAGATCACCTGTCGCACGCGGCTGCCGTTGCTGTCCTTGGCGATCAGGGTGGCGGTGATGCTGGCCTCGATCGGTTCGCTGATCGCCACCACCACCGTGCCCACGTCGAGCACTCCTGAAGCCCGCAGGGCTTCTTCATCGGTGCAGTCGACGACCCTCGCCTCGATGGCCGGATCCACCTGGCGCAGCTCGTCGATGGCGCGCTGGCTGGCATCGACCGCCAGCACCTCCGCGCCTGCCTGCACCAGCTCCTTGCAGACGGCGCTGCCGAAGCGGCCCACCCCGATCACGGCGAAGCTCCTCTCCAGGTCAGGGGTGCCGCCCTGCCATTGCCACCACTGGTTCATCGGATCGCCCTCAAGGGATCGGGTGCTGAAGCGCCTGCATCACAGGTAGATCTCCTCGCGCGGAAAGCCGACACGATTCTGAGGCTTGCTGCCGTAAACAGCCGAGAGCAGCAACAGGATGCCGATCCTGCCGACGAACATGCCCACCATCAGCACCAGTTGTCCCCAGTGGTTGAGCTTGGCGGTGACGCCTATGTCGAGGCCCACGGTGCCGAAGGCCGAGATGCAGGTGAACAGCTTCTCAAGGAAGGTGAAGGGTTCGCTGCCGGGTGTGCCGTCGGTGGTCCGGCCCAGGGCCAGCACCAACGTCATCGCCAGCACGAAAAGAGCCGAGGCCAGGGCCACCCCGATCGCCCGAAGCACCACCCGGGGCGGGATTTCGCGGTTGCGCACCACCACCGCGTCATCGCCTCTCAGGGTCGAACGGGTGGCGGCCACCAGGGCCGCGAAGGTGGTGGTCTTGATGCCGCCGCCGGTACCGCCCGGGCTGGCGCCGATGAACATCAGGAGGATCAGCAGCAGCAGACCCGCATCAGAGACCGTGTCCAGGCTGAGGGGGATGGTGTTGAAACCGGCCGTGCGGGCGCTGATCGACTGGAAGAGGGTCACCTGAAGCTTTTCCCACCAGGAGAGGCCGCTGACCATCCCCTCCGTGGCGAAGTGCTCGGTGAACAGGAGTCCGACGGCGCCGACCACGATCAGAAGGATCGTGCTGCGGATCACCAGGCGGGTGTGCAGGCTCAGGTGCTGAATCCGGTGCAGGCGGAAGCGGTTCAGCCAGATGTCGTTGGCGACCCGCCAGCCGATGCCGCCCATCACGATCAGCAGTCCGATCACGAGATTCACGACCCCGTGACTGCGGTAGGCGACCAGGTTGTCGGCCCGGAGCCCGAAGCCGGCGTTGTTGTAAGCGCTGATGCAATGGAAGAGGGAGGCCCATAACCGGGGCCCCGGCTCAGCAATGTCGTCGAAGCCGAAGCTGTAGAGCACAGCCGTGCCGAGCCCGATCACGACGGCAGCGATCACCAGAATCTGGTGGAAGGTCGAACCGATCCCTCCGACGCCGAATTCATCAAGCGCCCGGCCCCTGTCAAGGCGCTGACGCAGACCGGAGCGTCCCTGCACGAACCCCTGCAGAAAGGTGGTGATCGCCATCAGGCCGAGTCCACCGGTGAGGATCAGCCCCGCCAGAACGATCTGTCCGAACAGGGTCAGATCCTTGCCGACATCAATGATGGACAGGCCTGTCACGGTGATCGCTGAGGTCACCGTGAACAGGGCCTGCCACAGCCCCACCGTGCTGGTGGAGCAGAGAGGGCTCGCCAGGATTCCGGTCCCGATGGCGATCACCATCAGCCCTGTGACGACCGTGAACTGGGGCACCGTCAACCGGTGCCGCCAGTGCTGGAGCCCATTCATGGAGCGCCCAGGTTCACTTGTTGGGCTGGGGGGTGGTGCGCAGATAGGGGCGAATTTCGGTGACGCCTTTGGGGAACTTGGTGCGGGCTTCCTCGGTCGGGATCGAGGGCACCACCACCACGTCGTCACCATCCTTCCAGTTCACCGGAGTGGCCACCTGGTGGTATTCGGTGAGCTGCAGGGAATCGATCACCCGCAGGATCTCATCAAAGTTCCGGCCGGTGCTGGCGGGGTAGGTGATCTGCAGACGCAGCTTCTTGTTCGGATCGATGATGAAGACCGAACGCACCGTGAGATTGTTGAGAGCGTTGGGGTGAATCAGCCCGTAGAGGTCGCTGACCTTCTTATCGCCATCGGCCAGGATCGGATAGTCGACCGTGGTGTTCTGGGTTTCGTTGATGTCGGGAATCCAGCCTTTGTGGCTTTCGGCCGAATCGACGCTCAGGGCCAGGGTCTTGACATTGCGCTTCTCCCACTCACCGCGCAGCTTGGCCACCTCACCCAGCTCAGTGGTGCAGACCGGTGTGAAGTCGGCGGGATGGGAGAACAGGACCACCCAGCTGTCACCGGCGAAGTCATAGAGGTTGATCGGTCCCAGCTGGGAATCCTGGGTGAAATCGGGGATCGTATCGCCGAGAAGCAGGGTCATGGCAGTCAGGAGCAGGAACAGGGTGCGGGCGCGACGATGGAAGGCCCACTCTTCCCGATGGTGCCACAGGGATTCCAGAGCGGGATGTGTTTTCAGGTCTTCTCCAGTTGTTCCCACAGCCATTGACGCAGGCGACCGAGGCCGAGGCCGGCCGTGGCTGAAACAAAGAGGGCCTGGCTGTCCAGGGCCCGGGCCCGGTCCAGTTCCCGGGCTTCGCAGCGGTCGATCTGGTTGGCCACCAGGCAGCGCGGCGCCTCACTGCCCAGGCCATCGAGGATGCGGTTCACCGTCTGCCAGTGCTCGGGCCAGGCGGGATCCGAGAGGTCGACCACCACCAGCAGCTGATCCGCTTCCAGGGTTTCCTCCAGGGTGGAGCGGAAGGCCTCCAGCAAGGGCGGTGGCAGATCGCGGATGAAGCCCACGGTGTCGGTCAGCAGCACCGATCGCGGCGTTCCCCCCTCCGGGTCCGGGAGTTCCAGGCGCCTCGTGGTGGGATCGAGGGTGGCGAACAGCTTGTTCTCGGCCAGGACGCCGCCGTCTGGCCCCGCCTTGGTGAGGCTGTTCATCAGGGAACTCTTGCCGGCGTTGGTGTAGCCCACCAGGGCCAGGCGTTTCAGGCCATGGCGCCCCTGGCGCAGGCGGGCCCGATGGTCGCCGAGGCGTTGGATATCGCGCTGCAGCCGTTCGATGCGTCGGGCGATCGCCCGCCGGTCTTTCTCCAGCTGGGTTTCGCCGGGTCCGCGGGTGCCGATTCCTCCCCCCTGCCGCGACAGGCTCAGGCCCCGGCCGCTCAGCCGCGGCAGGCGATACCGCAGCTGGGCCAGCTCCACCTGCAGCCGGCCGGCGGCACTGGCGGCCCGCTGGGCAAAGATGTCAAGGATCAGCTCGCTGCGATCGCTCACCGGCAGATCGAGCAGGGTCTCCAGGGTGCGGCCCTGGCTGGGGCTCAGCTCCCGGTCGGTCACGACCAGGGTGGCCCCGAGCCGTCGCGCCTCGATCGCCGCCTCCTGCCGTTTCCCCGCTCCCCAGAGGCTCTGCGGTGTCTGGCTCTGGCGGCGTTGCTCCACCATGCCCACCGGCTCGGCGCCGGCGCTGCGCACCAGCCCCTCCAGTTCATGGAGGTCCCGTTCGGCGGCCGCCCGATCCGCTGGCGTCAGGGTCAGCAGCAGCACCCGTTCCCGGGTCGTGGGGGGGCGGGCCCCGACCACCGCAGCCCTGACCTGATCGCTCGTCGAGGGCACCACCTGGGGTTGG
>JBJTBH010000254.1:0-8409 GCA_046091285.1 Cyanobacteriota bacterium | reverse complement strand
GGGACGGGACACTAGCCTGGGCCGTGAGAACGCACCGGCCGGCCATGCAAGGACTTCCCCTCTGGCAGCGCCTGCTGGCAGTGGCGGCCTATCTGCTGCCCTGGCGCGATGGGTTGGACTTCAGTGCTGGCTTCCTCGGGGCCTTCCCGGAGCTGCGTCCTGTGGTCAATGCACTGGCGTTGCCGGTGTTTCCGCTGGTGGCGGTGGAGAATCTTCTGCCGTTCGGAAGCCTGGTGGTCTTTCTCGGCCTGTATCTCGGGGTTGTGCGCAATCTGCGGGTGCCCTACGCGATCCGCTTCAACGTGCTGCAGGCGATCCTGCTCGACATCGTGCTGGTGCTGGCCCGCCTGCTGCTGAGCCTGGTGGCCAACGTCCAGGCGGCGTCCTTTGCCCTGCGCACCCTCAATGACACCGTTTTTCTGGGCACGGTGCTGGTGATCGGTTTCTGCGTCGTGCAGGGTCTGCGTGGGCAGGAGCCGGATCTCCCGACCGTGTCCGAAGCGGTGCGGATGCAGCTCTGAGTCCCCCCACTCCAGGCGGAGGCGGCGACCACGATGCAGGGCGGAGATGCCTGAAGGTCGCTGCGATAGGATGGCTGATCCGTCGCTGAGGGGCTCCGTGCCCATCAGCCCCTGCCCGCCAAGGGCAACACCCCCAGGTGACCATGACGCAGCCCTATTACGAAACCATGTACATCCTTCGTCCGGACATCCCGGAAGAAGAGGTGGAGACCCATGTCGCCAAGTACCGCGACCTCGTCACCGAGGCCGGCGCTGAGGTGCTCGACACCCAGATGCGTGGCAAGCGTCGTCTGGCTTACCAGATCGGCAAGCACCGCGAAGGCATCTATGTGCAGCTGAACCACAATGGTGACGGTCAGCAGGTGGCCCCGCTCGAGCGCGCCATGCGTCTGTCCGAAGATGTGATCCGTTATCTCACCGTCAAGCAGGACGGCCCGATGCCCGCTCCCCGGTCGATGCCCGTGGCCACCGGCAGCGAAGCCGCTCCGCTGCAGGCCGCAGAAGCCGTCGGCGCCTGATCCGATCGAGCCCTCCGGGCACCCGATCCACCGGCCCGGTCCCCATCTGCGGGGCTGGGCTTTGTTGTTGACACCCGTGCAGCCGGTGACTGGCGGTAACCTCCACAGGACGGAAGTTTCACGCGCCTTCTCCCTGTTTCATGAATCGTCCAGTGGAGCCGCCCGCTGCCACCGAGCAGCCCCAGGCTTCAGCCGCCCTGATGGTTCGACCGAGCATGGCTCTGGCCAGGCGTGTCGGCCGCAGCGTGCAGCGCTGGATGCCGCATCTGGCGCGGGTGCGCAACGGCCTGCGGCAGGTGCGGGATCAATGGCTGCGTCCTGCCCTGGCGGAGGAACTGGAACGCAGCCGGCGGGACAACGAACAGCTGCAGAAACTGCTGGCGGAATTACCGGAGATCTTTGAGCGGAAATATCAGCAACGCCTCGAACCACTGCTGGAGCATCAATACCGCCTGCTGGAGGACAATGCCCTGCTGATGGATCAGCTGCGGCTGCTGCAGAGCCGTTCAGCCCCCGGCATGCTGCAGTTAGCGTCTGTGGATTCGCGGGCCACGGGGCCCATCCCGGCTACCACCTCGCTCGACCTCGCCCCCCCCACCATGGCCTCGGATCCCTTCGCTGCCATCCCTCCACAGCCCGAAACGCAGGCGTTCCCAACCGCGGCTGAGAAGGAGTCGGTGACCCTGGAGGGCAACGCTTCGCTGGCCGATGTGCAGACCCTGCTGCATTCCCCTCCCTGGGGTGCCCTCGGCCCGTCCCTGATGGAGAGGCGCGAAGGTCCGGGTGCACCGCCGCCGCCTGAGGAACCGGCGACGATGCGCGCCGCCCCTGCGGACGCCCCCACCACCCAGCCCTCCGTCCAGGACCTGGTGTCCCTGGCCTCCCAGGAGGTGCAGAACGGGGAGATCGCGGCAAATCCGGTGGTTCCTCAGCCGCCGGCGGCGATGCCGTTCGGGACCCGGGAGCCGGAGGCGCTGATCGAACCGGAACCGGAACCGGAACCGGTGCGTGCGGTTCAGCCACCGTCGACGCCCGCTCCATCCCCCTGGTTGCCGATCGAAAGCCGTGGGGCGGCTGTGGCCCCAGTTCCCATCGCCACCGACCGCCCGTCCGTGATCGGGAGCGAGGCGGCAGGCCCGGCGCTCTGGCAGGCGGAGCCCCCGTTCATCTCACCGATCGCGACCGACAGCGCCGGGATCACCGCAGCCGCGGCCAGCGCCAGCCAGACCCTTCCCAGCTCGAACGAGGCCCTGTCCACCGCCAGCGCGGCCACGCCCGAATCTGCGGAGGATCTCGATCCACTTGAGCAGGCCCGGGCCCGCAGGCTGCAGGCCTGGCGCCGATCCCGCCAGCAACAACGAGACTGACAACAGGATTGACGGTGGAGATTGACGGTGGATTCAGAACCCCCTGGACGTGTCCAGGGGGCCGGCACTCTGTTGACTGACGCCCGGGTTCAGGCCCTCTGATTGCGGCGATTGGCGGCCCACAGGCGCGTAGGCAGGCCCCAGACGTAGATGAAGCCTTCGGCGGCCCGATGGTCGAACTGATCCTCGGCGCCGTAGGTGGCCATATCAGGCACATAGAGGCTGTCGTTGCCGCTCTGGCGACCGACGACCGTGGCATTGCCCTTGTGCAGCTTCACCCGCACCGTGCCGTTGACGCTGGCCTGGGTGCGTTCGATGAAGCCATCGAGGGCATCTTTCAGGGCTCCGTACCAGAGGCCCTGATACACAAGATCAGCCCACTGCATCTCGATCTGGCGCTTGGCCCGAAGCACATCGGCGGCCAGGGTGAGGCTCTCAAGTTCCTGGTGGGCCCGGATCAGCAGCAGCAGCCCCGGAGTTTCGTAGATCTCCCGGCTCTTGATGCCCACCACCCGATTCTCGATCATGTCGAGGCGCCCGAAGCCGTGGCTGCCGGCCAGGGCATTGGCCTGGCGGATCAGGGACACCGGATCGAGGCGCACACCATCGATGGCCACGGGGTTGCCCTGCTCAAAGGCGATCTCGACCACCTGGGGAACGGCGGGAGCCGCATCCACCGAAACGGTCATCGCATAGATCTCCTCAGGCGGCTCGACGTTCGGATCCTCCAGGGGACCGGCCTCGATCGAGCGACCCAGCAGGTTGAGATCGATCGAATAGGGAGATTTCTTGCTCACCGGTGACGGGATGCCGCAACGCTCGCCGTAGGCGATCGTCTCCTCGCGGCTCATGCCCCACTCCCGCGCCGGGGTGAGGACCTTCAGATCAGGGGCCAGGGCACCGATGGCGACGTCAAAACGCACCTGGTCATTGCCCTTGCCGGTGCAGCCATGGGCGACCGCATCCGCGCCGACCTCACGGGCGATCTCCACCAGCCGGCGGGCGATCAGCGGGCGGGCCAGGGCGGTGGAAAGGGGATAGCGCCCTTCGTAGAGAGCATTGGCGCGGATCGCCGGAAAGGCGAAGTCGCGGATGAACGGTTCGATCAGATCGCCCACGATCGACTGGCTGGCCCCGGAATCGAGGGCCTTGAGGCGGATCGGCTCCAGCTCATCACCCTGACCCAGGTCGGCGGCGAAGGTGATCACCTCCTCCACGCCCCACTCCTGCTTGAGATAGGGAATGCAGACGCTGGTGTCCACCCCACCGGAATACGCCAGCACCACCTTCTTTGCCCGGCCCATCAACGCGGCTCCTGCGCACGATCGTCCGATTCTCCCCTGTCACCGTCTGGCACCGGCTGGAGCAGGAGCCAGCCGCCCAGGGCGAGGGCCGGCAGCACCAGGGCCGCCAGGATCCAACCGAGCCGCAGGGGCAACGGCTCAGGCCAGTGCTGACCGGCGGTGTGCAGCAGGGCACTGATCGCCAGGGCCACGCCCCAGGCAGCGGCGATCTTGCGGACCGCTCGAATCGAAAACGTCATGGGGGCTATGATCGTCGATTGGTCCCTGACGGTCTGGTCTGACGTCATGAGCTTGACGGCATGAGCCTGACAGTCTCAGCACGCCGGGTCGCGCCGTCCGAGGAATGACGACCTCGGAGTTCCCATCCGACTTCGCAGCTCCAGTTCCGACCTCGGAGTTCCCATCCGATGCCCCATCCGGTCCGATGACATCCAGTTCCTTGTCCAGTTCGCTTGACAGCATCAATCCCTCGCTGACTCGCTATCGCCGCAGTGAACCGGCGCCGGTGCTGCCCCTGCGCGAGGAGCCCGATCTGCTGAGCTGGCTGGAGACCAGCGGTCGGCTGGTGGCCGATGCCGAGACCGCTGCCGCCGATGTGAGCACAGTGGAAGAGGAGGAACTCTCCGCCCTGATGGGTGAGAAGGAGGATTACAACCCCGCCGACGAACAGAGCGACGAGGACTGGGAAGACTGAGGGTCACGCCCACGATGAGCCTCCCTCTCGCACTGCGGCGGTTGCTGCCGGGATCCAGCCCGGCGGTGGTTGTGCTGGGACTGTGTCTCCTGATGACCTGCGTCCTGTCCGACGCCCTGGTGCCGAATTCGCGCCTCAGCCTGCCGCTGCTGATCAGCGCCCTGATCAGCGCCCTGGTGGTGCAGTGGGGTGTGCCGAGGCTGCGGGCCCTGAAGCTCGGTCAGGTGATTCGTGTCGAAGGCCCCCAGGCCCACCTCAGCAAGGCCGGCACCCCGACGATGGGCGGTCTGCTGGTGGTGCCGGTGGGGGTGGTGATCGGTGGCCTGCTCAGCCCCGGCGATGGCCGCCTGCCGGCCCTGGCGGCGATCACCCTGGCCTACATGACGATCGGTGGGCTCGATGACTGGCGCAGCCTCACCCGCCGCACCAACACCGGCCTGTCGCCCCGCGGCAAGCTGCTGCTTCAGGCCCTGGCGGCCGTTGCTTTCCTGCTCTGGGCCGCAGCCGGTGCGTGGTTACCCGGTGAAGCCGGCGACATCGCCCTGCCCCTGGGCTGGGTGCTGCCGCTCGGTCTGCTGATCTGGCCCCTGGGGTTGTTCGTGCTCCTGGCCGAAAGCAATGCCACCAACCTCACCGATGGGCTTGATGGTCTGGCGGCCGGTTGTGGCGCCATCGTCTTCACCGGGCTCGGCCTGCAGCTGATGCTGCGCGGCCATGGCGGCGATCCAGCCCTGGCCGCCTTCTGTCTGGCGATGGCCGGCGCCTGGTTCGGCTTCCTGGTCCACAACCGCCATCCGGCCCGCCTGTTCATGGGCGACACCGGCTCCCTGGCGATGGGGGCGGCCCTGAGCGGCGTCGCTCTGCTCTCCAACAGCCTCTGGCCCCTGCTGCTGATGGGCGGCGTGTTCCTGGCGGAATCCCTGTCGGTGATCCTGCAGGTCTGGGTGTTCAAGGCCACCAAGGGCCCTGACGGTCAGGGGCACCGCCTGTTCCGGATGGCGCCGCTGCATCATCACTTCGAGCTCGGTGGCCTGCCGGAGCAGCGGGTGGTGCTCGCCTTCTGGGCCGCCACGGGGTTACTTGTGCTTCTGGGTCTGTTCCTGCTTCCCTGAGATCAGCCCCCTGGCCGGCGTCGCGATGGCCTATTTCACCTGGAAGGAAACCGGCCTCACCGCCGACTGCGCCAGCCTTGAGGCGATGGCGGCCCGTTTCGAGGAGGCCGCGGCCCTGATGCGTCGCCTCGCCAGCGAGGGCTTCGCGGTACAGCGCACCGCCGCCGGCCAGCGGATCATCCACCCCGATGCCAGCGTCTTTGAGGCCTACGGCTTCATCAACGAGGAGTCACCCGTGCGGCAGCTCACCCTCACCCCCGAGCTCGAGGACGGCCAGGGGGGGTGAAGGGGTGGGTCTCCTCAGCGCTGCCTGAGATACCCCAGCACCCAGACGACAATGAAGCCGAGCGAGGAGAGCCCGAGATAGATCAGCGCCCACTTCTGCAGGGTGACGATGTCCCAGCCGA
This sequence comes from Cyanobacteriota bacterium, assembly GCA_046091285.1. Classification (GTDB taxonomy): domain Bacteria; phylum Cyanobacteriota; class Cyanobacteriia; order PCC-6307; family Cyanobiaceae; genus CAIXOZ01. The sequence goes on along the minus strand of JBJTBH010000254.1, from coordinate 2,486 downwards.
AGAGCAGGCCATCGGCGGCATCGCCGGCAGTGCTGAAGGCCAGGGTCAGGGCGGGGGTCGGCAGGGCCAAGGCCTCGACGCTCAAGGGGTTCTTCTCTAGCAGGAGGAGGATCGGAGCTGGCTGGTGACAGGGGGGCATCCCGTGCTGCCAGCCTGTTGGTGGCTGAGGTCTGGGACCCGGTGCCGCCACCCACCCCCGACCCGGCTGTCCGCTTGCTGTCCATCAGCGCCATGAGCCCGTCCCCGACCACGTTTCTGCCGGCTGATGCCCCCTTCCCCCGCACCGTGCTGCTGCTGGGCAGCGGTGAACTGGGCAAGGAGGTGGCGATCGCCGCCCAGCGCCTCGGCTGCAGGGTGGTGGCGGTCGATCGCTATGCCGGCGCCCCGGCGATGCAAGTGGCCGATGTCGCCGAGGTGATCGCCATGACCGATCCGGAGGCGCTCAAGGCGGTGGTGCGGCGCCATCAGCCCGATGTCGTGATCCCGGAGATCGAGGCCCTGGCGGTCGATGCCCTAGCGGAGCTCGAGGCCGAGGGGATCACGATCGTCCCCACCGCCCGGGCCACGGCCGTGACCATGAACCGCGACCGCATCCGCGATCTGGCCGCCGGTGACCTGGGTCTGCGCACGGCCCGCTTCGCGTATGCCGAAAGCGCCGAGGCGCTGGCGGCGGCCGCCGCCCCCCTGGGCTGGCCTGTGGTCGTCAAGCCGGTGATGAGCTCCTCCGGCAAGGGCCAGAGCGTGGTCCATGGCCCCGCTGAGATTCCAGCCGCGTGGCAGGCGGCCCAGGAGGGCGCCCGAGGCCTGGGCACCCGCGTGATCGTCGAGGAATTCCTGCGCTTCGATCTCGAGATCACCCTGCTCACGGTCAAGCCCTGGCAGGGACCGACACTGTTCTGCCCGCCGATCGGCCACATCCAGGAACGGGGCGACTACCAGTGCAGCTGGCAGCCGGCCCAGCTCACGCCAGCGCAGCTGGCGGCCGCCCAGGCGATGGCCCGCAGGGTCACCGATCACCTCGGCGGTGCCGGGCTGTTCGGCGTGGAGTTCTTCCTCTGCGGCGAGCCGGGGCAGGAGGAGGTGGTGTTCTCGGAGCTCTCACCCCGCCCCCACGACACCGGTCTGGTGACCCTGGTGGGCCAGAACCTGAGTGAATTCAGCCTGCATCTGCGGGCGGTGCTCGGCCTGCCGATCCCGGCGATCCGTTCCCTCGGACCAGCCGCCAGCCGCGTGATCCTGGCCCCTGAAGGCGCCAGGGACGTGCGCTATTCGGGCGTTGCCCGGGCCCTGGAGGAGCCGGACACGGAGCTGTTGCTGTTCGGAAAGGCCGAGGCCCGGCCCTGGCGGCGCATGGGCGTGGCGCTGGCCCGGGGAGCCACCGAAGCGGAGGCCCGTCGTCGTGCCGATGCCGCCGCCGCCTGCGTGCAGGTGGAAGCAGCGGCCTGAGACCCCTGGTGGAGCCGGGTCTGGCCCCTTATGGTGCGCCCAGCAAACGTGCCCATGTCCCAGGCCCAACCCAGCCGCCGTCCGCGGGCCGACCGTCAACCGGTCGCCGATGCCGATCCACGTCGTCAGAGGCGCCGCAATCGTCAGCCTGAGCTGCTGGTGCATCCTGATCGGGACCGGCGAACGACTCGGCAAGACTCCACCGACGCCGCCAAGGCGGCACGACGCCGGAACCGTCAGGGCGACAACGGCCGCGATCGTGATGGCCAGCGTGGGGATGGCGGCGGAACCAGGCCCCCAGGACGGCGATCCGGTGGCCGCACCAGGCCTCGCAGGCCTCTGCCTTTGCTGCCTTTTGCCCTCGGTCTGGCCCTTGGCTATGGCCTGGCAGGCCCTCTGCCGAAGCTGATCGGCCCGGCCCTGGCGGGAGTGATGCATGGGCCCAACGGGCTCGGACATCTTGTGCCGCCCCTGTGGGCCGGTCAGGGGCGGATCGTCATCCTCGGCACCGACAAGGTGGCGGCCAACACCGATGTGATGCTCAGCGTGCAGCTCGACCATGGCCAGACCACCCTGACCCAGGTGCCGCGGGACACCTTCATCGAATCCGATCGCTACGGCGTGCTCAAGGCCAATGCGCTGTATGCCACCGGTGGCACCGAAGCGGTGAAAAGAGAGCTGGGACATCTGCTCGGATCTCCCCAGGATCACTACGTGATCGTCAATCTGGAGGCGGTGCAACATGCCGCCGATGCCCTGGGCGGCGTGGAGGTGGACGTCCCGAAGCGCATGGCCTACGTGGACCACAGCCAGAATCTGGTGATCGATCTCTACCCCGGTCGGCAGGTGCTGCGGGGCACGGATCTGGAGGGCTTCCTGCGCTTCCGCCACGATGAACTCGGCGACATCGGTCGCATGGAACGCCAGAAACAGGTGCTGAACGCTCTGTTCAGCAAACTTGGGGAGCCGGGCACGCTCGCCCGCCTGCCCCAGCTGCTGGCGATCGCCGGACGGGACATCAAGACCGACCTGTCACCGGT
>JBJTBH010000253.1:0-13139 GCA_046091285.1 Cyanobacteriota bacterium | reverse complement strand
TGCCCTGGTAGCAAGCTGAGGGAGGGAGCACCGCTCAGGGCCGCTCAGCCCCGAGGCTGAGAGCAGCGCTCAGAACTCCTACAAGGAGTGGGATAAGGGGGGCTGTGCCTACGAAATGTGCGACACGCTCCTAGGTTGGTGTTGCGGTTCTGCTGAACAATGCCGTGGTGCCCGAGCAGGACCTGCAGGCTCTCGATTTTCTGCTCTGGTTCGGCACCGGGAGAGTGGCGGCAGAGCACGCCGGCACCAACCAGAGCACGATCTCCCGCCGGGTGCATCAGGTGCTGACCACCTTCCAGCTCAGCCTCAGGCAGCGAGAGGGTTGTCATCAGCTCCGAGGGCGCGATCGTGATCTGCTCACCCTGCAACGCCGGGTCCATCAGGGGCGGCGACTGCTGGGACAAGGAGCACTGCGACTGGAGGTCGACGCGCTGGTCTGGCCGTTGCTGGTCCCGACGACTCTGCCCTCCTGGCACATGGGCTGTTCCGATTATCTCAATCCTGCTGGGACAAGAGATCTGCTCAGCGATCATGTCCTCGAGGCCTGGCTCGGACCGATTCACGCGGACGATGCCGCCATGGAAGCCTGTGCAGGAGGTGCCGGGATGCGGTTCCTTCCCCTCCTGCAGAGCGTCAATCCCTCGATCTGGCTCCCATCACCAGCCGACGAAAGACCGGCCGGGACGGAGCTCCTGACCATCGCTCTGATGGTGGCGGAGAGCCATGCCGACCACGCCGGCGTCACCGCTCTGTGCCAGAGCGTGCGGCAACAGCATCACAGACTGACGGCACGGCACCCAGGGCTGAAACTGCCGGTCGCCGCCACCGGCGCTTCCGAGGCTGCCGTCAACCAGGGAATGGCCACAACCCTGGCGACCACGATCGATTGAAACCAGCGACAGACGACAGCCCCGGATCCGGACATCAGCCCGCCGAACCGGTGCTCAACATCGCCGCGGCCGTGGTGACCACCACCCGCAGCACTTCAACGGCGCCGATGGCCACGAAGCCATACCAGAGCCGCTGGGCGAACTGGGGGGGCTGACCGTTGGCCCAGGCCGGTGAAACCAGAGCACCACTGAAGCGGGCACCGCTGCCCAGACCACCGGCGGGAGCCCGGCGGGCGCTCACCTCACGCCAGTAGGCGTCGTATCGGGGGGCCTGCTGATTGAAGGGCCGATCGCCGATCGAGCGACCGGGCAGGACGCGGGCCCGCTGATGGGGCACCAGCTCGGTGCCGAAGGCCTCGAGATACTCGGGCGACTCAAGCAGGGCATCGACAAAGGCTTCCAGACCCTGCTCAGCAATCACAATCGACCAGGCAATCCGCTCGTATTCGCCATGAACGGGACGACCGAGAACACGACCGACGACCTGCTCAACGACGCGATAATTACTGTTGCAACGATAAAAGTCGTTGCGGAACTTCTCAGACAGCAGCAATCCGCGCACGAAATCGCGAACGGTGATCTGACCATTGCGCAGCTGCGATTCAAGGATGGGATCTCGGTCCACCTTGAAGGCATGGAAAAAAATCTGGCGGTAAGCCTGCTCAATCAGCAGATCGAGAGCCGCCGCATCGCGAACCGGTGCCAGCCCCGGAAACTGTCGCGGGGTCTGCTCGCTCCCTACCAGAAATGTTTCAACCCGGGCATTGTTTGTAACAGGTCGGGTGTCCAGCAGGGGGAGAGCCATGGAATCGCAACGCAGGTAATCAGCACGGCTGAACGTATCGACAGTGACGGAATTGCCGCCATGATCCGCACAAATACTCACAGACCTTCATCCGTCGACACGGAATGCTCAGGATCCGGAGAAGGCCACCGCGCGCACGCACAAGCGCCGACGTCTGCGCGCCACGGGGCCTCCGGGGGGCCTCAGGGTCCGTGATGCCACGGCAACGACAGATGATCCACCCCCGGGATGCCGCGGTTGATCTGATAGTCAAGGTGACGCAACCAGAGCTGCAGGGCCGTGGCTGTCGATGGTCGTCCATAGGGCAGATACCCCTCGGGCATCAGCTGCGCCACCTGCTGCGGGTCCACCGCCGCCAACGGAATCCGTCGTTTCAAGGCCAGGGTTGAGGCGATCGCCAGACCCTGACCGACCGAGATGTTCAGCTCGATGATGCGTCCGGCTCCCTCCCCCAGCCCTGCGAAACCGGCAGCGGGTCCGAGGACCGCCAGATTGCTGATCTCCCGGGGCAAGGTGTGCCGGTATCCGAAATTGAAGGTCGGCTTGGCCTGAGGGAGCAGACCCGCCAGGCCGCCCCGGAAATCCAGGGCGTAGGTGAAGGTGCCGAGAGCCTCCTGTCTGGACACCCCGCCCGCCGCCATGCGCTCCGCACTCAGGGGATCGAGGGGATGGGCGATCTGATCGGCGCTGCGGACATACAGCTCAGATATCCAGATCACCTGGCGGACTCCCTGACGCCGGAAGAACAGGGTAACCGCATCAGCCACCGGACGCATCCAGGGCAACGGACGATTGCCGGACGCCAGAACAGCCCGGTTCTGCCTGGAATCGTTGCGGAACAGCAGCGCATTGACACTGAGCCGATCACGCAGCACAGCGATGTTGGCCAGATCCAGCAGCACCGCAGACTGCTGCAGTCCTGGCAGCAGCCGCGCCTGACCGTGGAAGGCGATCGCCACCGCCGGACTGCGTTGATCGATGCTGTCACTGGTGCTCGAGTACGCCAGCCTGGGGGTCGATGGCCCGGTCAGCAGATCAGCCCGCAGTCGCGCCCGGTCATTGCGGTACTTCGGCCAGACCTGCAGCCACTGCTGCGCTTCCGCGTCACCAGGATCCAGCAGACGCCGGGTGAACCGGCTTTCCATCCGAAGCAGATCGCCATAGGTCAGGCCCCTGAGCTCGAAGATCCAGCCCAGAGCCAGGCTGTTGCCGGCAAACCGCGGCACTCCAAGACCTGACAGCCTCGGAACCCGGGCCAGCTCCGCCAAGCGCCCCCCCAGGCTGGCGTCGATGAACAGATCCGCGCCGAGACTGCCGTGGCGCCGGGAATCCAGCGTGCAGATTTGACGTCCATGCAGCCGCACGCCGCGAAGATCAGCGCGGGAGAACACCGCGATCCGCGAACGTTTGAGAGCGTGGCGAAAGGCCCGCGACGCCTTCTGGGGATCGGCCGCAATGTGGTTCACCCCAACCAGTCGCAGGAAGCGGGCATAGAGATCACTGGAAGGTGCCAGCAGGGGCAACTGATCACCCATGTCCGACGGCACCTGATTGCGGTCGAGGTAGGCGAGGCCCGAGCGCACCAGGGTGCCGCCGATCCCCTGCGAGAGATCGGCCTCGGTGACAAGGGCCAGCCGGGCCTGACGGAGGGAGGGCACCCGCTCGAACTGGCGCCGCAGCTCCAGCAGGGTCATCACGGCTGCGGGCTCATCCCCGGCCACGATCACGGCGTAATGGCGACCTCCGAGCCGGGGACAGGGTTGATCCAGCCGAGGCGGCCCCGGTGGCGGAAGCAGTCCGGGAAAGCGGGAGCGCTCCGGTGGCGCCGCCAGCAGCGCAGGGGCGAACAGCAGCGCACCCAGAAGGCCGATCCGTGGAACCACCAGCTCCTGAGCCCATCGCGGAGGGCGCCCCCGAAGCGGGCGAGACTGGCGGGGCTCCGCAGTGGACCGTGCACGCCATGGGTGAGTCCACCGCTCCAACCGTGCACGCGTCCCAGTCCGTCGAGCCAACCGGTTGGTGCGCAGAGGCCAGGCCATGGGCGTCATCTTCGCCGGCATGGCCGGTTCGAGGGTGTGTTCTGGCGGCGGCCGTGCTGATGATCAGTGTCACGGCGCCAGTGCGCAGCGCCGACACCGGCTCGATGTCGCTGCCGGCGACACCGCCACCCCCGCCTCCAGCCCGCGGCCCCGAGGTCGATCGCCTCGGGGTCTGGCTGACCACCGTGGACAGCCCGGTGATGCGGGACGTCGGAGCGGCGGATCAGGCCCGGCAATTTCTGCAGCAGGAAGGCTTCAGCCGGGCAGCGCTTCCCCTGCAGACCGCTGGCCTGCTCACCTGGCCGGCCCTGGCGGCCAACAATCCCCTCGGTCTGTCGCTCGATCCGGCCCTGCCGACGGTCGACCACAGCGCCAGCCTGCTGCGGAATCTGCGCAGCACCGGACTGCGCACCGTAGGCTGGTTTGAATTCGGGCTGATGGCACCGGCCGACGCCCCCTGGCTGAACGGCCACGATGAATGGCTGCTGCGCCGCCGCGACGGCAGCAGCACCTGGCTGGAGGGCGGCCGGATCGCACGGGTCTGGCTCAACCCCGGCGCCGCAGCCGTGCAGGAGGGCCTCGTGGCCCTGGAGGTGGATGCCTGCACCCGCCGGCCCCTGGATCTGATCCAGTTCGATGACCACCTCGGCCATCCGGCCGATTTCGGCTACGACCGTCTCAGCCTGGCGCAATGGCGCGCCACGCCGGAGGGTGCCGCCAGACCGGATCCTGCCCCCGATGATCCGACCTGGAGGGCCTGGCGGGCCGCCAGAATCACAACCCTGCTCCGCCGGATCCGGAGCGCGATGGCCAGCCGATGTCCGACGGTGCGGCTGTCGATCGCCCCCAATCCCCAGGCCTTCTCCTACCGGATGTACCTGGCCGACTGGCTGGGGTGGGTGAACGAGGGCCTGGTCGATGAGGTCGTGGTGCAGCTGTATCGCGATTCCCCGGCCGCTCTCGCCAGGGAACTGGCCCAACCCGCCGTGCATCAGGCCCGCCGCCGGGTGGCGGTGCGGATCGGGCTGCTGGCCGGCCTCAGAGGCCAGATCCGGACCCGCAGCAGCACGGAACGGGACATCGCCCTGGTGCGGGCCCAGGGCCTGACGGCCGTGGATCTTTTCTTCTACGAGAGCGCCCGCCTGCAACGGAGGCCGACACCGGTCACGCGGGGAGGTGTTCCGGGCAACAACCGGGAAGGAAGCCCGGCCGTTGGCGCTACGTTGATGCCGTGACTTTCCTGCTGCGACGCCGGAACCTGGGCCTGTTGCTGGGCGGGGTGATCGCCATCGCCCTGTTCAGGGGCTGCTGGTCGACGGGCGACGAGAAACGCGCCCGACCGCCGGTGGCCGTTGCCGTGAGCGATGCCCGACTCGGCGATCTGCCGGTCACCTATCCCGTGACCGGAGAGGTGACAGCCCTGGCCTCGGCGGCGATCCAACCACAGGTCGGCGGCGTGCTGCAGCAGGTCCATTTCCGTGAGGGTCAGGAGGTGCAGGCGGGCGCACCGCTGCTCAGCCTCGATCCAGCTCCGTTTCTCGCGGCCCTGGGGCAGGCGCGCGCCGCCACCGAAAAAACCCGGGCCAGGCTCCTGGAAGCCCAGGCCCAGGCGCTCCGCAGCCAGACCGAGGCCCGGGCCGCCGCCGTCCGGGCCGACCGCTACGCCCGCCTGCGCAACCTCGGGGCCGTCAGCCAGGACCAGGCCGACCAGTACCGCAGTGAGGCCGAGTCCCTGGCCGCCGGTGCCAGCAGCAGCCGCAGTGCTGTGGTCAGCGCCAAGGCCGACCTGGCGGCCTCCATGGCCGCCGAGGCCGTGGCCCGCCTCAACCTCAGCCGCACCACGATCCGCTCCCCGATCCAAGGACGTACCGGTCAGCTGAAGGTCACGATCGGCAACGTGCTCCGGGAAGGCCAGGGCCAGACGCTGCTGCTGGTCAATCAGTTCGAACCGATCGAGGTGCGTTTCTCGGTCCCCCAGGATCACCTGGCGCGGATCCGCCCTGGCCAGGTGCTGACCCTGAGCGACGGCCAGATCGGCGCGGTGCGCACGATCGACAACGCCATCGATCCCAGCACCGGCACGACGACGATCAAAGCCAGCTTCCGCAATCAGGACCAGCGCCTGGTGCCCGGCCAGTTCGTCAAGGGGGATCTGAAGATCAACACCCTGCATCAGGTGGTGCTGGTACCGGAGACCAGCGTTCAGCGAGGCCAGAAGGGCTCCTTCGTCTGGATCGCCGTCGGCAACCGGGCCCAGGCCCGCTCGGTGCAGACCGGCCCCAGCGGCCGCGGCCAGGTGGCGATCCTGCAGGGCCTCAACGCCGTCGACCGGGTGATCACCCAGGGGCAGTTCGCCCTCAGCCCCGGAGCCGCGATCAACAGCGGCAGCGATCGCGGCGGCGCCATCGAGGGCCGCCGATCGGCCCGCTGAGCAGAGCGATGGATCTTTCGCCGCTGATCCGCCGTCCGGTGGCCACCTTGATGCTGATGCTGGCCCTGGTGCTCTGGGGTGCGGTCGGCTTTCTGCAGCTGCCGATCAGCGATCTGCCCACCATCGATGTTCCGACCCTGCAGGTCAATGCGGCCCTGCCGGGCGCCAACCCGGAAACGATGGCCACAGCGGTGGCCACCCCCCTCGAACAGGCGTTCACCAGCATCGCCGGCCTGAGCACGATGAGCTCGAGCAGCTCCCAGGGCAGCTCCCAGATCAACCTTCAGTTCGATCTGAACCGCGACAGCGATGCGGCGGCCCAGGACGTTCAGACCGCGATCAGCCAGGCCTCGCGGCTCCTCCCCCCCGAGATGCCGCGCACACCATCCGTGCGCAAGGTGAACCCGACGGAACAGCCGATGTTCTATCTGGTGCTCAGTTCCGATCTGCTTCCCCTCTCGGAGGTCACCCACGTCGCCCAGGTGGAGCTCTCCCAGCGGCTGTCCAGGATCGGCGGGGTGTCGCAGGTGCAGGTGTATGGCGCCCAGAACGAAGCGGTGCGTATCCGCATCGATCCCCAGGCTCTGCGCACCAAGGGCATCGGCCTCGATGAAATCGGTGCGGCCATCAAGGCCGGCAATGCCAACCTGCCGACCGGCAACCTTTACGGGCCGACGCGCACCTTCAGCCTTCAGGACACGACCCGGATGGATCGGGCGGCGCCCTATCGCCAGCTGGTGATCGCCGTGCATCAGGGCTCCCCGGTGCGGCTGGGGGATGTGGCCGAGGTGACGGATGGCGTTGAAAATGAACGCCTGGCGAGCTGGTACAACGGCAGCCGCTCGATTGTCGTGGCGATCCAGAGACAACCGGGCAGCAACATCGTCTCCATCGCCCAGGCGATTCGCCGGCAACTTCCTGAACTGAGGAAGCAGATTCCGGGCGCCATCACGATGGATGTGCTCTTCGATCGCTCCGAATCCATCCAGGAAGCGATCCACGATGTGGAACTGACCCTGTTGCTGACGATCGCCCTGGTGGTGGGGGTGGTGGCCCTGTTCCTCGGCACCGGGATCTCCACCCTGCTGCCATCGCTGGCGATCGTGATCTCGCTGCTGGCGACCTTCGGAGCGATGCAACTGCTGGGGTATTCCCTGGACACGATCTCGCTGATGGCGCTCACCCTCAGCGTCGGTTTTGTGGTGGATGACGCGATCGTTATGGTGGAGGCCATCGTGCAACGTCAGGAGGAGGGCAACAGCCGCTGGCAGGCCGCCCTGCGCGGATCACGGGAGATCGGTCCGACGATCCTGTCGATGACCGTCTCCCTGGTGGCGGTCTTCATCCCGATCCTGTTCCTGGGGGGGCTGCTCGGGCGTCTGTTCCGGGAATTCGCCGTCACCCTCAGCCTGGCGATTCTGTTCTCAGGGCTGGTGGCCCTCACCCTGACACCGATGCTGGCGGCCCGGCTGCTGCCGCCCCCCGACCCCAGTCGGGCCAGCGGTGGCGTCGTCCTGCAGGCCTTCGAGCGCGGCTTCCAGCGCCTGAAGCAGGCCTACGCGCGCACCCTGGCCTCAGCCCTGCAGCGCCCGAATCCTGTGCAGGCGGTCTCGGCCGGACTGCTGCTGCTCGCGATGCTGCTGTTTGTGGTGGTGCCGAAGGGATTCATTCCCGAGGCCGACACCGGCCAGCTGACGGTGATCACGCAGGCAGCCGAGGGCACATCGTCGGCGGAAATGGCTCGGCTCCAGGGGGAGCTCAGCCGCCGGGCAGCACGCCATCCAGCCGTGGAAGGGGTGAACAGCACCATCGGCTCCGGCGGCCCGAACGCGTCCGCCAATGCCGGCCGTCTGTTCCTGAAACTGAAGCCCCGCAGCCAACGCAGCGCCGACGCCCAGAGCGTGCAACGGCAGCTGCGACGAAGACTGAGCGGAGTGCCTGGCATCCGGGCCTTCGTGAAGCTGCCGCCGGCGATCAACGTCGGCACCAGCTCGGGGAGGGCGCAGTATCAGTTCACGGTCAGCGGCAGTCGCTTCGAGACGCTGCTCGCCGAGGCCCCCGACTTCGAAGCGCATCTGAAGGCGCTGCCAGGGTTGCTGGATGTCAGCAGTGACCTGCTGCCGAACAATCCGACCCTGGCGATCCGGGTCGACCACGACCGAGCGGCGACCCTCGGGGTGGATGCGACCCGGGTGCAGAACGCCCTGCGCCAGGCCTACGGCGACACCCAGGTGTCAACGATCTACCGGGAGGACGGACAGGTGCCGGTGATTGCCGGGGTGGACCTGGAGCATCAGGACGATCCGACCGACCTGCGGCGACTCTCGATCCGCAGCGATCGCGGACTGCTGGTGCCCCTGGATGCGATCGCCGAGATCGAACAGAGCGAGGGCGTGGTGACGATCAACCACAGCGGCCAGCAGCCGGCGGTGACCTTCTCCTTCAACCTGCGGGCCGGCACCTCGCTCGCCACGGCGACGGAACGCATCCGCGACCTGGCGGCAAAGGACCTGAGCAGCACCCTTCAGGGTTCGTTTCAGGGAACGGCCAAGCTGTTCGAGGAGTCGCTCAGCGGCCTGCCACTGCTGTTGGGAGCGGCGGTTGTGGTGATCTACGGGGTGCTCGGCATCCTCTACGAGGACCCGATCCATCCCCTGACGATTCTCACCAGCCTGCCGGCAGCAGCGGTGGGGGGGCTTCTGGCCCTGCAGTGGTTCGGATCGGAGCTGAACGTCTACAGCAGCATCGGCCTGATCCTGCTGATCGGGATCGTCAAGAAGAACGGAATCATGATGGTCGATGCGGCGATCGCCAACCGCCGACGCGGCCTGAGCGTGATCGATGCGATCCAGACAGCGTCCCTGCTGCGTTTCCGGCCGATCATGATGACCACCGTGGCGGCGCTGATCGGCACCTTGCCGATCGCCCTCGGCCTCGGCGCCAGCGCGGAAAGCCGCCGGCCCCTCGGCCTGGTGGTGCTGGGAGGGCTGCTGCTCTCGCAGCTTGTGACCCTTTACATCACGCCGGTGTTCTATCTGCAGGCGGAACGGCTGGCCGCCAGGCTCGGGCTGAGGCCTCAGGATCAGCGAAACCCGCCTCCGGCGGACTGAGCCTCCGGCGGACTGAGGCGGCCCCCTGAGCCGGGAAGAGACGCCGAACGGATGCAGAACAGCGGAAGCAACACCCAGGGTGCGCCGCAAGAAACCCCGCACGAACCCCCGAAAGAACAATCGGAAGCCCCGGAAAGAGGGCGGTCCTAGGGTTGGGATCCCGATCGCCGCCACATCGCCCGATGGGTCAGATCCGATTTCCCCGCCTGGGCAGTCTGCGGCGGGCCCTGATCGGCCAACCCCTGCCGACAAGCGCCCATTCCGAGGAGCGCTACAGCAACGCCGAAGCCCTCGCCATTCTCAGCTCGGATGCTCTCTCCTCCGTGGCCTATGCCACCCAGGAGATCGTGCTCGTCCTGGGCATGGCCGGGGCGTTGTCCGTCTTCAACTACACCCTGCCGATCACCGGTCTGATCATCGGTCTGATGGCGATCGTGGCCATCAGTTATCGGCAGACGATCAAGGCCTACCCGCATGGCGGCGGCTCCTACCGGGTGTCCCAGGAGAACCTGGGGCCGATCTTCGGGCTGATGGCGGGAGCCTCTCTCTCGATCGACTATGTGCTCACGGTGGCCGTGAGCGTGGCCGCCGGCATCGCCGCCCTCACCTCCTACTTCCCGGGCCTGGAGAACCACAGGGTGCTGCTCTGCCTGCTGGCGGTGGTGCTGGTGATGGTCGCCAATCTGCGAGGGGTCAGTTCCAGCGCCAGGCTGCTCAGTTTTCCGACCTACCTCTTCATGGTGGTGGTGGTCACGCTGCTGGTCGGAGGGGCGATCAAGGTGGCCCTGGGGCAGATGGTTCCCCATGGCGTGGACAGCCAGCAGGCCCTGCTGGAACACGCCCACGGCCAGATGGCCACCTTCGGTCCCGTGCTGTTGATGCGGGCCTTCAGCTCAGGCTGTGCGGCCCTGACGGGAATCGAGGCCATCAGCGACAGCGTCGGAGCGTTCCGACCGGTGGAGTGGCGCAATGCCCGCCGGGTGCTGGTGGTGATGGTGCTGATGCTGGCCCTGATGTTCGGCGGCATCAGCGTGCTGGCACGCAGCACGGGCATCGTCTACACCGAACATGGCCCGACCCTTCTCTATCAGCTGGGTGAACATGTGTTCGGCAACGGTGTGCTGCTGTTCGTACTGCAGTTGGCCACCCTGTTGATCCTGCTGTTGGCGGCGAACACCGCCTATGCCGACTTCCCCCGCCTGGCGGCCTTCCTGGCCCAGGACGGCTACCTACCCAGGCAGCTGGCCTCGATGGGAGACAGGCTCGTGTTCAGCAACGGCATCTTCGCCCTGAGCGGCTTCGCGGCCCTGCTGCTGGTGGTCTTCAACGGCAGTGTCACCCAGTTGATTCCCCTCTATGCCGTCGGGGTGTTCTTCAGCTTCACCCTCTCCCAGGCGGGAATGGTGGTGCACTGGTGGAAGGAAGGTGGCAGCGGCTGGATCGGCAAGGCGCTGGTCAACGGCCTTGGGGCCACGATCACAGCCATCGTCGCTGTGGTGCTGCTGTTCAGCAAGTTCACCCAGGGAGCCTGGCTGGTGGTGCTGAGCATCCCGATCCTGATCGCCGTTTATCTGAAGATCAAGGGGCACTACAACTACGTCGCCAAGCGCCTGCGCATGGCTTCCGACGTCAAGCTGAAGCTGCCGGAATCCCCGGTGTCGGGAGGCACCCCGACGGTCGTGCTGGTGGGCCAGCTGCATCGGGGCAGTTTCGAGGCGATCCGTTTTGCCCGCAGCATCGCCAGCGAACTGGTGGCGGTGCATGTGGATCTGGGGGCCGGCAAGGCCGGGCGCTTCAAGGAGCAATGGGAACGACAGGTGCCCGATGTGCCGCTGATGATTCTCACCTCTCCCTACCGCTCCCTGGTCGATCCGGTGGTCGACTTCGTGCGCGAGTTTGAGGCCAACCATCGCAAATCCCGCGATCGCTTCTGTGTGGTGGTGTTGCCGGTGTTTGTCACCCGCTACCGCTGGGAGAACCTGCTGCATAACCAGTCCACCTACTTCCTGCGCAGCGCCCTCCGGGCCCAGGGCACCCGGGTTGTGACCACCGTGGGTTTCCACCTCTGAGCCCCGGCCGCCGGGCCCGGCCGGAGCGGAGGCCACCTCAGCTGTCCGGGGTGGCTTCGCGCAGCAACTGCTCCTCAAGGGCCTCGGAGATGCCGTGGTGGCCGTACATCGAAGAGGGCGGCAGGTGCAGATCCCGCAGCCATTCCACCAGCAGGCGTCGATCCCGCATGGCCGTGGCCAGGGTCGGAAAATCCTCGCCTCCAGGACGTACCGCCTCGATGTCTTCGGCCAGGGCATCCAGTTCCAGGCAGATCGCCCGGTAGAGGCAGAACTCCCGTGCTGTCAGGTCCTGGATCAGTTTGCGGACCACACCTGCCGATCCTGCCCCTCTGCTGGCCTGTTTCAGTGTGACGACGACCGTCCGCTGAGCGCGCAGCCATGCGCCCCATCGCAGCGGCGGATGTGGCCAACGGGGCGATGGCCTCAGCCCAACGAACAGCCGGATGAAAGACGCAAGCGTCAGTTGTATTCGCCGGGGATGTCCTGCTTGGTCACCGTCACCCGGCCGAAGCGTTGACCGGAAGCCCGCAGCAGGGCATCACCGGAAAACTCAAAGCCCAGGCCTGCTGCGATCTGGGCGACGTCATCCGCGGTGGCAGCCGCCAGCACCCGGGCCCGGAGGCCGTCATCATCCTGAACGCGGGCCAGGAAGGCCTTCAGCTGCTCAAGCGACATAACGACCACCCTCGAAGATGGAGGTCAGCCTGCCAGAACGGACGCGTCGGGCCATCGCCTCAGGCATCAGCGCTCGCCCCCCGCCGCCAGAGCCGCCAGATCTTCTCCAGTTCCAGATACAGGAACAGCAGCAGGCTGAAACCGATGCAGATCAGCAGCTCATGGCCACTGAGGGGCTGGGTGCCGAAGAAACCCGCCAGGGCCGGAACGTAAAGCAGGAGCAGCTGCAGGCCGGATGTGAGCCCGACGGCCCAGAGCAACCAGGGGTTGGAGAAGGGCGCCACCTGGATCAAAGGCAGATCGCTGCGGGCGGAAAGGGCATGCCCCATCTGCGCCAGGCAGAGGGTGGTGAAGACCATCGTCTTCCAATGCTCACGGCTGTGGTCGGCCGCATAGAGCATCAGGGCGATCACGATCACGGCGAACACCACACCGATCCGCAGGATGTAACGACCGATGCCGCGGGCAAAGATTGATTCACCAGGTTCCGCCGGAGGCTTCTGCATCAGCCCCTTCTCGCCGGGCTCGAGGGCCAGGGCCAGGGCCGGCACGCCATCGGTGACCAGATTCATCCAGAGGATCTGCAACGGCGTCATCGGCACCCCCACCAACCCCAGCAAGGGCGCCGAGGCGATCGTGATCAGCTCGCCGACGTTGCTGCCGAGGATGTATTTCACGAAGCGACGGATGTTGGCGTAAACCAGCCGCCCCTCCTCCACGGCATTGACAATCGTGGCGAAATTGTCATCGAGCAGCACCATATCGGCGGCCTCCTTGCTCACCGCCGGGCCGGTGATGCCCATCGCCACACCGATATGGGCCTGCTTCAGGGCCGGGGCATCGTTGACACCATCACCGGTCATCGCCACCACCTGGCCATTGGCCTGCAGCGCCTTGACGATGCGCAGCTTCTGGTCCGGGGCCACCCGGGCGTAGACACTGCAACGGGCCACCGCTTCCCGCAGCCCATCGTCCGTCATCGCCTCGAGTTCCCGGCCGAGAATCACCTCCGCCGCCGGATCGGTGAGACCGATGGCGCTGCCGATCGCCCGGGCGGTGAGCGGATGGTCTCCGGTGATCATCACCGGGCGGATGCCGGCCCGGCGGCAGGTGGCCACGG
>JBJTBH010000252.1:0-3484 GCA_046091285.1 Cyanobacteriota bacterium | reverse complement strand
GGTGGCGCTCAGCAGCGTCGGGATCATCAGCACACCGAACCAGCCCACATAGAGGCGGTTGTCGGTGGAGGTGACCCACTCGCAGAACTGATTCCACGCAGAAGCGCCTTGGCGCTGCTGGAGAGTGGTGGTCATGAGAACGGTTGAGGAAGGGCTCACCGGAGCTCGGCCCAATGGCCTTGCTTGGGAGCAGTAAGTAGATGCGGGGCGGAAGACCTCTCGCTCATCTGAAGTTAACACCAGTTCATAGTTGCCACCCAACCCAGAGGCCCAATTGGACGACAGCAAAGCTGATGGCACCGATAAGTCCGGCTAATCACGCCCCATCCGGCGGTCGCTGCAAAGGTCCATCGCCCCAATCGACCATCGACATCCCCCAGCGGGTTCTGCTGCTCGCTGGTGATCCTGGGGCCTTCACGCCTCTGGGCGCCCTGGCCATGAACGGGACGATGGCCACGGCGGCCTGCCAGCAAACCTCACGGCCGGACTCAACACCCACGTGCTGGAACCGGTGGTGCTCCACCTGGAAGGAAGCCTTGCCCTGCTGTTCAATGGGCAGGGTCTCTTTTCCTTTGATCCAAGCATGGGGACCGAGCTGACCTCCGGACTGGATCAAGGCGATGCTGCCCCGAAACGGATCAACCCGATGGCTTTGGGGCCCCTACTCCGGCGCTCATCGTAGTGAAGAAGGGCTTCCGCCAGGCCGATTGAGTGGAAAGAGAAGGGCTGCAGCCCATTGATTCGCAGTCCTCAGCCGCGACAGCGCCTGAACCGGTCACATTGCGTTGTAGTTCCCGTAACAAACCGCAACACTCATGACTGATCCCACATCCCGCTTCGGTTTCGTTGCCTTCGCTAAACATGGAATGACCGCCTGGCCATGCTCGGCTTCGTGATTGGTCTGGGCACTGAGCTGCTCACCGGCCAGAGCATCCTCGGCCAACTCGGTCTCGGTTGACCGCCATGAGCACCGACTACACCGCCGCCATCACTGCCGACGTCGCCCTCGTGATGGTGCTGACTGGCATGACCACCTACGTGCTCAGCCGCCCAAGACCTGGCCCCGAGGACTCGATGATCGCCACCTTCACGGTGCTTGGCTTTGGCGCCTGGTTGATTAGTGCCCTTGTGCTTCAGACCAACATCGCCGATGGATGCCAGCGCGCTTCCGCATCGATTAACACCACCCAGGAGACCTTCATGACCAACACTTCCGCCAACGACCAGCTGTTCAAAAACAGCTCCGAACAGTTGACCTTAGTGGAGCAGCTCAGGAAAGTTGAACTGTTTAACGGCCGTGCCGCCATGCTTGGCATCGTCATCGGCATCGTGGTGGAAGGTCTCACCGGCTTTGGCATCGCCCACCAGATCGGCCTCGGCGCTCTTGTGGATGGCTACGCCGCCTGCCGCACCCAGTTCCTGCCGTTCTGTTTCTGAGTTACTCCAAAGGCTTCGCCCAACCCCCACGGGATGGCGCCACGGCTGAGCACGCAAACGCCCGGGGCCAACGCTCCGGGGGCTCAGCCAGGTATCTGCTGCGCATGCACCAGCAGCTCGGGACGAGGCGCTCATGCGCATCCGGGACCTAGCCGACTGGCGGCTCTGGCCATGGCGTTACAGCTGGAGTGCGCAATCTGGACTGAAGACCAGGATTTCTTTCACACCGGCGTGGCGACCTGGACCACCGCAATTGTGGAGCGCTACCTCAAGAGCTGAGCCTTCAATCAGGTCGGTGGAGTTGAGAGGCCAGAGCCTCATTGATCTCAGCCGCTTCCAGTTGCGGGTAGGCCTGCAGGATCCGCTCGCGGCTGCTGCCGCTGGCGATCAACCCCACGACAGTGCTGACCGTGATGCGCAGCCCGCGAATGCAGGGCTTGCCGCCCATCACGGCGGGATCGTGGCTGATGCGGGGGAAGGCCATGGGCCAAACGTAGGCAGAAGCCGCCGACTTGCCCCCCCAGGACAGGGGCCGGACAGCTCGGCCGGGCTGAGGCTGATGTTGCTCCAGGAACGTCTCAATCCAGTCGTGGTGGCACCTCTGGTTGATCCGATCGGCGATCGTCACCGCCTCCTCGGGCACCTGAAACCGCTTGCGGAAGGCCCGGGTAAGGCTTTCCAGGTGAGGCCGCGGCAGGGCCCGCAGGGTGCTGTGGAGGTGCTGGATCGTCTCGGCATCGAGGGCCACCTGGCCGGGGTCGGCCGTGGCTGACGTCGAGGTCGGTGCCGGGGTGCGCTCTTGGGCCGGGGATGCTGCCACGGAAGAGGGATTACCTGACGCCGGCCGACTCACGGGAGATCGCTGCCCGCCTGGCCGCTGGGGCCCATCACCCTGGCCCCCGGCACTGCTGACCTGCCGCTGCGCCTTGTCATAGTGGGCGAGGCCAAACGGATTCCCGAAGGTCATCAGCGCCCGCTTCATGGCGTCGGTCTCGGTTTCCTTGAGGGCGGATTCATGGGGCCTGGCCCAGGTCCATGTCGATGCCGTGCCCAGCACCGCTGCCCTACCGGATCAGGGGATCCAGGCCACCGGCGGTGACGGTGACGCGAACGCGGGCGGTGTAGGTGACGCCACAGCCCGACTGCTGATCTCGGCTCGTGCCTCTGGCACCGATCAAGCGTTCGGCCTGGGCGACGCAGCGGACGGCCACGGTCTGGCGCTGCCAGCCATCGAAACCAAAGATGCGGTTCGCTTCCGCGATCACTTCCCACCCCTCATGTAGCTCACCCGGCTGCGGCCTTGCTCCCGCTGGCGGACGTTGGCCCGATCAAGGGGGGCAGAGAGGGCAGCGAGCTGCTCGGGGGAAAAGCCAGCAGGCGGAGCCTGGGGGGCTTCCGGTGCCGAGGTGGGTGCTGGAGCCTCCACGGCGCGATCGACGGAGCGGATCAGCTCCAGAGCCGAGGGAGGCCTCTGGACAGGACGAAAAGCAGCGGGGGGCTGGTGGTGCTGGCCCCGTTGGTGGAAGGAGCGGCGACGGTCAGGGCGATGAAAGCGAAAGGGTGTGAGGAGGGGAGGGGGCCCAGCTGCACCACCGGAACCCCACATGCGGGGGGCCTATGGCCCCTACGGCCTATGGCCGTCAGTGGATGCGCCAGGAGCGGCGGGAGACGAGCTGGGCGCCGGGGATCTCCGTGCCTGCTTTGAGGGCAGCCTTGATGGCGGTTTTGTCGGCTGAGAAGGGGGTTTTGACGCAGAACCACTCGGGATCGAGCAGGGCCTCGTTCTCGATCTCGACGGCCTGCGACTTGCGGGACGTGAGCTCGTGGTTCGGGAACGAGAAGAGTGGGGAGGTGGGCTGCAGCCGGGTGAGCACGAGGACCAGGGAGTCCTCCAGGGCATCGACCCTGGAAGCGTCTGAGCGGGACAGCCCTGTGAGCCGCTTGGCCTGCTGCTGGCGGTAGGCGGCCTGGCCGCGCAGGTGCTCGATCACCCAGCAGGTGGCATCGGCCTTGGCCGCCAGGGCGGTCTTGTTGCCCTCTTCTGCAA
>JBJTBH010000251.1:0-14925 GCA_046091285.1 Cyanobacteriota bacterium | reverse complement strand
GTTTCAACTTCCCCGGATGGAATCACCATCCGGAACGGAGGCGAATCCGACCGATGCGGAGAGCTCCTGCGGCCTGTTTCAACTTCCCCGGATGGAATCACCATCCGGAACTCTGGCCCTCAGATCCGCTGCGGTGCAGGGGCTCTCAGGGCGGATCGCGCGCAGCTCCTCCATGGCTGCCGTGCTGATGCTGTTCCACCCAGCTGAACCAGCCCAGGTCGCTTGCGCCGCAATGGAGCGCGCAGCGCAACGGAATCACCGGGGATCTTGGCGAATCCAGGGGATGCGCGCTCATGCCACCACCACCAGTCGTCCGGCGCCGAAATGCCGTCCCCACCCCACACCCAGCGCGGGCAATGGTTGCTCGGCGCGCAGTTCCACATGAAACGCCAGGCTCGATGCCGCCTTGCGCTCGCCGCGCCCCGTGGTTCGCGGCTGCTCGATCACCTCCACCATCTGCGCCCGGATCATGCCGTGCGCTGGATGCTCCACAATCACCGACTCGTTCTGCAGCTGAAACAGGGCGGGGTTCAGTTTCCCCTGTTCGCCAAGACCCCACAACAAGCTCTGAATGGCCTGGCCCGCAGGATGGCGTTGCAGCTTCCCGTCGCGTGGGGTTGTGTAGAGGAGCATCGGTGTTGCCGTCACTAGGTGGCAGCTCTGGCTGGGCGGCATCGCATCCAGGCGCATCAGCCGCAGCGGCACCTCCACGCCGCCGGTGGCATACAGCCGTTGGAGGGTCTGGATCGCCTGCAGCTCCGCCTCGGTGAAGGGTTGGGGGCTGGTCACCTCCAGAGCAGAGATCCAACCCTCCTGCTCATGCCAGCGGTACCAGGCCCGCTGGTCTTCCCCCAGGGGCTGGCCACCGGCCATCCCTGAAAACAGGGCGGAGGCCGGCGCTTTGCGCAGTAGGGCGCGATGCAGTCGATCCGTCCAGGCCAATCCTGCCGTGGCGGGGATCGGATACGGCGCTAGGAAGGCGAACAGCGCCCTGTTCACCTCCGGAGCCTCTGCCCCACCAAGCCGTGGCGCCGGCCGATCCGGACAGTACCGGTAACTCAGCCACTCCTGCCCTGGTAACGCGGGCCTTCCTTCCTGCCTGGCGTCCTGCGGGTTGAGCAGAAGCTCGGCCACCACATCCTCCCCACCGCACCCCAACACCTTCAACGTGCCCGCCGCATCCGGCCGGCAGTTCGCCTCCGGCATCCCTGGTACCAGCTGCCATAGCGCCGGATACTCGGCCCGGCCCAGATAACTGAGGCCCGCCAGGCAGTCGCTCAGCAGGTTCCGTTGTTCCGGCGTCAGGTCCACAGGCCAGCTCACATGGATCGCCGCGCCGGCTCCCAGCTGCAGGAAGGAATCGATGAAGGAGCGGCGTTTGCCTTTGGAGTGGCTGTAACCGCTGTCGTACGTGGCCAGGGGCGGCACCGGCTCACAGCCATAAACGGGGCGGAAGCCACGGATCTGCCCGTACTCCCCAAACGGCAGGTGATAGCTGGGTGGGTTGCCGGCCAGGGTCTCCACCAGCTCCGCTGCGCCGCCTGGCAGCTGGTTGCGCTCGGCCGATAACAGGAACGCCCCATGCAGCACCGCCCGCAGCAGACGCCAGGGCGATGGCGGGTACTCCACCTGCCCTTCAAATTCGCTGCGGTCCCATGGTGTGGCGCCGTAGCGGCCGGACAGCAGGGTGATGCGCAGGGTGGTGGCCATCACGCCTCTCCGTCCTCGGCGTCCACGGCCGCGGTTGCCGCTCCCTTCGTCTTGCCTTTCCCTGCCTTCGCCTTGGCCGCCCCGAGGGTGAGCTGGAACTCGGTCAGCGGCGGATCCAGCAGGAGCCCCTGCTGTCGGCAAGTTTCCAGGCACGCTTCTAGATCAGCCATCAGCCCGTCAGCGTTCTGCACCTCCGTTGGCAGGGCTGCCTGGTCG
Source organism: Cyanobacteriota bacterium (assembly GCA_046091285.1). Taxonomy (GTDB): domain Bacteria; phylum Cyanobacteriota; class Cyanobacteriia; order PCC-6307; family Cyanobiaceae; genus CAIXOZ01. The sequence goes on along the minus strand of JBJTBH010000251.1, from coordinate 12,999 downwards.
TCCACCTGGAAGATGCAGTGGGCTCGCAGATCCAACGGTTCGGCCAGCAGCAGGGCCAGTTTGGTGCGAGCCAGCAGCCGCAATAGATCACGGGCCGGTTCTGGTAAAGGCAAGCGGTTGATCCGTCCCTCTGCCAGGTACACCGAAAGCTCAATCTCCCTGGCGATGAAAGCCTGATGTCGGTAGAGGATGTAACCGGCGCCAACTTCCGCAGCCTTGGCCTTGGCACCAACCAACCCTTCCACATCAAAACCATCGCCGGAAGGAAACAGCGGATCCATGGCAACACCTCCGTCATTGATCGATTGCGCACCCCTCGCCACCACTTCCGCCGACAGCAGGCGGGGACTCTTCGCCACGTTCGGATCAAGACCCGCCAGCTGGCTGTAGAACACGCCATGCAGCAGGGAATTGGGGCAGCGGCGAAATGTGGCTGCGGCGATTCCGTTGTCGAGGATGTCGTTCGCCAACGCCTCCTGAAACGGCTTGAGATCCTTGGCCTTGCAGAACCAGCCTGACGCCAGCCGATGGGGCAGTTCCAGGCTGCTGGTGCTCCGGGTACGGCCAGCTGGGTCGGTGACAGTAAGACGCACGTAGGGCATGGCCTCGAGGCCGTTGATCACCTGGCCGGGCGCCGCGATCAAGGTTGCCTCCAGGTGGTTGGCCAGCGATTGCACAGAGTCGACGATCACCAGGTTCTCGCCGCTGCTCGCCTCTCGCACAACACTGTGTCCCACATCGACAAATCCAGCAGGAACGAACGTGGGAAGGAGCGGTTTCAGGCGGATGGTGTGGTGCATGGTTCGGCGGAATGTTGAGACGGAACCTTGATCTGCCAGCGGCGTGAGGCCCGCTGGTCGGCTTCACGGACCACCGCTTCCAGCCAGGCCAGGCGGAACGGTCCGTAGGTGGTGAGAAGACGCCGGCAGAGGGGAAGCCAGCCCTGCCCCAATGCCCTTGGCGGATGGTGTAACGCCACCGCTGGGCTCACGCCATCAACACCCGGCAGCGTTTCACCATCGACAACCCCATGCAGCGGACCATCTCTTGACTGCCACGGGAACGGCTCCAGCCGCTGCCGCACCTTGCCGTGGTGGCTCATCAGCAGGTACACCACCAGCTCCTCTTCCCCCTGCTGCCATGCCGCAAGGGCCGAGGCGACCTCATGGCGGAACCCCTGTCGTGCATGGCGGCTGCCCCATCCCGGCGCCTTGGCCCACTGGCCGGCATCGCAGCCATTGGCCCGCATCGTGGCCTGAAACACCGGATGGGCCTTGCCGATGTCATGCAGTAATGCCGCCCGCCGCACCAGAGCAGTCAGGTCGTTTTGAACCGCCAGCGCCACACAGAGATCGCCGGCCTCGGCGTCCGCATCGCTCAGGTGCTGGGGCAGGGTCACCGGCACGGAAACCCCAAAGCTGCTGCGGTCCTCCCGGTCCAATCCGTCGGCTTCGATGCGCACCTCAGCCACGGGTTCGCTGCTGAGCGGATCCCAGCCCCGTTGGGCGTCATAGCCGCCCGTTGCGCAATCCACTGCCGCCAGATCCCCCACTCGCAGCTGAGCGCTGGGAATCGTGATCCAGCCGTCGCCCCGTGGCACCCAAACGTTGCTGAACCGCTGCCGCGCGGCCTGCAGCGGCGCCGGGCAGAGTTCCAGCTCGCCTGCTGGCGGCATGTCTTCTCCTGGTCTCTGCCGCCACAGCAGCGACACATCGCGCATCTCTCCCACGCGCACGTAGGGCTCGATGTCGATGTCCTGCAGCACAGGGTGCGTGTCGAACAGCAGGCGCAGGTCATCACCCCCCAGGCGTTGCCCCTGGGTGGGCTGGGGCGGAGCCTCCATGGCCATCAGGTGCCGGACCCCGACATCGGTGATCCCTGCCAGGCGCCTGCGGGTCTCCTCAAGCTCCGCCGCCTCGTAAGGCAACTCCATGGCTGGTTCCAGCACCACCACGGCGGCATCGGCGTAGGTGTTGTTCCGCCCCACCCGGCCGCACCGCTGCACGAATGAGGCCCATGGGCAGAGGTCGGTCACCAGCAGCCAGGCATCCAGATCGACTCCCGCTTCCACGGTCTGCGTGGCCACCACCACCCCGCGGAAAGTTTTGAGCTGCTGCTCAATCCCCTGGCGTTCCTGCCGGCGAAAACGCGAGTGGAGCAGCAACACCGGGATTCCGCTTGCCTTCAGCTCCGCCGCCAGCTCCTGGGCTCGCTTCACCTTATTCAGCACCGCCAGCGTGAGGCTGTTCTCTTGGTGCTCCTTCTGGATCAGGGTGAGGGGGTCGTCGCTCCCGGCCAGCGTGAGCGGCTTGGGTCGGCCGATCTTGCGCTGTGCCACCGGATGGGCATAGTCCGCAGCACCCAATCCAAAGCGCGGTGTTCCTGCCGGCAGCAGCGCCGGATCGAGGGTGGCGGAACAGAGCACCAGCTGCCGTGGCAATGGCCCGCCGTGTTGCTGGTGCAGCTCTTGCAGCCGGATCGCCGTGCGTACCGCCGCGCCCTGCAGTTGGGTTTCATCCACCACCACCCGCACATCGCTGTTGAGCGCCGCAAAGTGCCGCGGCCAACTCCAACGCGAACAGCAGTAGCCCCGCATCAGCTGCCGGCTCACCACCTGATCGAGGGTGCCAACGATCACCGCATCAGCCGCCAGGGCATCCACGTAGTCGTTCTCGATCTGGCCGCCTCGCAGCAGGTACACCGGCACAGCCAGGCCAAGTCGCCCGATCACCGTCCGGCATTCCGCAGCGATCTGATCGGTGAGGGTGCGCAAAGGCAGCTGATACACCAACCGCCGCGGCGTCTGCTCCGGTTGCTGTTGGCGATCCCAGAGCCAGCCCACCAGGGTGGCCAGCGTTTTGCCCAGGCCGGTGGGCGCTTCCAGGGTTCGGATCGGCGCCGCAGGAAGCTCCATCCAGGCCTGCTGGAAGGGCAGCGGCTCGAAGCCTGCCGCAGCTTGGAAGAACTGTTGGGGCAACCGCTACAGACTGATTCACCGACGGCATAGCCAGGACCTGGTTAATCGGCAGCACAAGGCTCTGCGGGTCCTCTCGTTTTGTCGGGGGCTGTGTAGTGACGCTCAGGCGTCTTGGGCCCCGTGATCTGGTGGATTCCTCTTCCCGTCGTGGCCATCGTTCCCTCTTCCGGGCCCCTGCCTTTGATTGTCGAGGCGCTGGGAGGAGCGGTGACGGGTTCGATCCGTGGCTGGGGGAGAAGACATTCCACCCATTCAGGCGGACCGGGCTCCGAGGAGCGCTTGCAGCAGCCCCGGAAGCCGCTGTCGAACCCTGGGCAGCGGGTTCGCCCCAGTCCACACGACGACGGCCCCGGTGCGAGGGGCTGGAGAATTCGGCCTCCACCCCCACATCAGGTGCAGGCCGGGGTTCTGAGACCCCCAGAAGGCTATGGAGAATAGGGGACTCGAACCCCTGACCTCTGCGGTGCGATCGCAGCGCTCTACCAGCTGAGCTAATTCCCCTCGGTTCTGAAACTTATCATCGCTAGTTTGCCGTTGTCGGCCGTCAGCGAGCCCATTCGTGTCCCAGTCCGCCGCAACATCCGCCTCCTCCCCGAACCCGCCGTCAGGCGCCCAGTCGTCTGTGGCGATCACGCCGGAGCGGCTCGAGGGCTTTGATGAGGCCCAGGTCGAGCTCCTGGCCCGTCGCCTGGAGGAGGACGATTACCCGACCCCCTTCGATGGCCTGCAGGACTGGCATCTGCTGCGAGCCCTGGCGATTCACCGCCCTGAGCTGGTCACGCCCTGGGTGCATCTGGTCGATCAGGAACCCTTCGATGAGGACTGAGCGCCGCTGCGCCCCTGGCCCATGGGCCTGAGGGCATTCCCGTCCAGTCCTGTGCCGCCGTTGCTTTCCTCCGCGTTCCGGGCCGCTTGATCGCCGCTTCTTCCCCGTCCTCGTCCGCTGCTGACGGCCCTGCTGCGGCCGTCGATCCCCTGGCGGGTCGCCGGATTCTGGTGGGGGTCAGTGGCAGCATCGCCGCCGTCAAGATCCCCCTGCTGGTCAGTGCCCTGGTCAAGCGCGGTGCCGAGGTGCGGTGCGTCCTCACCGACAGCGCCGCCCAGCTGGTGTCACCCGTGGCGCTCGCCTGCCTCAGCCGCCATCGCTGTTCTCTTGATGCCGACCAGTGGAGTCATCACGAGCCGAGGCCGCTGCACATCGATCTGGCGGAATGGGCGGAGCTGGTGCTGGTGGCTCCTCTGAGCGCCACCAGCCTGGCCCGCTGGAGCCATGGCCTGGCCGACAACCTGCTCTCCAGTGTGCTGCTGGCCTGTGAGGCGCCGGTCGTTGCGGCGGCGGCGATGAACACGGCGATGTGGGCCGCGCCTGCCGTGGTGCGCAACTGGGAGCAGCTGCAGGATCTGGAGGGTGTGCTGCCCCTGGCGCCCGGCCGCGGTCTGCTGGCCTGTGATCGCCGCGGTGACGGTCGCATGGTCGAACCGAAGCTGCTGGAGCTGGCTCTGGAATCGGTGCGACTGCATGGTTGCCATCGCGACTGGCGGGGCCTGCGGCTGCTGGTGAGCGCCGGTCCGACCCGGGAGCCTCTTGATCCCGCCCGTTGCCTCACCAACCGCAGCACCGGCCGGATGGGGGTGCTGATCGCCCAGGCGGCCCGCCTGCGGGGCGCCAGCGTGGAGCTGGTGCATGGCCCCCTCCAGGTCCCGCCTGAGTGGCTGGAGGGTCTGGGGCTCCACCCGGTGGAAACGGCGGCCGAGATGGAGGCCGCACTGGAACGCCTGCAGCCCGAGGTGCAGGCGATCGCCATGGCGGCGGCGGTCGCCGACCATCGCCGTCGCACGCCGCTGGCGCACAAACTGAACAAGCAGGAGCTTGAGGCCAGCCTGGGCGACGGCTGGCAGGCCGTGCCTGATCTTCTGGCGGGACTGGTGCAGCGCCGTGATCAGGCCCGGGCCGTGGGATCCTCGGCTCCCCCCTGGAGCGATCAGGTGATCCTCGGTTTCGCGGCCCAGAGCGGCGATGCCCTGGCGGCCGGTCAGGCCAAATGGCAACGCAAGGGATGCGATCTGCTGTTCGTCAATCCGATCGATCAGCCCGGCAGTGGCTTCGCCAGCGAGCGCAATCGGGGCTGGCTGCTCGGTGTGGGTGCCGACCCGGAGACCATCGCGGAAGCCGGCAAGCTGGCTGTGGCCCACCAGCTGCTGGATGCCCTGCTGGCGATCAGGCCGCCAGGGCGTGATCCGTCGGGTCGCCGTCGCGTTGCAGCAGATCCATGAAGGTGCGCAGCTGCAGCCTGGGGATGTAGGGCCAGCCGCCGCTGCGCTCCATGTTCTGAAGCAGGTTGAAGAGCTGGTTGCGATCCGCCGGCAGGCTGCCGCGGAAGGTTCCGTCCTGAATCGAACGGTGCAGGTGTTCGAGCTGGCGCAGCAGCAACAACAGGGCTTCCGGATGGCCGTCCAGCTCCGAAGCCAGCTGATCGAGCCCTTGCAGCAGGGTGTCGAGACGGGACTGCTGATCGGAGCTCAGGGGGGTCATGGTCTGGGGATCGCTGTCTCCAGCGGTCCTGAAATCAGTCATCGGAGGGAGGGCGGCAGGGGCCTGAGGGCTCCCGCCTACAGGTTGTTGAGAGCCGCGACATGCTACCCGGAATTGGCTTTCGACACCGGTAAGATCCGTTTCAGGCGCACTTCTGATCCCTGCCCGTGCGGCCCTTACCCATGCGTTTCCGTCCTCTGCTGGCCCTCGTGCTGGCGCTGTGCCTGACCCTGGTGACCGCGTGTGGCGGTGGTGCCAAGGCTGTGGATCGGGCCAGCCTCACCTACGACGACATCCACAACACCGGTCTGGCCAATGACTGCCCGACCCTCCCGGATTCGGCACGGGGTTCCATCACCCTCGATGCCGACAGCCGCTACCAGCTGCGCGAGATCTGCCTGCACCCCACGGAAGTGTTCGTCAAGGGTGAGCCCGCCAACAAGCGCCAGGAAGCCCAGTTCGTGGCCGGCAAGATCCTCACCCGCTACACCTCCAGCCTCGACCAGGTCTATGGCGATCTGACCGTGGCTGACAACCAGCTCACCTTCACCGAGCTCGGCGGCATCGATTTCCAGCCGATCACCGTGCTGCTGCCCGGTGGTGAGGAGGTGCCCTTCACCTTCGCCAGCAAGGAGCTCGTCGCCACGTCCGAAGGTTCGGCGATTACCCCCAGCTCTGATTTCAGCGGCCCCTACCGCGCCCCCAGCTACCGCACCAGCAACTTCCTCGATCCCAAGGGTCGTGGCCTGACCACCGGCTACAGCAGCGCCGTGGGTCTGGTGCCCGCAGGTGATGACTTCACCGGTGAAACCGTGAAGCGTTACGTCGATGGCGCCGGCACGATGAACCTCTCGATCACCAAGGTCGATCCGAGCACCGGTGAATTCGCCGGCGTGTTCACCGCCGTCCAGCCCTCCGATTCCGACATGGGCACCAAGGAAGTCGTCGACGTCAAGATCACCGGTCAGCTCTACGGCCGCCTTGACAAGATCTGATCCATCAGACGCTTGATCGCCGGTGCCTTAGGGGGCGCCGGATCCGGGGGCTTCGGCCCCCTTTTTTGTGCTCCTCCTGGCCGGGGTGCCGGCCACCTGCGGCGCGGGTCGCTTCAGGGGCTGGATGGGCCCGTCTGGGAGAATCCCCAGACCCTTGATCGCCTGCCGCGATGACTACGCTCGCCGCCAGCACCACCCCTGAGGGGCTGATCGCTCCCCATGGCGGCAGCCTCGTGGATCTGATGGTGCCGGAGGCTGAGCAGGCGGCCGTGCGCGCCGGCATCGATCGTGTGGTCGAATGCAGCGATCGCAATGCCTGTGATGTGGAGCTGCTGGTCGTCGGTGGCTTTTCGCCGCTGCGCGGCTTCATGCATCAGGAGGATTACGACTCCGTCGTCAGCAGCCATCGCACCACCAGCGGGCTGCTCTTCGGTCTGCCGATCGTGTTCGATACCAGTGAGGCCGCGATCGCCGTCGGGGAGCGGCTGCTGCTCACCTACCGCGGCCAGGATCTGGCGGTGATGACGGTCGAAAGCCGCTGGGAACCCGACAAGGTGCGGGAGGCGAAGGGGTGCTACGGCACCACGTCGCTCGAGCATCCGGCCGTGCGCATGATCGCCACCGAGCGCGGCCGCTTCTATCTCGGCGGTCGGATTCAGGGCCTGGGGTTGCCCAGCCGGGTCTTCCCCTGCCGCACCCCCGCCCAGGTGCGCCAGACCCTGCCGGCCGGTCAGGACGTGGTGGCCTTCCAGTGCCGCAATCCGATTCATCGCGCCCATTACGAGCTGTTCACCCGGGCCCTGGAGGCCACCAATGTCAGCAAGGACGGTGTGGTGCTGGTGCATCCCACCTGCGGCCCGACCCAGGATGACGACATCGCCGGTGAGGTGCGTTTTCAGACCTATGAGCGCCTGGCCGCCGAAGTGAACAATCCGCGCATCCGCTGGGCCTATCTGCCTTATTCGATGCACATGGCGGGTCCGCGCGAGGCGCTGCAGCACATGATCATCCGCAAGAACTACGGCTGCACCCACTTCATCATCGGCCGCGACATGGCGGGCTGCAAGTCGTCCCTGACCGGTGACGACTTCTACGGCCCCTACCAGGCTCAGGATTTCGCCCGCGACAACGCCTCCGAGCTGGGCATGGAGACGGTGCCGTCCCTCAACCTCGTCTACACGGCGGAGGAGGGTTACGTCACCGCTGAGCACGCCGAGGCCCGAGGCCTGCACGTGAAGAAGCTCAGCGGCACCCAGTTCCGGCAGATGCTGCGTGGCGGTGAGGAGATCCCCGAGTGGTTCGCCTTCCGTAGCGTGGTCGAGGTGCTGCGATCAGCCGCCTGATCGTCCGGTTCCTCCGGCCTTGTGCCGGCGGTGGCCCCAGCCCGGGGCGGCATCGGCCGCGCCGGCTGAGACCGGTTAACATTCCTTTACTGATGACCTTGGAGCGAGGACGGTGAAAAAGCGCTGGCGCAATGCAGGCCTCTACGTCCTTCTGGCGATCGTGGTGATCGCCGTCGGCACGGCCTTCCTGGATCGCCCCGATCCGGCCAATGCTCCGCGCACCATGCGCTATAGCGATTTCGTCGAGGCCGTCCAGGCCAATGATGTGTCGCGGGTGCTGATCTCCCCCGATCGCGGCACCGCCCAGGTGGTCGAGAACGATGGCCACCGCTCCGTCGTCAACCTTGCCCCCGACAAGGATCTGCTCAAGATTCTCAACGATCACAAGGTCGACATCGCCGTTCAGCCCAGCCGCGAAGCTCCGGCCTGGCAGCAGGCGGCCGCCAGTCTGATCTTCCCGCTGCTCCTCCTCGGTGGCCTGTTCTTCCTGCTGCGTCGCGCCCAGGGCGGCGGCGGCAATCCGGCGATGAGCTTCGGCAAGAGCAAGGCCCGCGTGCAGATGGAGCCCCAGACCCAGGTCACCTTCGGGGATGTGGCCGGTATCGAGGGCGCCAAGCTTGAGCTCACCGAGGTCGTCGACTTCCTCAAGAACCCCGATCGCTTCACCGCCGTCGGCGCCAAGATTCCCAAGGGTGTGCTGCTCGTCGGCCCTCCCGGCACCGGCAAGACCCTGCTCGCCAAGGCCGTCGCCGGCGAGGCCGGTGTTCCTTTCTTCTCGATCTCTGGTTCGGAGTTCGTCGAGATGTTCGTCGGTGTCGGCGCCAGCCGCGTGCGCGACCTGTTCGAGCAGGCCAAGAAGAACGCCCCTTGCATCGTGTTCATTGACGAGATCGACGCCGTCGGTCGTCAGCGTGGTGCCGGCCTCGGTGGCGGCAATGATGAGCGCGAGCAGACCCTGAACCAGCTCCTCACGGAGATGGATGGTTTCGAGGGCAACAACGGCATCATCATCGTCGCCGCCACCAACCGTCCCGATGTGCTGGATGCGGCCCTGATGCGTCCCGGTCGCTTTGACCGCCAGGTGGTGGTTGATCGTCCTGATTACAACGGCCGTCTCCAGATCCTCGGCGTCCATGCCCGCGGCAAGACCCTGGCCAAGGATGTCGACCTCGACAAGGTGGCCCGTCGCACCCCCGGGTACACCGGCGCCGATCTCTCCAACCTCCTCAAGGAAGCGGCGATCCTGGCGGCCCGTCGTCAGCTCACCGAAATCTCGATGGATGAGGTCAATGACGCCATTGAACGCGTCATGGCCGGTCCTGAGAAGAAGGATCGGGTGATGAGCGATCGCCGCAAGCGTCTGGTGGCGTATCACGAGGCCGGTCATGCCCTGGTCGGCGCTCTGATGCCCGATTACGACCCGGTGCAGAAGATCAGCATCATTCCTCGCGGCAATGCCGGCGGCCTCACGTTCTTCACGCCGAGCGAGGAACGCATGGAGTCGGGTCTCTATTCCCGCTCCTATCTCCAGAATCAGATGGCTGTCGCCCTCGGCGGCCGCGTCGCTGAGGAGATCGTCTACGGGGCTGATGAGGTCACCACCGGCGCCTCCAACGATCTGCAGCAGGTCGCCCGCGTCGCCCGCCAGATGATCACCCGTTTCGGAATGAGTGATCGCCTCGGTCCCGTCGCCCTCGGTCGCTCCCAGGGCGGCATGTTCCTCGGCCGCGACATCGCCGCTGAGCGTGATTTCTCGGAAGACACCGCCGCCACCATCGATGAGGAGGTGTCGGAACTCGTCTCCGTCGCCTATCGGCGGGCCACCGATGTCCTGACCCAGAACCGCTCGGTGCTTGATGAGCTCGCCGATCTGCTGGTCGAGAAGGAGACTGTGGATGCGGAACAGCTGCAGGAGCTGCTGATCGAGCGCAATGTCCGGGTGGCTGAGTACGTCTGATTCCCTGCCTGCTCCAGAAGCAGCGGCGGTTGCCGCCGCTGCCCGCCTTCAGGCATCGTTGCGCTCGGCTCCGGTTCTGGCCGTCCTCCGTGCCGATGACCCTGGCACCTTGATCCCCATCGTTGCCGATCTGGCAGCTGTGGGGATTGTGCATGTGGAGCTGGCCTGGAGTGCGGCGCCGGGCTGGGGGGCGGGTTGCCGGCTGCTGCGGGGGCGCTTCCCGGAACTTCAGCTTGGCGCGGCCTCGATCGTCGCCTCGGGGGCCCTGGAGCAGGTGCTCGAGGCTGGTCTCACCTATGCGGTGTCTCCGATCCTTGATCGCGGCCTGCTGCAGACGGCCGTCCGTCTTGGGCTGGTGCTGGTGCCCGGTGTGATGAGCCCGAGCGAGGTGCATCAGGCCCGGTGTTGGGGCGCTTCGATCGTCAAGCTCTTCCCCGCCCAGACGCTTGGCTCTCGGTACTGGGCCAGTCTGCGTGCGCCCCTCGGGGGTCTGCCCTTCTGCATCGCGGCTGGTGGGCTCGGTCCGGGCGATGTCGCCCCCTGGCTCGCTGCCGGGGTCGATGCCGTCGCCCTCGGGCAGTCGCTGTTCGTGGGGGCCGGGCTGCTCGATCCTCGCCTGGCGGCGTTGTTCAGGTCCGCAGCAGCCTGATCACCAGAGGCTGCACTGCCCCTGCTGACGCAGCAGGTGGTCGGCCAGCACCAGCGACACCATCGCCTCCACCATCGGCACCGCCCGCGGCAGCACGCAGGGATCGTGACGACCCCTGGCTGCCAGGGTGGTCGCCTGGCCTTCGGAATCGATCGTCTGCTGCTCCTTGCGGATCGTGGCCGTGGGCTTGAAGGCCACGCGGATCACGATCGTCTCGCCGTTGCTGATGCCGCCCTGGATGCCGCCGGAGTTGTTGGTGGCCGTGCGTAGGCGGCCCCCTTCACTGGGAAGGAAGGCGTCATTGTGTTCGCTCCCCTTCAGCAGGGTGCCCCCGAAGCCGGAGCCGATCTCGAAGCCCTTGGTGGCCGGCAGGGACATCACCGCCTTGGCCAGGTCGGCCTCCAGCTTGTCGAACACCGGCATCCCCAGGCCCACCGGCGGACGACGCACCACGCATTCGATCACGCCTCCGCAGGAATCCCCCTCCCGGCCGATCGCCTCGATCCGTTCGATCATCCGTTCGGCCATCGCCCCATCGGGGCAACGCACGATGTTGGCTTCCACCGCCTCCAGGGTGACGGCATCCGGATCGATGCTCGCCTCGAGGTCGTGGATGCGCTTCACCCAGGCGATCACCTCGGTGCCACCGGCTTTCTGCAGCAGCTGCCGGGCGATGGCGCCGGCGGCTACCCGGCCGATCGTCTCCCGGGCTGAGGCGCGGCCGCCGCCGCTGCGGGCCTGGATGCCGTACTTCACCTGGTAGGTGGCATCGGCATGCGACGGGCGGAAGGCCACCTGCATCGCGTTGTAATCCTGGGGTCGCTGATCCTTGTTGCGGACCACCATCGCGATCGGCGTGCCCAGCGTCACACCGTCGATCAGGCCGCTGAGAATCTCAACCCGGTCCTCCTCCTGGCGGGGGGTGGTTATCCTGCTCTGTCCCGGTCGCCGCCGGTCGAGGTCCTGCTGGATCGCCTCCAGATCCAGGGCCAGCCTCGGCGGACAGCCATCCACGATCACCCCCACGCCGCCGCCATGGGATTCACCGAAGGTGCTGATGCGGAAGAGGGTGCCGAAGCTGCTGCCCATGGGCTGATTGCGCTCGGTTGAGCCTACAAACTGGGTGTCATCTCCAACCGGCAGGGCGTTGCGACAACAGGAGCGGGCGGCGTTGATCCTCGAGCGGCTTCAGGAGCTCTACCCGGAGACGCCGGTGCCCCTCGACCACACCGACGCCTTCACGCTTCTGATCGCGGTCCTGCTCAGTGCCCAGTGCACCGACAAAAAGGTCAATGAAGTGACGCCGGCCCTGTTCGCGGCCGGTCCCGACCCCGCCGCCATGGCCGCCCTGCCGGAGGCGACGATCTTCGGTCACATCCGCCAGCTGGGTCTGGCCCGCACCAAGGCTGCCAATGTGCGCCGTCTCTCAGTCCTGCTGCTGGAGCGCCATGGCGGTGAGGTGCCAGCCAGCTTCAAGGCTCTGGAGGCCCTCCCCGGTGTCGGCCACAAGACAGCCAGCGTGGTGATGGCCCAGGCCTTCGGGGTGCCGGCGTTTCCGGTGGATACGCACATCCATCGGTTGGCGCAACGCTGGGGCCTGAGCAGCGGCGAGAGTGTCAGCCGCACGGAAACCGATCTGAAGCGCCTGTTTCCCAAGGAGGCCTGGAACAGGCTGCACCTGCAGATCATTTTCTACGGGCGGGAACATTGCACCGCCCGTGGCTGTGACGGCACCGTCTGCCCGCTGTGCCGGGAGCTTTACCCCAGGCGCCGCAAACCCGTGATCTGGATCAAGGCCTGAACGGTGCGCCCTTGTTGTGCTCTCCCATCGCTGTGGCTGAATTCCGGCACCGTGAATAGGTTCCGATGGTGTTGTCAGGGTCGGCACGGCCCCTTGAGCGATGTCGGAGCTGCGCTGTCCGTTCCATGGTCATCTCGCTCCGGTGACTCCGTCGAGTGCGACCTCCAACCGGTAGTGGTGGCCTGATCAGATCAATCTCGGCCTCCTGCATCAGCATCACCCCGCCTCCAATCCGCTCGGTGACCGCTTTGCCTATGCCCGCGCCTTCGCGGAGCTCGACTACGAGGCCCTCAAGGCGGATCTGCGGGCCCTGATGCGGGACTCCCAGAGCTGGTGGCCGGCTGATTGGGGCCACTACGGCCCGTTGTTCATCCGTCTGGCGTGGCACAGCGCCGGCACGTATCGCAGCGTCGATGGCCGCGGTGGTGCCGCCCATGGCAATCAGCGTTTCGCCCCCCTCAACAGCTGGCCCGATAACACCAACCTCGACAAGGCCCGCCGGCTGCTGTGGCCGATCAAGCGTCGCTACGGCAATCGCCTCTCATGGGCTGATCTGATCATCCTCAGCGGCACGGTGGCGTTGGAGACGATGGGCCTCCGCCCCTTAGGAGTTCGCTGAAAAACCCAGCAACCTCTGCGAAAATGGGGCAACCGTCCATCCCGTGATGCGAGGTCAGCAGGAGCGCAGCGGCTCCCTGTTCTCCTACGTCTCGATCGAGGAGCGGATCCCTGCCAGCCATCCGC
>JBJTBH010000250.1:0-2106 GCA_046091285.1 Cyanobacteriota bacterium | reverse complement strand
GACCAATGGCCCTGCCGCCGCCATCGGTGAGGTTCTGTCGATTGATTTCCCCAGGCCCCGCAGCCGCGAGGACATCATGGAGGATCCCCGCTACTACGAGCTGCGTAATCAGGCGCTCGACTTCCTCTACAACCGTTTCGCCCATGATCAGGACGAAGCGGCTTGATCCTCTTCGCAAGATACGGGTGGCCGTGCAGGGATTCAGGCGTGCCGTTCTCACGGATGTTGCCGTTGCCTACAAGGCCGTCCTTTCGGTGCCGGTGCTGGTGATTGCCGTCGTTCAGCACCAGTGGATTAATTTCGGTCTGCTGCTCGTGACAACGATGCTTGTTCTGATGGCGGAGATTTTCAACACTGCGATGGAAGCCCTCTGCGACGTCGTCGAACCAGCGCCCTCCGAGGCGATTGGTGCCATCAAGGACATGACCGCTGCGGCGGTCGGGCTGGGAATCGTCGCCTGGATCGGGATACTCAGCTTCGAGCTCCTCACCCTGTTCTGACGCTGATCGAAGCATGCCGCTGGTCCTGCGGATGCTCGTGGGCTGATCCTGCCGGGTCAGCTCTCCGCTGGCTCTCTGCGGGCTGGCCGTGCGATTTTCTGGCCTCCACTCGGAGCAAGGCCTCCACCGTTTCCGGGGGTCTTTCCCGGTCGTTCACCCACTGACTGCGATCGTTCGCCAATCTTCTGGCCGTTCTCTTCTGTCCCTTCCTGATCCGATGACCTTCGCCTTTCGTTTCCATTCAGGGCGTTCGCTGGCCCGGCGGTTGTCCATCCCCCTGACGGCGCTTGTCGCGGTCGTTTGGGTCCTGCCCGACTCTGCCGCGGCTCTGCCCTTCGATCCGGTTCCCTCCGCTTTTCAGCGCTGGCTCAACGCGGTCAGCCCTGGCCTCCCGGCGTTGCCCGTGACCGTCAGTGATCTTGGCCAGTGTGTCGATAACACCCAGCCGTCTTCCCCATACAGGACAGCGGCGTACACCTGCCTCAAGGGAGTGGTGACCCTGCGTTCCGATGCCAGCCGGCGCTGCGCCCTTGATCGGATCGTGTACGCACCAGCTCAGCAGCAGCTCAGGCTCTGGCCGGTGCGTGCCTGTGGCTCCAGCGATGAAATTCCCCGTTCGATTGTGCTGCGTAACCGCGCCCCGCTGCCGCCGGTTCGATCGATCTGATCAGGCTGGTGCTCGACAGGGGCTGAAAGGACCTCCATGATCAATGTTCTCAACAATCTCAGCCAGGACACCGTTGGATTTTCCTTCCATGAAACGGTGGATGGCCATGATGTGGATGCGGTGCTGATTCCGGCGGTGACGGAGGCCCTGTCGGTGCAACCTCGCCTCAAGGCTCTGCTGGTCTTCGGTCCGGAGTTCAAGGGTTGCACCCTCGCCGCCGCCTGGGATGACACGCTCCTCGGCCTGCGCCACTGGGATGGTTTCGAACGGCTGGCTGTGGTCAGCGATATCGCCTGGCTGCGCCAGAGCCTGCGCATGATGGCCCTGTTGCTGCCCTGTCCGGTGCGGCTGTTTGCCGGATCAGAGCTCGATCAGGCCCGTCGCTGGCTCGGGGAATCCCTGGGCACGATTCATCTCAGCCAGGAGGATGGTCTGACCACGATCCGTCTTATCGGTCGGCTCGATCCGGAGGCCTATGAACGCATTGAGGCGCAGCTGTGCTCCTTCTTCAGAACTCAACCGGTGCTTCTGTTATTCGATCTGAGTGAGTTCGATGGCTGGCTCGGCCCCGGGGCCCTGATACAGCATTTTTCACTGTTGCGTGATCATCGCTATGTTCCGAAGCGGGTGGCCCTGTTGGCCGGCCCCGCCTGGCAACGCGTGGCCCACCGTCTGCTGAACCGTTTTGTCACGGCCGAAACACGCTTCTTTGATGCCACCAGTCGCCTGAAGGCCGTGGAATGGCTCGTCTTGATTACCCAGCTCACTCTGCGGTGGCCGCCCTGGGGCCTTAGAGTAGTACATAGCTACCAGTACGGACATGGCCCGCAGTGCGATCCAGTTCCAGAAAGGCCTCTCCCTGCCTGAGTTCCAGCGGCTTTACGGCGCCGAGGAGCAATGTGAGGCTGCTCTGGAGAAGGCGCGCTGGCCCGATGGGTT
>JBJTBH010000249.1:0-2426 GCA_046091285.1 Cyanobacteriota bacterium | reverse complement strand
TCCGCCAGCTCGCCCATCGGTGCCAGCTGCAGGGCCCGACGGAACAGCGCGTCGGCCTCTGCTGCATGGGCCTCACCATCGAGGCCCAGCAGGCACTGGGCGTAGGTGAACAGGTTGATCGGGTCCTGTTGTGCCAGCGCGTGGCCGTCGTCGTGCAGAACTTGATCGGCTCGGGCTCGAACTCGCAGGCAAGACCAAGCTGCAAGCCGCTGGGCTGCCGTAGAAGTGGTGTCTGTCTCGCTGAGGCCCCATCACCCTCTCGCCTGCACGGTGCCCAGCCCGCCATCGACACCGATGACCTGACCGGTCATCCAAGCCTGGGCACCGTCGAGTAGCCAGCAGATAGCCGACGCCACTTCGGCCGGCTCCCCGATACGGCCCAGTGGGTGCATCGCGGCGGATGCTTTTGCGACAGCTTCGTTTTGCGTCAGCGCGCGAGTCAGACCGGTGCGAGTCAATCCTGGTGCGACACAGTTCACCCGCACTTGATACCGCGAGTAACTGGCCGCGGACGCCAAGGCCAGCCCCTCCACGCCCGCCTTGGCCGCAGCGATGGCTTCATGGTTCATCAATCCACGCCGCGCCGCCACGGACGAACACAGCACAATGCTGCCACCACCTGGTTGGCGCATGAGGACACGCGCGGCGGCCCGCACGACGTTGAACGCAGTTGTCAGATTCAAAGCCAGCGTGTCGGCAAATTCCGAATCCGTGATCAAATGAGCCGGCTTGAGCAGGATCGAACCGGCGCAATTCACCACGCCGTCCAGACGGCCGTAACTCGCCTGGACCTGCTGCAATGCCGCGTCCACCGCCGCGCTGTCCCGCGCTTCCAACTGCAGAGTCGCTGCCCCGGTCTCCAAGCCAATGGCCGCCAATCGCCCGGCATCGCGTCCGGTGACGATCACACGCGCACCTTTGGCGGCCAACTGTCGCGTCACATCCGACCCGATGCCACCCGAGCCGCCCACTACCAGATAAATCGCGGTGTTGTCGGTGCTCATCGTTGATTCACTCCTTGACTTTGCACGGTCCGTCAACGTCTTTCGTCCGCATCATCATCTCGTTGCGGTGGAGAATGGCCAGCGTACACGGTGGATCGAAGTTACTATAGATCGGCGACGACAACATGCTCGTCTGCTCGGCTTACCCCGGCACTGCCGGGGGCCGCGGAAAGCCAGGGCTTCAGAAAGGCAACTCCAGCGCTGCAACCGAGGCCGGGCCCTGTACCGCAGGCTGGGCATCTTCCCGGCGAGCGATCTCGGCCTGCAGCAGCCGGATCAGGTGCTGATTGCCAGGCAAGAAGATCTGCAGATCCAGCAGAACCTCCTGCAGACCAGAGAAGGACCAGGCAGAGAAATCACGGGCCACGGTGAGCGCAGCGAAGGACACCGTAGGGCTGGCGGAGGTTGTCAAGGCCGGACCACAACGTCAGTGCGGAGCGTCAGCGCAGCCAAATGAACACCGGGCCGCTTGTATAGCCTTGACAACCGGAGCCAGACTGAAGGTGCCGCAGCGGAGCGCTTCAACAACGCAGCCGGCAGTCATGTCCTCAGCCCTGGTTGTGTGAGCCAATGCAACGGCGCAGTCCGACTGAAAGCCGGGATCAGGGCTCCCGGCCGGCCCGTGGATCAGGCCAGCGCCGGCTTGAGCAGCGCCAGTGCATCACGCTCTGCCTCCAGGTGGCAGCGATGCAGCAGCTCCTGCTCCGCGAGCAGCCGCTGATCGAGCTCCTCAATGCGTGCCAGGCACTGGCGGATCTCTGGCATCACATCCTCTTCCAGGCGCGTGATCTCCTCTTCTCCATAGGGCTGTTCAATCCAGGTGCGGCGCAGCGGCAGCCCACGCCGCAGCTGCAGGATCCGCTCAATCGCCTTCAGGCTGGATTCGAGCAGCAGGAATGGATCCTCCTCCGGCCGGCAGAAGGGACTTTCGGCTGGGGTGGACCGGACCACCGGCGTAGCAACAGCCGCAATGGCACAACCAGCAAACGCTTGAACCATGGCAATCGGCGCCAACACCGGCGCAGCGAAGGGACCGATCCCAGCGGAGGCCCGACGTCAGGCGGGCCTCAGACTGGTGAGGCCCCGAGCAAGCCTCCTGCGGAGCATCCCGGAGCTGGTGGCCTGCCATAAAAAAGGCCCGTAAGGGCCTTGCAAGCGCCGTAGGGGCTCTGCACAGTGTTCCGCTCGGATTACCGACCAGCACTGGGACGGCGCCCTAACCGCTGATCTCCCTCAGCAGCCGCTCCAGGCGCACCAGCTGATAGCGGTTGTGCTCATTGGGAACCGTCTCGTATAACGCGCGGCAGTGCTGCAGTTGGCAGCCCAGGCTCAGCGCCACCGGTTGCTCGGCGGCACCCAGCGGAATCGGGATCAGGGCCATGGAAGCGATGCAACGGGATACACATCCAGCGTTCCCAACCC
>JBJTBH010000248.1:0-4420 GCA_046091285.1 Cyanobacteriota bacterium | reverse complement strand
GGAGGGCGCCGTCGGCTTGCTGACGGCCGGCGGCCGGGGCGGGGCGGGTGGCGCCACAGCAGGGGTCTCGCTGCCGCTCACGGGCTTGCGCACGGCCAGGATCGCACTGGCGGGGGCTGCGGGTGCGGGTGACGGCTTGGTGGGTGCCGATGCGGAGGTCGGGCGGGAACCGCTGCCGGATTCGATCAGGCCGCGGATGCGCGCGGCTTCATCATCGCTGATCGAACTGCTGTGGCTTTTGACGGAAATCGCCAGCTTCTCGGCGGCTTCGAGCACGTCGCGATTGTCCAGGCCCAGGTCCCGGGACAGCTCATAAATTCTGACTTTGCCGCTGCTGGTCATTCAGGTCTCCAAGTGGTCGGGGCAACGGGTGCCGCCGAGCCCGGGCGCGGTGATGCCACACTCCAGGGCCACGTTTCATCTTGCCTCAACGTCAGCGACGGGTTGGTCGTGCAGACGCTGTTCAAGCGATGCGTAGACGGTATCGGGCACCTGCGTGCGCAGGGCCCGTTGCAGTCGTTTGCGTCGCCTGGCCTCCTCCAGGCACTCCTCACGCCGGCAGAGGTAGGCCGAACGCCCCATCCCCTGATCCAGGCTCAGGCCTCCCGCCGCCTGTCGGATCACCCGCCAGAGCTGCCCGCGATCGAGCAGTTCCCGGCAGGACACACAGCGACGCAGGACCGGACGGGCGCTCACCGGGCGTCATCCCCGTCGCTCGTTTCGGCCTCGGCGGCGTCTGCGGACGATCCGGCGTCGGCTTCTGCGGCGTCGGCGTCCTCGGCTCCGTCGTCAGCGTCGTCCTCGGCGGTGTCGAACGCCTCCTCGTCATCCTCAGGAAGCGGGTATAGCTCCCGCAGGCGGGCATCCTCAGCCGCACGGGTCGCCTGTTCCGCCGCCAGCCGCGCTTCCGCTTCGGCCTGCAGGGCCTCTTCCTCCTGACGCACGGCGATCAGTTCCGCCACCCGTTCATCTTCGCTGGCCTGATCGTATTCGGTGCTGTTCTTGATGTCGATCTTCCAGCCGGTGAGACGGGCCGCCAGCCTGACGTTCTGGCCCTCGCGGCCGATCGCCAGGCTGAGCTGATCGGGTGGCACCAGCACATGGGCGTGGTGGCCTTCCGGATCCACCAGGCGCACCATCTCCACCTTGGCCGGGCTGAGGGAATTGGCGATGTACTGGCCCGGGTCCGGGGACCAGCGGATCACGTCAATCTTTTCGCCGCGCAGTTCATTCACGACCTGCTGGATCCGCGAACCACGGGCGCCGATGCAGGCTCCGACCGGATCCACTTCCCGTTCGACGCTGTCGACAGCAACCTTGGTGCGCGGACCGACAGAACGCGAGGGTGGATTCGCTTCACGGGCGACGGCGACAATGCGCACCGACCCTTCCTGAATTTCCGGAACTTCGTTCTCGAACAGATAAACGACAAGCCCGGCATTGGAGCGGGAAATGAACAGCTGGGGGCCGCGTCTGGGGACATCGCTCACCTCCTTCAGGAAGACCTTGAAGGTGGCATTGGCGCGATAGTTGTCGTTGGGAAGCTGATCGCGACGGGGCAGCTCCGCCTCCACTTCCGGGCGACCGAGACCGGAACTCACGCCCATGATCACCGACTGGCGCTCGAAGCGGATCACCCGGGCTGTGAGCACGGGATCCTCGAGGTCCGCGAATTCCTCCTGGATCATCCGGCGCTGCTGATCCCGCAGCTTCTGGGCCAGCACCTGTTTGGTGGTGGCGGCAGCCATGCGGCCGAAGTCATCCTTCTCCGGCGTGACATCAAGGACGACCGTGTCACCGATCTGGGCATCCTCGGCCACCTGCATCACCTCGGCCAGGGCGATCTGGTGGTCTTCGCTCTCGACTTCATCGACGATGATCTTGCTGGCCAGGACCCTGTAACCCTCCTCGTCGAGGTCGAGGGCAACATCAAAGTTGCTGAAGTAATCCTCTTCAAATGGATCTTCGCTGATGCCGAGATAAAGGGTGCGGCGGTAGCGCTCATAGCCCTTGAGCAGCGCTTCCCGCAGCGCCACTTCCACCACCTGGGGCGGCAGTTTCTTCTCTTCGCTGATGTCCTCGATCAGGTTGGTCAGACCGGGGAGCAGAACCAGGGCCATGGCGGGACGGGAAGCAGGGGAACAGGGTGAAAGCAGAGGGCCGAGAGAATGCTCAGCCTTCAGGGGTGGAGAGTCGGACCGACAGCACGGAAGCCCGGGGAAGGCGCACGGTCCGGCCCCGTACATTCAGCAGAACGTGGGTGTCGTTGCGTTCCAGCAGCAGGCCGGCGCGCCGTTGCTCACCCTCCGGATCGCTGCGGCTGAGAACCTCCACCGGGAATCCACGGAAGCTGCGGAAATCCCGGTCACTCTCGAGCTCCTCACTGACACCGGGACTGCTGATCTCCAGCACGAAGGCTTCCTGGAGCAGGTCGGCGGCATCGAGGACCTCACTGAAGCGGCTGCTGTAAGCGGCGCACTCATCCAGGCTGATGTCAACGCTGTCCTGGCGTTGCACCTGCACCAGGACCGTCATCGGAATGCGGTGGGTGAGCACCTGCAGGGCGCGAACCACGAGCCCGGACTCCGCGGCGACATCCGCGGCCAGGCGCTCCAGATCGGGGGCAAGGGGGTGAGGCAAGACGCTGGGTGGAACCGTGGGCGGAAGCTGCCCGCCGGATCCAGCCGTGATGACTGCCCCCGCCAGGCCGCTGCAGCGGTGCGGCGGATCAACCGGAGGAAACACCGGTGGATGGACCGAACATCGCTTCAGCACCGGCGGAGTGGCCCGCAGGGCAGGAAATTACCTTAAGGGATGGGCGTCCGGCGCTCCTCCGCCCCCCGCGTCAAGGGGTGCCCAGATCGAAGGCCGGGGCTTCGGCGTAGTGGTCGGCGGCGCTGCTCTCACCGCGCAGGGCGGAGTCCTGGTTGAGGCAGGCCGCCGTCTGTTCGGGGGTTCGCAGGTACTGGCAGACCCGGGCCCAGAGCTTGGCGCGGGTTCCCGGCGCCCCCATGCTGAAGTGCACCAGATCGCCGCCGCCCACCATGCCTTCGATCTCCACCTTGCAGAGGCTGCAGCGCTGACGGCTGCCGGGGGGAATCGAGGCCATCATCAGCGGTGCGAAGGGCTTCCAAACTTAGGTGCCATCAGCGGCCCACCGGCTGCGGATGACCGATTCGCCGATCGGCACCTGTCGCCCCGGGGCCCGGTGGATCGTGAACGCAGCCTCCCGGATCCCCTCCTAGCCTCGGGCCATGGCTTCTGAATCGCCGTTGATCCGTCGTCCCAGGGCCCTCTGGCTGCCCCTCTTCGCCCTCCTCGTCGCGGTGCTGCTGCCGGCCCGGGCTGGCTGGGCTGAGGTCGCCGCTGCCCCCCACAGTTTCGTGGCCGAGGCGGTCCGAGGTGTCAGTCCGGCGGTGGTCCGCATCGACACCGAGCGCCATGTCACCGGTCCCGCCTTCGATCCGGCGATGCTCGATCCGATGCTTCGCGATCTGTTCGGTGATGCGCCCGGCACGATGCGCGAGCGCGGCCAGGGGTCCGGGGTGCTGATCGATCGACGCGGCCTGGTGCTCACCAATGCCCACGTCGTCGACCACGTCGATGCCGTGGCCGTGACCCTGGCCGATGGTCGCCAGGTGGATGGAAGTGTGCAGGGCGCTGATCCGGTCACCGACCTGGCCCTGGTGAAGATCCCGGCCCAGGGTGGGCTCGAACCCGCCAGGCTCGGCGATTCCGAAGCCCTGGAGGTCGGCGACTGGGCGATCGCCCTCGGCAGCCCCTATGGCCTCGAGCGCACGGTCACCCTCGGCATCGTCAGCAGCCTGCATCGCAGTATCAACAGCCTCGGTTTTTCCGACAAGCGCCTCGATCTGATTCAGACCGATGCCGCGATCAACCCCGGCAACTCCGGTGGCCCCCTGGTCAATGCCGCCGGTGAGGTGATCGGCAACAACACGCTGGTGCGCTCCGGTCCCGGCGCCGGCCTCGGCTTCGCGATCCCGATCAACCTCGCCCGTCGCGTCGCTGATCAACTGGCGGATGGCGGCCAGGTGGTGCATCCCTACCTCGGGGTGCAGCTGGTGCCGCTCACGGCCCGCCTCGCCCGCGACAACAACCGCGATCCCGGCGCTCTGCTGCAGCTTCCCGAACGGGATGGCGCTCTGGTGCAGCGGGTGCTGCCCGACAGCCCGGCCGAGGCCGCTGGCCTGCGTCGCGGTGACCTGGTGGTGGCCGCCGCCGACCAGACGATCAGCGATCCCGCCACCCTCCTGGCGCTGGTGGAGCGTTCCTCGGTCGGTCAGGCCCTGGGGCTGAAGGTGGTGCGCGGCGATCGCGAGCTGCTGCTCTCGATCAAGCCGGCCGCCCTGCCGGCTGCCTCCTGAGGTTTCGGCGGGTCGGCCCTGCTACCGTCGCGGCC
>JBJTBH010000247.1:0-4537 GCA_046091285.1 Cyanobacteriota bacterium | reverse complement strand
GTTGTCTCGGGCCAGACCGCCACGCCGGCGCTGCTCGTGGCGGCGGTGGTGAGCTGTTGGTTGGTGGCCAGGATGGCTTGGCTCGGGGGCCAGGTGCCGGGTTGCCCGGGGTTCAAGGTCTCGATCACTTGGCCGCTGCTGTTCTGCAGCGTCAGGGCCCCATTGGCCGCCAGGTGGAGGGAGGCGCCTGGAGCGTTGTTGGTGTTGCTCGCCCACACGGCTTGGCCCGCGGCTGTGTAAAGCACAAAGTTGCCATCGTTTTGCATGGTGGCCGTTGTTCCGCCGGAGCCGCTGCTGCCGCTTTGCCAGAGGGTTGAGGTGCCGCTGGTGCTGCTTTGATTCAGGATCAGATTGCCATTAGCCTGCAGCACAAGTTCACTGCCAGTCAGCACGGTTGTCGACAACGTGACCGGCGTGTTGAATGTGCTGGGAGCGGTTGTTTTGGGCAGGCTGGGGTCATACGCACCACCGGCCAGGGTCTCCAACACCTGCCCCTGCGGGGAGAGAAGATACAGCCCGCCCCCCGCGGTGATGACCAGAGATGAGCCCGGTACGCCTGCGCTGGTGATCGGGAGGGTACGGGTATCGATCTCAGCATAGTTGTCGCTCAGGATCTGATAAAGGAGAAACAGATTGCCGGATGCATCGTCGATCAGGGCTCGGGCCGTGCTGGGCATCACCCCCCAACCGGCGGGTGCCGTGGGCACGGCGCTTTGCCAGAGCCTGTTGCCGCCAGCCACCGCGTAGATCAGGCTGCCGTCGCCGGCAAAGCTCAGCTGATAAGTCGCGGCCGTGGATTGCAGGGTGCTCAGCACCGCCGTGCCGGAGGCGGTGAGTTGCTGGTGCGCGCTGAGCAGAACCTGGGCCTGGTTCAGCAGGGCTACCTCGCCGTCACCGGTCAGCTGCTTGAGAGGGAGACCGGCCCCTGTGGTGACCCAGAGGCCGCCGTCTGGCGCCAGGCTCAGGACCGCCCCGGGATGGCCGGGGGTGTTGCTGGCCCACACGGCATCTCCGGCGGCTGTGTACAGCACGACGTTCCCGTCCCCCTGCACGATGGCGTAGGTGGCGCCACTGTTCGCCGTGCCCGTACTCCACACCTGAATGCCGGTGGTATCGACGATCACCAGATCGCCGTTGGCCTGCAGGCTGAGCTGGTAGCCGAAGGCCCTGGAGGCGAGGTTGAAGGTTCTGGGGCCGTTGAGTTCCGAAAGGGTGTCGGCCCCCAGGGTGAGCAGGTTGCCGAGGGGCTGGTTGAACGTGCTGCCGCCGCCGAGGGTGAGGATGTCGGCAAAGCCATCGCCATTCACATCACCCACCGCCGTGGCTGGCTTGCCGTTGGGGAGGATGAAGCCGTTGTCGCCGCGCAGATCGTGCACGCTCAGGGCCAGACCCCCTCGAAGCCAGGGATGGCCGATGGCCACATAGGCCTGGCCGTTGCCCGTGCCGTCGTTAGCACTCGGGGCGCCGAGCAGGATGTCGTCGCCGCCAGAGGTGCCCTTGCTGTAGTCGCCGTTGATGTCGCCGATCCCGCCAAGGGCATAGCCCACGCTGCCGGGATTGAAGATGGTTGTATTGGACAGGGGATTGGCTATTCCTTGATACTGGAAAATCCGCGAATCTTCCAGGTTCGGATCGAGGCTTATGGTCGTAATCCCCGCGGCTTGGCTGTAGGCATTCCTGCTCCCGAACAGCAGGTAGGCGGAGCCGGCGTTGCCATAGGCCAACGGTGCACCCACCAGCAGATCGTCGATCTGGTCGTTGTTCACATCGCCGGCATTGGCCACGGCGCTGCCGGCCTGCCCGTTGGCGAGCACCCCCTCCAGGACAAGGCCCTGCCCAGCGGAGAGGGACGCCAGCTTCGTTGACAGGGCCGTGCTGCCCCCGAACACCACATAGGCCTTGCCCAGGTTGGATACGCCGTTGACCGCTGCGCTAGGGGCGCCGATCACCAGATCGGAGATGCCGTCGCCGTTGAGGTCCACGCTGGCAAGGGCGTCGCCGATGCTTTCCGTGAAGGGGGTGTCGGGGCTGGGATTGGGGTTGTTGCGTGTGGCGCCGCTGCTGGGATTGAGCTTGCCCGACACCTGGGTGGCGGTGAGCGTGGCCTGGCCTTGGTAGGTGGCGCTCGCGGGCAGGGTGGTGTTGCCCGGCATCTGGCCGTTGCCTGCCAGCACGTAGACCCCGCCGCCATAGCCGAGCACGGCCCCTGAGCTGTCGTGCAACGGGGCGTAGAGCGACGCGCCGATGGCAATGTCGAGGTGGTGGTCGCCGTTGAGGTCGAGCACCGACAGAGCGCTGCCGAGGCCCACGGGGCCGGGGGCGGAGATGGTCGCCACCGGTTGGCCGGCGCTGATGGCGGTGCCGCTGCCGCTGAGTTTGTACACAAACACCTTGCCGGCCAGGGGCGCGCTGACCAGCAGTTCAGGCGTGCCGTCACCGTCGAGGTCGGCCAGGGCGACGGCGGCGCCGAAGCCATCGGCGCTGTTGCCGCGGATCGGGTGGGTCGCCAGGGAATCGATGGCGATGCTGCGGCTGCTGCCTCCGGCCACGGCGCTGCTGTCGAAGAGGAAGATCTGGCTGTCGTTCTGGCCGCCCTGCCCGCTGGCATTCGGCGCGCTGACGGCCGTCCAGGTTGTGGTGGCGTTCTGCCAGCTGGTGATGTGGGCGCCGGTCTGCGGCGTGGCGCTGGCGGCGTTGCTGGGCCGGGTCACCGCGATCACGGTGGTGTTGGGGCCGGGAGCGTCGAGGTTGAGCCCCGTGTCCACGGCCTCCGCGCCGCTCTGACCGCGCAGCAGGTAGAGCACCCCGCCGCCGCCATCGTCGGCCGGCGCGGCGATCCAGAGGGAATCCAGAGGCTGGCCGGTGCTGCTGCTCTGCCCGATCGGTCCTCCAGGGGCCAGGGCCGCCCCCAGCATCGCGGCCCCCGGCCCCTTCATCTGGAAGCCGCTGTCGATTGCGAGCAAATTGATTGGGCTGGAGTCCTGCAGGGTGGCCCGGGCTTCGAGTGCGAGCCCCTCGCCGTCGCTGAGCTTGAGTTTGAAGCTTTCGCTGCGATATTCGTTCAGCGCATCATTCACCAGTTTTATGGTCACGCTCTTCTCGCTTTCGCTCGGGGCGAACGGGAGAAGCCCCTCGCTATGTTCGTAGTCCGCGCCTGCTGTGGCGCTGCCGTCTTCGGTGCGATAGCGGAGCATTGTGGGGCGGGAGAGATCGCCGCTACGCATCACGGTGAAAACGACGACGCCATCGGTTTCGTTCACGCTGCGATGGCTGATCGCGTAGCGGTTGCTGCCATCACTGCTGCGGCCGACGTTGGGGTTCTGGATGATGTTGTCGATCGTTGCCGGCGGCTGTACGTTGCTGTCGGTCGTTACGATCGCTGGGGTCCAGAGGTTCTTGGTGAAGGTGCTCTGACCATGGCTTGCGGTGCTGGTGCTGTTGTCGTTCTGCACCCAGCTGAGAATGACGGTCTTGCCACTTCCGGCTACTTCGATATCGCTGATGCTGGTATCTGCCGTGCCCGTGGTGATCGTTGCCGGGGTGCGCTGCCAGCCCCCTCCGATGGTCCAGAAGGCGGCCATCAGGGCTGGCGCACCGCTGCTGGTGTCCACCCAGGTGGCGAGGATGCCCTGGCTGGTGGAGGTCAATATCAACTCTTCGAGGCTGGGATTGGCCCGGTTGGTATAAGGGAGGGGGGCTGCAGCCGAAAACTGGGGATTGGCAGCGCTGGGCGCGATGATGTATTGGCTCTGCAACGCGTCCTGGAGGTTGTTCAGGGCCGTCTGCGACGGGGAGTCGGGCGCACCAAGCAGCAGATCGGCGCACCCGTCGCCGTTGAGGTCGCCCGCGGCGCTCGCCGCCGCGCCGCTGAGGGAGTCGGCAGCGGCGCCACCGATCGTGTAGCCCTGCACGGAAGTGCCGATGTCGGCGACATTCAGCGTGGCCACCGTGCCGATGTGGTTGGCGTTGCCGCCGTAGATCACGTAGCTGATGCCGGCCTGGCCGTTGGCCTGGGGTTCGCTGAGCAGGAGGTCGGCGGCGCCGTCACCGTTGAGGTCGCCGGCGCCGGCCACCTCGCTGCCGGCACCTTCCACCACGAAGCCATACACACCAACGCCCTGCTCGAGGCTGGAGAGGGTGATGGCGTTGGCACCTCCAGCAAAGCCCGGGCCGCCGAAGAGCACATAGCTCTTGCCGGCGATCGGCTGGTTCTGCGCGTCGACGGCGGCGGGGCTGCCGATCAGCAGATCGTTGTTGCCATCGAGGTTGACATCGCCGGCGTTGGCCACCAGCAGGGCGCTGAACAACGCGGCGTCGTCTTGGATCACCACGCCGTGACCCGGCGCCTGGGTGGCGAGGTCGAGACGGGAGCCGGGCGCGAAGGTGCTGGCGGAGCCGAACACCACCACCGCGCCGCCCGAGCCGCCGATCACCAGGTCGGCGATGTGGTCACCGTTGAGGTCGTGGCCACCGGCCACGGCGTTGCCGAAGCGGCTGCCCACCTGGTTGCCCTGCCAGGCGAGGCCATAGCCCGGAT
>JBJTBH010000246.1:0-2443 GCA_046091285.1 Cyanobacteriota bacterium | reverse complement strand
CATCTTCGCCACCACCGAATCGGTGGGCACCGCCACCAATGTGGGCGGTGGCTCTGGCAGCGGCGGGCAAACCGCCAGCAACACCTTCTCCACGACCAGCAGCGGCACGGCGATCGAGGCCTATGGCGGCCAACCGGGCCCCCTGCAGGGTCTCTCTGGCACGATCGATCGCCGGTTGGGCACCGTCACCCTGGTGGGGCAACCCAGCTTGGTGAGTGTGGCGGAGCAATACCTCAAGCAAATCGATTTGCGTCAGCGGCAGGTGGCCCTCTCGATCAAGATCCTGGATGTGTCGTTGGGGAACGACACCAAAATCGACAACAGCTTTGCCTTCCGCTACGGCAACAATTTCATCGTGAATCAGCAGGGCCAACTGCTGGCCAATTTCGGTGCGCTCAAGCCGCCAGGTGCTCCGGAAGCTGGCCTGCCGGGGTTGTATGACGGGGCCAATGGCAGCCCGATTGTGGGGGCTGGGCGCTACAAGCTGCCCGGGCCAGGCGGGGAAGGGAGCATTTTTCTCAATCCCCCACCGCCAGGATCAGCCACGCCATTTTTCAACCCCAATTACTTCGCCAGGCCTGGCTTTGGTGCCTATGACAATCCTGGCCAACCAGGGGTGATCAGCATTGACCCCCCACAAGTTGTGACCGGTAATGGGATCACCCAATTGATTCAAGGCAAGCAGACCTATGCGGCACCGCAGGCTTTTCAATACCCTCGCAACAACTTCTTTGATTTCGTCAAGGCGGTGATTGAATCGAGCACCACCAAAGTGCTTGCCAGCCCCACCCTGATCCTCAGTGAGGTTGCAGAAGAAGCACCCGGCACCAGTAGCCAAACCAACTCCAGTGCTCAAGGGGGCAACCTGGGCGGCACCAGCTTCATCAACAACACCAGCACCAACAACTTCATCCCCTCGATCGGACGCAACAAGGGCAATGAATCGGCCGTGGTCGTTGGCGAGCAGGTTGTGACCAGTTTCAATGTGCAGGCTGGTCAAAACGGTGCACCCAACACGTGCCAACCTGTGCTGGGGGTGGCAGGCCTCACCTTTGGCGCCCAGGTTTCGAAGATTGATGACAATGGTTTTGTCACCTTCAAGCTTTCCCCCTCCATCTCCGCCGCCATCCGCCGTGAACCTGTGGCAGGTTGCGGCCTGATCGACATCCTGGCCCTGCGCAGCCTCGACACCGGCAGCGCCCGGGTGCGGGATGGACAAACCCTGATCCTCACCGGCGTGCTCTCCGATCGAGATATTCAGGATGTGAAAAAATGGCCCGTGCTCGGGGATCTTCCCATCGTGGGGCAGTTTTTCCGTGAGAGCAGCAATGCTCGCCAAAAACGCGAACTCGTCGTGATGGTCACTCCCCGCATCATCAACGACACCGAGGGCGCCACCTACGGCTACGGCTTCGAGCCTTCCACCCGCGACACGCGCCAATTCATGAATGCCGCCCCCTCTTCATCGATGCCAAACGTGTATCCCCAGCCCTAGCTGACAACTTAGACAAACATCGCCGCCGGGTTGATCGCGCCCACCGCCGGCAGACCACCCGTGATGCCACCCAGCTTGATCATCAGGTCGTCTGTGGCGGAAATGGCGCTGACGCTGTCGTTGATCATCACGTAGATGCCGGCGATGGCCGCATTGGTGGAGCGCACGATCACGGCGCTGTTGGCGGCGAGGATCTGGTTGCCTGACAAGGCCCCATTGGAATCGGAAGAGATCGAGAAGGCCAGATCCGCCAGGGTGGACGCATTGGCGTTTTCGGCTGCGCGGCTGAAGCTCACAGGGGCTGGCAGCCGGGCGCCGCTGCTGGAGAGCACGGCGAGCTTGTCGGTGCCGTAGGCAAAAGCTGTGATCAGATCTGGGGTATTGATCGGCGATTGGCCGAAATTGAACGCAAACGTGTCTGCACCGCTGCCGCCGGTGAGGATGTTGACGTTGGCACCGCCATTGATGTATTCCGCTAGAGATGTGCCGATCAGCGTGTTGGAGTTGGCGTCTCCGACCAGGTCGTCGTTTCTGATCAGGCCACTGCTGCTCGACGTTGCGAGAAAGGCACCGGTGGCTGCTGAAAGGGTCAACGTGAAGCTTTCATCGGCTTCCTGGATCGTGTCGCCCTTCACATTCACCTGGAGAACCTGGAACGCCTGTCCAGGGGTGAAGGTGAGGATGCCCGAGGTGGAACCTGTGAAGTCGTTAGCATCGGTGGGGTTGGGCCCTGAACCTGTCACGCTCCAGCTCACGCTGCTGCTGCCTGTGAGGTTGCCCCGGCGCGCAATCGAGTAAGCAAAGGGAGTGGAGCCTGCAAGGCCTTCGGCTTTGCTGAGAGCATTGGTGGTGATGGCGATCGAGGTGTCGTCGTTGAGGATGGTGGCCGTGGCGGTCGCCGTGCCAAGGGTGGTGCCGCTGGAGGGAGACGAGAGCGTGACCCGAAAG
>JBJTBH010000245.1:0-5360 GCA_046091285.1 Cyanobacteriota bacterium | reverse complement strand
CTCCGTGCTCGCCTTCCTTCAACCGGACAAGCAGGATCACATCGCCGCCGCCGACATCCGCAATGTCTGCCGCCGCAGGGGTGTCCAGATCGGCACCATTGATGCCCTGCTGATCCAGCTGTGCCAGCGCTTCGACCTGACGCTGCTGACAACAGATCAGGACTTCTCTTGCGCCTCTCAGCACGTGGATGTTCGGCTCTGGACGCCGCATCAGTGACCCTGAAGGCGACGCAGGCAGGTCAGACCGTCGGCGATGCCAATTCAGGTCACCCCTTCCCTCAACCCTTCCGGTGGATCCGCTGCAGCAGCCAGAGACTGATCAGCAGGCCGATCACATGGGCGAACAGCACCTGGGTGTTGCCCAGCACTGAGAACATCTCGATCGAGGTGATCGGCAGGCCCACCACCCGGCCCTGGGTGCCGGCGGGCATCTGGATCTGAGCCCCGAAGAAGCCAGGGACCTGCTGCGAGGCCTGCACGAACAGGCTGCCCGCCAGCGACTGATAGCCCACCACCGCCAGCACCAGGCCCACCAGGTCCGCGAGCACCCCACGTTTGATCAGTCGGGAGGTTTCGCCTTTGCCGGGTCGCACGGGGCTGTCGAGAGCCCGGCCGCAGCGGATGATCAGCCAGCTCTGCCACAGGCACCAGAGCAGCACCAGAAACGACAGGGTGGTGAGGGAGATCCCAGGGCCCAACCCCAGAGCCCGTGAGGAATTGGCCGCCAGGCGTCCGCCGATGTTGTTGAACACCAGCACGCCCACGACCACCACCGCCAACACCACCTGGGTCCAGAAGCGGATCCAGCCCATCCGGCGCAGGGCGGCTGAAATCAGCTGCAGGTCAAGGCGGTCGGCCATGGGCGGGGTCGGTGCCGATCCGGCACGACGGGCATCGGTCTCCCCAAACTTGCCATGGGAGGATCACCGCGGCGAGGGGGTTCCGCCCGTTCCCGTGGTGGCCGAGGCCCTGGCCCGGCATCACCCCAGGTCTCGCGATCCCGTCCCGTCCCGTCCCGTGTCAGCGCCTTCGCCAACGGACGGATCCGGTTCCACTCCGCGTTTTCAACCCTGGTCCCAGCCCTGATCGTGCGATCCATCGAGCCCCGCATCCTGTCTTGATCTTCCTGCGATCGCCCCAGGAGGCCCACGGTCCCACGGCTGTGGCCCTCGGTAGTTTTGATGGCCTTCACCACGGCCATCGCCGTGTGATCGCCGCCGTGGCGGCGGCGCCATCGCCCCTGGTGCCGACGGTGGTGAGCTTCTGGCCCCATCCACGGGAAGTGCTCAAGGGGGAGCCACGCCTGCGCCTCGATCTGCCCGCCGAGAAGCTTGAGCTGCTCGAACCCCTCGGCATCCGCCAGTTGGTGCTGGTGCCCTTTGATCGGCAGCTGGCGGCCCTGAGTCCGCAGGAGTTTGTCGATCAGGTGCTGATCGATCAGCTGCAGGCCCGCCGGGTGGCGGTGGGGGCCGATTTCTGTTTCGGGGCCGGTCGCGCCGGTAACGCCGACCTCCTGTGCCGGCTCGGGGACGCCCAGGGGCTGCAGGTGCAGGTGCTGCCGATGCTCGCCGATCAGGGCGGTCGTTTCAGCAGCAGTCGCATCCGCCGCGCCCTGGCGGCCGGCCGGCTTGACGAGGCCCGCGATCTGCTGGAACGCCCCTACCGCTTCCGCGGTGTTGTGCACAGCGGCCGTGGCCTCGGTCGCCAGCTCGGCTGGCCCACGGCCAACCTGCAGATCGATGGCCGTAAGTTCCTGCCCCGCGAAGGTGTTTATGCCGCCTGGGCCTGGACCCCCGATGGCCTGCCGATGGCGGCGGTGATGAATCTGGGCCCGCAGCCCACCGTTGATCCCGAAGCTCCCTCCGCCGTGGAGGTTCACCTGCTCGATCGCTCCCTGGAACTCAATGGTCTGGAGCTGGTGGTGCAGCCGGTGCGCTGGCTGCGCAGCCAGCAGGCCTTCGCTTCGTTGGAGGCACTCACCACCCAGATCGGTGTGGATGCCGACCTGGCGCGGGCGGTGCTGACGAACGGCTCAGAAGCCTGGATAGGCGTGGCTCAGGCCCCAGACGATGAACAGGCCGATGCCGCCGAGCAGCAGCACCCCTGAGACCAGCACCAGCATCGGACGGTCGGATCCTCCTGTCTCCATCGGGGGCAGTGCCGGGATGCACGCAAGTGGGGGCCTCACCCTAAACAGCCGATCCCAGGCGCCGATCTCACAGCGATCCCCCACACTGAAGGTCCGCCGTCCAGCCCCCCTTGCCGCCGGAGATGAGCTCAACGTCAACGGATGCCGCTCCTGAGATCCGCCCAGAAGCCGATGCGGCGCAGGCGCGGGCGGTGGATCGCCTGCTCGATGCCAACCTCGATCGCGCCCGCGAGGGTCTGCGGGTGCTCGAGGACTGGTGTCGCTTCGTGCTCGAACGGCCCGATCTGGTGAGCCGACTGAAGGACATGCGTCAGCGATTGGGGCGCGTTCATGACGAGCGCTTCAAGCTGGCGCGCCACACCGCCACCGATCCGGCGGCGGGTCTGGGCCATCCCGCCCAGGGGGAGCGCGATGGCGGCTGGGCCGTGGTCGCGGCCAATGCCGCCCGCTCCCAGGAGGCGCTGCGGGTGCTGGAGGAATTCGGGCGCGCGCTTCCGGGACCGCTGGCCCAGGAGGCGGCCGCGATCCGCTACGGCCTCTACGACCTGGAAACGGAGCTGCTGCAGGCCCGTGGCGATGGTGCCTCGCGCCGGCAGCTCCTGGCCCAGTGCCGTCTGTATCTGATCGTCGGCGCCGGCCCTGAGCAGCAGGCGGTGGTGGAGGCGGCCCTGAAAGCCGGGGTGCGGCTGGTGCAGTACCGCGCCAAGGAGGGCACCCCGGGGCTCAGCGATCGTCAGCGGCTGGCCGAGGCCCGGGCCCTGCGCCAGCTCTGCGCCGCCCACGGCGCCCTGTTCCTCGTCAACGATCGGCTCGATCTGGCCCTGGCGGTGGGGGCCGATGGCGTCCATCTCGGCCAGGAGGACCTGCCCACGGCAGAGGCCCGGCGGCTGCTCGGTCCCGATCGCCTGATCGGCCGCAGCACCCATGCCCTGGCGCAGCTGCGCCAGGCCCTGGCCGAGGGCAGTGATTACGTCGGGGTCGGGCCGGTGCAGGCCACCCCCACCAAACCGGGGAAAGCGCCGGTGGGTCTTGATTACGTGCGCCAGGCGGTGGAGCACTGCCCGATTCCCTTCTTCGCGATCGGCGGTATCGATGCCACCACCCTGCCGGCCGTCCAGGCCGCAGGGGCCACCCGGGTGGCGGTGGTGCGGGCGATCACCGCCGCCGCCGATCCCGCTGCCGCCAGCGGTGACCTGCTCGCCGCTCTGGGCGCCGAGGAGCTGCAGCCATGAGCGCTGCTCAGATCACGGTGCGGATCAATGGCGATGTGCGGGCGGTGCCGGCTGGTCTCACCCTCGATGCTGTGCTTCGTCACTGCGGCTACGAACCGCGGCTGGTGGTGGTGGAGTTCAACGGTGAGATCCTCTCCCGCAGCCGCTGGCCGGAGCAGGTGGTGGTTGACGGCGACGGTCTGGAAATCGTCACCATCGTCGGAGGTGGTTCCTAGAGTCGATCGGGCAATCGTTCAGAACGGCTGCTCCGGTCGGGGTGGTCCGTATCGCCCCGCCGGTCCCCGCCCGTTGCTCCCTGCCCGCAGGGGATTCCCCCTGAACGCCCCGCTTCCTGCCATGCGCCGCCGCCGATCGATGGAACACACGAGCTGGCTTCGTCAGCTGCGCACCTGGGTGCTGGTGCCCGTGCTGGTGGCGACCGTGGTCTTCAGCCTGCCCGCCGCCAGCTGGGCCGCCAGTGGCGGTCGCATCGGCGGCAGCCGCTTCGGGGGCGGCGGCGGCGGTGGCGGCTACAGCCGCAGCTACGGCGGCGGCGGCGGTTATGGCGGCGGCTACAACCGCAGTTATGGCGGTGGTGGTGGCTTCGGCTTTCCCTTCATCATCCCGATCTTCGGCTTCGGCGGCGGTGGCCTGTTCGGCTTCCTGGTGATCCTGGCGATCGCCGGAGTGCTGGTGAATGCCTTGCGGGGTGCAGGTAATGGCGCCCTGCGCGGAGGCGATGGCCCGGTGATCAACGGCTCGCGCGCCAACGGCAGCGTCGCCCTGGTCCAGGTGCAGGTGGGTCTGCTGGCTTCAGCACGGCAGCTTCAGCAGGATCTGCGCCAGCTCGCCTCCCGCGCCGACACCTCCAGCGCCTCCGGGCTGCAGCAGGTGCTGCAGGAAACCAGCCTGGCGCTCCTCCGTCATCCCGATCTCTGGGTCTATGCCAATGCCGAGGTCGGTCAGGTGCCGGAACTTTCGGCGGAATCCACCTTTCAGCGCCTGGCCCTCAGCGAGCGCAGCAAGCTGAGCCAGGAGCTCACCAGCAATGTGGGGGGTCGGATCAGCAGCAGCACAGGCCGCGATGGCCGCGGCGCCGGCGATTCCGATGCCTCCAGTGACTTCATCGCCATCACCCTGCTGGTGGCCAGCAGCGGTCGCCTCACCCTGCCGAAGGTCAGCAGCGCCGATCAGCTGCGCACCGCCCTGCAGAGCCTCGGGGCCATCGCTGCCGACGACCTGCTGGCCCTGGAGGTGATCTGGCAACCCGAGGGCGCCGGTGAGGTGCTCAGCACCGAGGAACTGCTCACCGCCTATCCCCAGCTCAGCCACCTCTGAGCCCTGGCGCCCGCTATCGCTGCACGTTCAGGATCCGCAGGGCGGCCATGGCGGCGCCGTAGCCGTTGTCGATGTTGACCACACACAGGCCTGGGGCGCAGCTGGCGAGCATCCCGTTCAGGGCGGCGACCCCGCCGGCGCTGACCCCGTAGCCCACCGACACCGGCACGGCGATCACCGGCTGGGGCAGCAGGCCCGCCAGCACCGTCGGCAGGGCCCCTTCCATGCCGGCGCAGGCGATCAGCACCCGGGCTGATTTCAGCTGCTCGAGCCGCTCGAGCAGGCGATGCAGGCCCGCCACGCCCACATCCACCACCAGCGCCGCCGCGATCCCGTGGCAGGCGAGGCTGAGCTGGGCTTCGATCGCCACCCGCCGATCGCTCGTGCCGGCGCAGACCACGATCACCTCCGCCGCCTCGGGGGCGGGACTGGCTGCGGTCACCGGCGGACACAGGAGCAGCCGGGCTTCAGCGTGGTGGCCGATCTCCAGGGGAGCCTCCGAGGGCGGCTGGTGATGCTCAGTGTTGTCTTCGTTCGCTTGGCTGCTGTCTCGGCGCTCGCCGCCCTGGGCCGCCACGAGCACCGCCGCCGCTTTCTCCTCGCTCACCCGCGTCACCAGCCCCTGGACGCCTGCCGCGTGCAGCCGCTGCAGGATCGCGAGG
>JBJTBH010000244.1:0-8975 GCA_046091285.1 Cyanobacteriota bacterium | reverse complement strand
GCTCAACTTCATCACCCCCGGCTCGGTCAAGCCGCTGAGCAGCGTGGGCGACGTGGTGGATGCGGGCGGCTGGGAGCTGGTGGAGCAGCTCTTCTATGCCGGAGAACCCACCAGTGAGGCCGCCACCGGCCGGGTGGTGGTGAGCATCAACGCCTCCATCCCCGGCAGCGCCCTCTACCTCAACACCACCCGCTCCGAGGATCTCGATGGCGATGGGGAGGCCCGCTTCGATGAAGCCGGCACCGGCTTCCGCGAGATCACCGTGCTCAGCGAGGGGGTCGCCTCGGCCTCCAGCCCGCAGATCGTGGGCGGTGATCCCTCCCGTGATCGGCGCTACCCGGCTGGCCTCAAGGCGCAGCTGAACCCCAGCTTCAGCCTGGTGCAGGGAGGCACGAGGCTCAGCCACACACTGCTGCAGGCGGGCTGGCGCTCAGGCGGTGCCGGCACCCTGGGCTTCGAGGCCTGGGCCTACGACCTGCAGGCCTTCACTGATCCGGCTGGAACGGTCGTGGACCTCACCGGCACGACGGCACGGCCGCTCGCGCTTCAGATTCCCTCCTCCGCCGGCAGCTGGCGGGAGGACAGCAGCCTGACGCCGGTCTGGAGCAACCAGAACGGCAATGCGCAGCCCGATCTGATTCTCGGCAACTGGCTGTGGCTTGATCCCGGCAGCGCCACAACCCCGGTGCTGCCGAGCGAGCTGGTGGCCACCACGCCTGCCCTGCGCAGCAGACAGGTTCCCTCATCCCCATTGCAGCGCGACTGGAGCTCGGTGGTGCTGGAGAGCACCGGCTGGCCGATCAACGGCAAAACACCTCTGTGGGCCTTCGCCAGCGCTGACAGCAATGGCGAGCCCGACAGCTTCACCCGCCTCGACGAGGCCAGCGGCACGGTGGACTCGAGCGAAGGACAGTGGCGAACCAGCGCACTGAACGGGGCGATCACCCCCGATCGCTATGGCGATGTGCTGAGCCTGCAGGTGGTTGATCTGGCCGCCGCTGAGGCCACGATCAACACCACCGGTGCCATCAACCGCCTTCAGGATCTGCAGAGCGGCGGCTTCGAGCTTCAGCGCTCTGCAGCTTCGGCGGAGCATGTGCTGATGGCCGGCGTCAGTTTCGAGGGCCGGGCCGAGCTGCGGCTCACCGATGCCCGCGGTCTGACGCTGACACGGCTGGAGCTGCCTGGCATCGAGGCCGTGGCGAAGGTGGGCTGGTTCCGCGAGGATCAGGCCTGGGTCCTGCTGCAGAGTGCCAGCCAGGAGCTGCAGCTCTGGAGCATCAGGCTGTCCGGCAAGGCGGGCTCCATTGCGCTGAAGGCCGACCCGCTGGCCGCGTTGCCATCCTCCAATGGCCTGCTCAGCCAGGCGGCTGAGGCCCTCGTGCAGACCTGCGGCGACGGCTTGGTGCTCACCCTGCCGATCGCCCAGCCGCTGGCAGCTGGAGACCTGTTCACCCGTCTCCACGCCGATGCCAGCGCCGTCCTGAACGCCGGCAGCCAGGCCGGATTCGCGCAGCCACTGGGGTCAACGGATGGTGTCGACGCCCAGGTTCGTCTGGCCGATGGCACCCGTGCCCTGATCAATGGCTCCAGCAGCCTGCTGCTGCTGCATCCGGATGGAAGCCTCAAGGCCCTCACACCGGAACTGAAGGATGGCGAGACCATCGTCAACAACAGCCTGGCCATCAGCGGCAACAATCTCTACTGGATCAGCTCGCGCCACGACGGCGTCAGCAATCGGCAGTCGATCTGGAGGAGCCGGGGCGGCATCACGGAGCGCCTGCTGGAACTGGGGGCCAATCAACAGGTGCAGCAGCCCTACGCCAGCGAGTGGCTGAAGGCCTGTAGCCAGGGAGATCTGTTTCTGCTGAGTTCGAACGGCTATGGAGCGCCGGTCGAACTGCAGCGGCTGCCGGCCATCGCCGGCCAGGCGGCCCAGAGTCTTGCCAGTCTCAATCAACCCGGAAACGGCGGCGGGTCCCATTACCTCGCCGATGTGGTGGTCGCCACGGATCCGGCGGGAGAAGCCAGCCTGCTGGCCTACGCCGCCGACTTCAGCGGCGGCAAGGGTGTGCTTCAGCTGGGCCGGTTCCAGTCAGACGGCAGCCTGGTGCTCAAGCCGGTCGCCGGCGGCCTGAAGCCCATCGGCTACGGATCTCTCGCAGCCGCCGTGCAGCCCCTGGCCGATGGCGGCTTCCTGGTGCTGGATGGCTCCAGCGGCACCGGCTACGACGCCAACCACCTGGTGCATCTCAATGCCGAAGGTGCCCTTGTCGGGAGCTATGCGCTCGGCAGTTCGGTGTCCAGCTACCCAGGGATCTCCGGCCTCTCGATCACGCCATTCGGCATGGGGGGTGTCGCCTTCCTCGATCGGGGTGTCTCGGCTGATCGGCTGATGATCCTGGAGGGCGGCACCATCCGCCCGCTGACGCTGAAGGGAAGCCTGCTGAGCAGCGCAGGCAGCAACAGCCTGCGGCTGCAGGCGCTGGATGGGCAGCTGGTGGTCGTGGAGTCGGCCTTCAACTGGGCCCGTGATGCCGCCGAGCAACGCCTCTGGCGACTGGAGCTGGGCGACAGCAGCAGCGACAGCCTCATGCCGCTCGGCTTCGCTGAGCCGTTGCCAGGCAATGGCTACGGCAGCTTCGATGGGTCCATCTCCCTCGCCGATGACGGCAAGGCTGGCCTGTGGCTGCTGGCCTCGACAGGCACAGGCTCAGCGAGCCCGGCACGACTGCTGCACTGGGCCAAGGGCGCAGAGACCGCAACGGAGCTGGAGCTGCCGGCCGCGGTCGACGGTCGCCGTCTGGCCCTGGTGGACCTGGGCGATCGGGTCGAACTGCAGGCCATGGCTGGCAGCTCGGGAAGCGCCGACCTGCGCGTCTACGGCCTGGAACTGGCCAAGGCCGGCAGCTTCAGCGCGCCGACCTGGCTGGCGGCACTCGATGCCAGCGTCCCCACCGATCTCACCAGCCGCATCAAGGCCGGCGATCTGGCCAACCTCAGCGTCCTGTTGAGGCCAGGCTCCACACCGAGCGCACCGGATCTGCGGCTGCTCAACCTCCAGAGTCAGAAGGAGAGCATCAACAGCCCGGTGCTCGGCTGGGTCCAGGTGCCTGATGCCGAGGGCCAGATCTGGCAGGTGCAGGTTCAGCAGGAGACCAACCCTGAGCTCAAGGGTCTGCTGTCTCCCGTGGGCGTGATCCTCACCCCAGTGGAGACAGGTGGCAAGGCAACGGGAGAGAGCGTGCACATCAGGCTCTCCGCAGGACCATCGCTGGAGCGGATCAGCGGCGTGGCGATCACGGCCGATGGCGTTCTGATCACGGGCCTGGCCAGCCCCGGGAACAACGGCTCCTACAGCTCCGCTGAACTGGCCGTGCAATGGCTGCCGATCAACCCGGCGGAGCGCCACGCCGCCGCCGGCAAGACCGCCCTGCAGATCGCCACCAACCGCACCCTCGAGATCGGACTCACCGGCAGCAGCGGTGTCTCAGTGGATGGCCTGCTGAGTGGCGGCAAGGGAGAGCCCACGGTGTTCGGCCAGCGCGGCGGGTATCAGGAGGGTTACGCCACCAGCGCCAGTGCGTTCAACACCATCGGTTACGGCAGCGGCCATCTCTGGACCCTGGCCCTGCCCTCCGTGGCAGAGCTCGAGCTCTGGCTGGCCAACGATCAGCTCGCAGCGCGCGGCGCGCAGCTCAGCCACGCGATCGTGGATGTGGCGGGTCTCTCGGCGCGTGATCTCGCCCGCACCGACACCGGGGCCGTGCTGGCGGTGGGCGGGAACACGGGCGCCGGAACCGGCGGCAGCTCCTGGCTCTACAGCAGCGAGGCCGCCGAAGGCTTCGTCTCGATCGGCTCCGACGGGGAAAGTCCGTGGGGAGCCGTGGTCGCCACCCTGCTGGAGGCACCCTCCGGTCTGCAGAGCCGCGGCCTGCAGCTGAGCCTTCCCGATCCCGCCGATCCCACCCGGAGCGAGGTGATCGGTGAGCTGTATGCGGCCAGGATGACTCCGGTGCTGGCGGTCTGGTCAACAACAAGCGGCATCGTCGCGTCCAGCCCTCTGCCCCTGCGCGCGCTCATCCACCTGGACGAGAGCGGCAAAACGGTGGTGCGGGAGGAGATCAGCGCCGCCGCCATCACGCCGGCACGGCTGGGCAGCCTCAGCTCACCGCAGCTTCTGGGCGGTGGCGATGGCGTTCTGGTGCTGAGCGAACGCCGCGGCATCGCCAGCCAGCCATTGACGCAGCCGCGGCAATGGCTGCTCAATGGCGATCAGCAGTGGCTGGTACCCGAGGACTACGGCACGCTGCTGCAGGTAGTCCGTGACGGCCAAGCGATCAGCCGCCGCGCCGATGGTTCGCTGGAGCTGCTGCGCTTCGATGCCACCGCCCTGTTCGGCGGCATCGGAGCAGGTGGAGCCACGGCCGTGCTCGTGCCGGCCTGGATCCGCCAGCGCCATGCCCTGAGCGACCTGGGCGGGGGCAAAGCAGTGCTGGCGGCCCAGTTGCAGCAGGTGCCCGGCACGGACTCCCCCAGCCCGCTGACGCGGCTGACGCTGGTGGTCGGCTCTGCCGATGCCCGCGAGCTGGTGCAGCTCGATGTCAGCGATCCCGATCGGCTGCCGCTGGCCAGCGATGAAACGGTGGTGATGCGTCGCATTGCCGCCGGCGACCGCGACGGCAACGGCAGTGAGGAATCGCTGCTGCTGCAAGGTGTGATCCAACGGCCGGATCCCCTGATTGCCGGCGCCAGCCAGGAGCGCCCGCTGCTGCTGCTGCGTACCAGTGGCAGCAGCGATGCCCAGCCAGGCAGCTACCGCTTCGATCTCGATCTCAATGTCAGCCTCGAAGACCTGACCACCAGCCGGGGCACACGCGTGCCCCGCGGCGCCAGCCTCTCGGAGGCCAGCGCCCTGTGGGTGAGCTTCGATCCGCAGAGCGGCTTCCGCGAAAGTGCCGCCGGCTCCAACCAGGGCCTGGGCAGCATCCTGCTGGCGGGCAACATCAGCGACAGTCCCAGCCCCCGCGAGGCCGACCCTCTGCTGGCCCTGCTGCAGCAGGACGCCAAAGCCCTGGGCGGCTGGCACGGCATCACACCACGGATCTGGAGCGACGCCAACAACGACGGTGCCATCAACGACGAGGAGCTGCGGCCGTTCGGGATCTACGCCGGCGATCTGCATGTCTTTGACGCCAACGACGACGGCAAGGGCGATCTGGCGACGATCGGCTTCGGTACGGCCACCCGCCGTGCCGCCGATGGCAACACCCTCGCCATTCCCCAGACCAATCTCTTCCTGTTCCACAGCACCCTTGCTGATGGCACGCCGATCCTCAAGGCCACCGACCTCAATCTCTACGGTCTGGCGAACGGCACGATCAACAGCGGCGATATCGACGGCGACGGTGATCTCGACCTGCTGCTGAACGGCGAAGACTTCTTCGCTCTGCCCAACAACGAGAATAACCTCGCAGATTCAGCCCAGGCAGGTGGCAATCCCGTCACACTCGTGTATCGAAATCTGCTCAGGGAGAACGCAAAACCAGGCGATCAGAACGGAGAGCTGGCCTTTGAAAATGCGTTATTCCCGATCAACAACAACGATCAACGCTGGGCCAATTTCGATTACGCCTTTGATGCCAGTGAACTGACCGCCATCCTGCCGGACCTGATCTTCAGTTCCAGCAGCGGTCAGCTGAGCGGCAGCGGCCTGCAGCTGGGGGCCCAGGTCAGTGTGCCGTTCAACGGCCAAGCGGCCTTGCTCAAGGCCAGCAATCTCGACAAGGTGATCAAGGATCCGAGCCTCGACAGCAATCTGCGCAAGGCCTATGAGCTTCTGAGCAACGGCAACTTCGGCAGTTCACTCACCAGCCGTCGCGATGGCTTCGGTGCACTGATCGGCGGCCAGTTCCCCGGTGTGAAGGCCCTGCTGAATCAACCGGAGATCCAGAGCGCCCTCAATCGGCTCAACCTCTCCGGCACCGGCCAACTGCTGCTGAAACACCTCGGCAGCGGCGGCGTGCTCAGCAAGCTGGAGTTCGGACTGGATCCGGCCGATGGCGATGCCATCAAGGGGGACTGGATCGCACAGACCTACAGCTTCGATCCCAGAACCAGCCACTTCATCCTGTCCCTGGCCCCCAACGCCAAGGGCATCGGCAGCGGCGCAGCCGATGTGGTTCTCGGTGTATTCGCCGTCTCGGAAATCAACCTCACCTCAGACCTCTCCACCGATTACCCGAGGGTTCCGCTCTCGGAGTTTGGTGATGAGAAGCTGTATTCCAACGCCATCTATCGCTACATCGGTCTGTCCTCCCCGGATGGCAACACCGACTACAGCCGCAGCGATGCCATCGAAGCGCTGCAGACAGCCTTTCGCCAGGACATCCAGGCACTGGGGAATGAGCTGGAAGCCAACTCGCTCAGCCAAGGGGCCTATCTGCAGCCGGGTAGCGCCGGACAGCTCAACTACGGCATCGATCTGCTCACCCTCAGCCCGCGCCAGGGGCAGCAGTCGCTGGCTGGTCTCTACGAACTTGAACTGCACGCCACCGACCACCGCCGCGCCGGTCAGGAAAGCCTGCTTCCCTACACCGAACCGGACACCAGCCTGCATCTTGGCACGGTGAGCGCCGGCACCGGCGCACCGATGACGGTGACAACCTTCAAACAGCAGCTGGCCCAGGGCACGCTGCTGGCGATGGAACGCATCTTCGCGGAACCGCAGTACACCCAGACCGCCAACGAAGCGGCACTGCTCAGCAGCGATCCCAATGCCCTCAACCGGCAATTCCCCAACGGGGACTGGATCTGGACACCGACCGGCAGCGCCTACAGCCTTGAATCCGCCGACATCCCGGCCCTGGGTCAGGCCCTGATCCAGGCGCGGAACATCAACGCATCGGTGCCGTTGCAGACGGTCATCGATACGTTCACCACGGGGCAACGCCTTCAGGAGATCAGCAACTACGACCTGCTGGCGGTGCTGAGCGGCACGGCCGTTGAGGACGTGTTCCGCCTCGGGGATGCCCACCAGAACCTCTACGGAACACCGGTCAGCAGCGGCGCGAACGGAACGATCGTCGTGATCGACGACTTCAATCCCTTCCTCGACACGATTGAGCTGTATCTACCGGAGGATGCGAGCTTCGTCTGGGATCAGATCCTCTACCGCAAGGATCCGGAAGCCCCGACGGCGCCATCTGGTGGCTTCAGCGATCGTGTTCTGGCCACAGACGAAGGCGGCAACGAACGGGCAGCCGAACGGTTCCTGAGTCAGCCAATCCTCGACAGCTACGGACGCAAAGTTCTCTATAGCTACGCCCTGCAGGAATATCGACCAACTGACTACAGCGACGCGACAGTCAAGCTGGGACTACACGGAGCAGTGTTGCGGATAAACGCGATCGTCGATGGTGTACGTGCGCCGGAAACGCTGGTCTTCTTCGATGGCATTGACCAGGATCTCCTGCACTTCCAGACCAGCTTCAACGAAGGGCGCATCCGTTTCGCCTCCGCCGACGACCAGGCACGCCGGCAGCTGCGCTTCATCATCTCGAACAATGGCAGTGACGGCGACGATGTTCTCGATCAGGACGACGCCTACCGGATCCCCTTCCGCCGCTCACTGCTCGGCGACTGGCTGGAGGATGCCTTCACCGGCCTGCCCGAATTCTTCGGGGTGCTGACAGGCGGCGACGGCAATGATGTGCTGCGCGGCAGCACCGCCGATGCCGCGGTCCCGGTGATGTATCTCGACGGTGGCCTCGGAAACGACGTCATCTACGGCAGTGACGTCGATCAGTACAACGACATCCTGCTTGGCCAGGAGGGAGATGACGTCATCCTCGGTCTGCGCGGCCCGAACCGGATGGATGGCGGCAGCGGCAACGACACGATCCGTGGCGGTTTCAACAACGACGTTCTGATCGGCGGCAGCGGCCACGACCTGCTGATCGGCGGCGAGGGCTTCGATCGGGTGAGCCACCGCGACGATCCCGGCGCCGCCCAGGTGAACCTGAGCTGGCGCGAACAGCCGGTGATCCTGCTGCCCGGCAGTGGCGATGCCCGGCAACTGGCACCGGACACCCTGCTGAAGGACCTGCCGGCGGAG
This sequence comes from Cyanobacteriota bacterium, assembly GCA_046091285.1. GTDB lineage: Bacteria > Cyanobacteriota > Cyanobacteriia > PCC-6307 > Cyanobiaceae > CAIXOZ01. Next base: position 859 of record JBJTBH010000244.1, on the reverse strand, counting down.
CTGCTGGCACTGCTGACGCCGATGGCGAGCCGCGGTTATCGACGCTTCGACCCGCTGAGCTCGCTGGCCGCTCTGCTCGGCGAGCTCAGCGATGGCGACACGGCGCTTCTGCCGGAACTGGGCGACATCACAGCCAGCAACCCGATTCTCTGGATTCCCGGCGACCCCGACGCCGACCTGGTTCGGCTCGATCGCAACGGCCTGCTGCGCGATGTGGAGGCCGGTGTGCGTGGGCAGATCGAAACCGCTCTGCTGCGCAAGGGGATCACACCGCGCTCCACCTTGAGCGTGGTGGAGGCCGCGCAGCTGGCCGCCTCCAGCCAGCTGCTTGATCTGGGGCGGATCAAGCTGATCGGTACAGCGGTGTCGGCTTACTCCAGCCGCGATGGCTGGGGCGACACCGACCGCCTCGCCACGGCTCTGCAAGATCTGCCCGGCTCGAGCATCGCCGAAGCGGCGCTGGCCCGCGATGCCGCCCGCCTGCTCGCGGTGCCCAGCAACACGCTGCGGGACCTTGCCCTGGAGCTGCAGCAGGAATGGCAGACCCGCCGGCAGGCTGAAGCCAACGGCCTGGTACCACTGCCGGGCACGCCCCTGGCCGACGCCCGGCGTCTTCAGCTGCAGAGCAGCTTCACGGCGGCGACCAGCAACGAATTGATCGAGGCCGGCCGCAGCGGCGATCTGGACGTGTGGCTCAATGCCTTCGCCCGGGCGATTGCCACCGAACAACCCACCAACCTCAGCAGCCGTGCGGTGGCCGAAGCCCTCACCGGGGTGCTCTCGCAGATCGAGAACATCGAGGGTTCCGGGTTCAACGATGTGCTGGTCGGCGACTATTACTTCGGCAAGGATTTTGAGC
>JBJTBH010000243.1:0-5613 GCA_046091285.1 Cyanobacteriota bacterium | reverse complement strand
CACGAGCGGCCGCGCCACCAGGGGGACCGCCACCCCCAGCAACACCAGCTGCTGGCAGGGGGGGAAGGGATCCTACGACCGCCTGGCTACGATCACATCCCAGAACACCGCGCCGAAACGGGCCGCTTCCTTGAGGCCCTTGGGCGGGCGCGGTTGCTGCAGAAGGGCCAGCTTCTCGCCCAGGGCTTCGAGCTCCTCGGGCGCCTCCATGCCCATGCTCCAGACGACGCGCTCGACGGTGCCCAGCAGGTTCACCGCCACGGGCATCGTCGAGCCGATCACGTTCTCGAACAGCAGGGAGGGTCCACCCAGGCTGAGCACCCGATCGGCGATCGCCGCCAGTTCAAGGTCAGGGTCCACCGCTGCAGTGATCCGCCGCAGCTGGCCGCGCTGCTCCAGCAGCTGCAGGAAGCCCCTCAGATCGCGGCGCTGTTCACGGCTCACCGGCTCGTGATGGCGCGGCCCTGCCGTCGTCGCTTCAGGGGCTGGAGTGGTGGTGGCCGGAGGCGATGGCGCCGTCGCCGGAGCGAGGGCTGCCGTTGCAGCGCTCCGGAACATCCGGCGGGCCCAGCGCCTGGACCAGCTCCCCACTCCCACGTCCCGTTCCAACTGTCAGCTGACTACTGTGGCGCACCTCACCCCTGGGCCGCGTCGTGCACATCTCCTACTTCCACACCTCGGAATCGGTCCCCCCGATCCAGGCCAAGGCTGAGGGCGGCCCCGATGCCGCGGTCGTGATCGACGTGCTGCGGGCCACCACCACGATCGCCTGGTCGCTGGAGAACGGTGCCGAAGCGATTCAGGCCTTCGCTGATCTTGAGGCGCTGGAGGAGGAGGCGGCGGCCTGGCCCCAGGAGCTCTGCCTGCGGGCGGGTGAGCGCGGCGGCAAGCGCGTCGAGGGCTACGACCTCGGCAATTCGCCTCTGGCGGTGACACCGGAGACGGTGAGCGGCAAGCGCATCTTCATGAGCACCACCAACGGCACCCGGTCCCTGGACCGGGTCCGCAACGTGCCACTGCTGGTCACGGCCTGCCTGCCGAACCGTTCAGCCGTCGCCCGCCGCCTGCTGGAGGCCGAGGCCCGCTGCGTCTGGATCGTGGGCAGTGGCTGGGAGGGGGATTATTCCCTGGAGGACAGCCTGGCGGCCGGGGCCGTGGCCGCCGCCGTGGCGGAATCGTCGCAGGCGGAGGCTGTGCATCTGGCCAACGATGAGATGCAGGCCGCCCTGGCCCTCTGGCAGCAGTGGAAAGAGCAGCCGGAAGCCTGTCTGCGTACCGCCAGCCATGGACAGCGGCTGATCGGGATCGGCAACCACGATGCCGATTTCGCCTGCTGTGCCGCCGTCGACACCCTCACGATCGTGCCCACCCCGGCGGAACCGGGGGTGCTGCGGGCTCGCTGAGGATTGGCTGCCCTGAGGCTCCCTTACAGTCTGGCCACGCATTGGGTCCGGTGGTGGGGAGCTTTCTGGCGGCGGCTGTTCAACTGACGAGCACGGCGGATCCCGAGATCAATTTCGCTGCCGCCGAGGAGCAGATCGAACTTGCGGTCCGGCGGGGCGCCGAACTGATCGGCCTGCCTGAGAACTTCGCCTTCATGGGCGAGGACCAACAACGACTGGCGCTGGCGCCGACCCTGGCGGAACGCTGCAGCCGCTTCCTGGTCACCATGGCCCGCCGCTACCAGGTGGCTCTGCTCGGGGGGGGATTTCCGGTCCCGGCCGGTGAGGGACTGACCGCCAACCGCTCCGAGCTGGTGGGGAAGGACGGCCAGCTTCTGGCGCAATACGACAAGATCCATCTCTTCGATGTGGACCTGCCCGATGGGATCACCTATCGCGAATCAGCGACGGTGAGGCCTGGGGACAATCTGCCGCCGGTGGTTGAAGTGCCCGGACTGTGCCGTGTCGGCCTTTCGATCTGTTACGACGTCCGCTTTCCGGAGCTCTATCGCCATCTCGCCGCCCAGGGCGCCGACCTGCTGATGGTGCCCGCCGCCTTCACCGCCTTCACCGGCAAGGACCACTGGCAGGTGCTGCTGCAGGCCCGGGCGATCGAGAACACGTCCTATGTCATCGCTCCAGCGCAGACCGGCCAGCATGGTGGGCGCCGCTCCACCCATGGCCATGCCCTGGTGATCGACCCCTGGGGAACGGTGCTGGCTGATGCGGGTGTCGCGCCCGGTCATGCGGTCGCACCGATCGACATCACCCACAGCCGCAGGGTGCGCGATCAGATGCCTAGTCTCCGGCACCGGCGCCCGGGGCTCTTCTGAAGGGCGTACGCATGGGATGGCCTCACTGGGTGGGCGGCTGGACCTGGCATCGGACGGGCGGAACCCTGGCGTTGCTGCTGCTGCTGTCCTGCCCGGCCCCGGCGGCTCGTGCCGCCAGCAGCCTCGCCGCCTGGCGCTGGCGGGGTGATCGCCTGGAGCTGCGCACACCAGCCGGTCTTCGCCCCCTGGCCTTCTACGAGCAGGGAACGCTCACACGCGGCCCCCGGGTGTGGATCGACCTTCCCGGTGCTCCCAGCCGCACCCGCACCGTCACCCTGCCGCCCGGCAGTGCCCTGCGGGAGGTGCGCATCGGCCGGCCCAGCGGTGATCTCACCCGATTGGTGCTCGAATTTCAGAGCGGCACCTCCCTCGACCCCCGCGATCTTCGGCTGGTGGGCACGGCCAGTGACCGCTGGGAGATGGAGTTCCGTGCCCTGGCGGCCCTGCCTACAAAGCGGGAGCTGCCCGCCATCGGCGAGGGCGATGTCGAGGCTCCGCTCGATCTCGGCAGTCGTCAACCGCAGATCAGCCAGACACCCCTGACCCCCTTTCCCACCGATCCGAGGCCCCTGTCCGCCGCCGGCCTGCCGACCGTGCCCCGCGGTCGCTTCAAGGTGGTGATCGACCCGGGCCATGGCGGCCCCGATCCCGGCGCCGTGGGCATCGCCGGTCTGCGGGAGACGGACGTGGTGCTGGATGTGGCGCTTCAGGTGGCGCAGCTGCTGCAGAGCCGGGGCGTGCAGGTGCTGCTCACCCGCACCACGGAAGTGGACGTGGATCTGCCACCCCGGGTGGCGCTGGCCAACGGCAGCGGCGCCGATCTGTTCCTCAGCCTGCATGCCAATGCCCTCGCGATGGACCGTCCGGATGTGAACGGCATCGAGACCTTCTTCTTCGAGAGTGCCCCATCCCGTGCCCTGGCCTCAGCGGTGCAGGACCAGGTGCTGGCGGTCTCGCCCGGCAGCCCGGATCGCGGCGTGCGTCAGGCGCGCTTTTTCGTGATCCGCCGCACCACGATGCCCTCCTCCCTGCTGGAGATGGGATTCGTGACCGGCAATCTCGATGCGCCGCGACTGGCCGATCCAGCCCATCGCCGGCGTCTCGCCCTGGCGGTGGCGGCCGGCATTCTCCAGTACCTCGGACAGCTGGCGATCGCGCCCGGCGGTTCCGCTGCCCTCGCCGAGGTGCTGCGGTGAGCCCCCTGATCGGCCTGTTCGACAGCGGCCTCGGGGGCCTGACGGTGCTGCGGCAGCTGCTGTCGCGTCGCCCCCGCCAGCCCTGCCTCTATCTGGGGGACACGGCCCGACTGCCCTATGGCCAGCGTTCCCCGGAAGAGATCCGCGCCATCGCCGGCGAAGTGGTGCGCTGGCTCCATCAGCAGGGCGTGGAGCTGCTGGTGATGGCCTGCAACACCACCAATGCCCTGGCCTTCGATATCGCCGTGGCTGAAGCGGGGGTGCCGGTGGTCGGCCTGATCGACAGTGCCGCAGCAGCCCTGAACAGTAAGCGGGTGGGGGTGCTGGCCACCAGTGCCACCGTCGCCAGTGGTGCCTACAGCCGCGCCATCCGGGCCAACCACCCCTCCGCGCGGGTGGTGGAGGTGGCCTGTCCGGCCTTTGTGCCGTTGATCGAGGCCGGTCAGCTCCATGGACCCGCGATCGAGGAAGCGGCGCTGGAGTATCTGCGACCGCTGTTGCAGGCCGGTGTCGAGAGCGTGGTGCTGGGCTGCACCCACTACCCCCTGCTCGCGCCGCTGCTGGAGCGACTGCTGCCGAAGGATGTGCGGCTGGTGGATCCGGCGGAAGCCACCGCGCATCGCCTGGTGGCCCTGCTCGGCGCCCTGGGCGATGGACCGATTCCCGGTCAGCAACGCTTGCCATCCCTGCCGGAACCGCTGGCGGATTGCCGCTTCTGCGTCACCGGTGATGCCCTGACATTCGCTCGGGCGGCAGCCCCTCTGATCGGCCGGGAGCCGACGGTGGAGCAGGTCTGCCTGCGATCGGCGGGCTGATCCTTCTAGGATCCCCGCACCGGTTGGGTTTCATGGCAACGGTCGCAGAACTGCTCCAGCCGGTCGAAGCCGACCTTGATGCCCTCCTGGCTGATCTGCGCACCTTGATCGGGGCTGGCCATCCGATCCTGCAGGCAGCGGCCGAGCATCTGTTCAGTGCGGGCGGCAAGAAGCTGCGGCCCGGCATCGTGCTGCTGATCTCCCGGGCGATCAGCCCTGAAGGGCAGTTCACGCCGCGGCACCGGAGACTGGCGGAGATCACCGAGATGATCCACACCGCCTCCCTGGTTCACGACGACGTGGTGGATGAGGCTTCCACACGCCGCGGTGTGGCCACGGTGCACAGCCGCTTCAACCATCGGGTGGCCGTGCTGGCGGGTGATTTCCTCTTCGCCCAGGCCAGCTGGCATCTGGCGAATCTCGACGACCTCGAGGTGGTGAAGCTGCTGTCGCGGGTGATCATGGATCTGGCCGATGGCGAGGTGCGGCAGGGGCTGTTCCGCTATGACACCGGCCAGAGCTTCGAGGCCTATCTCGAAAAAAGCTATTGCAAAACCGCGTCCCTGATCGCCAACAGCGCCCGGGCGGCCGGGGTGCTCACGGAACTGCCTGGCGAGCATCTCGATGCCCTCTACACCTTCGGTCGTCAGCTGGGGCTGGCCTTCCAGGTGGTGGATGACATCCTCGATTTCACCGGCAGCGACCAGCAGCTGGGCAAACCTGCCGCCAGCGACCTGGCGTCCGGCTACCTCACCGCTCCGGCGCTCTATGCCCTTGAGGAGCGGCCGGTGCTGGCCGGTCTGATCGAGCGTGAGTTCAGCCAGGAGGGAGATCTGGAGCAGGCGCTCGCCCTGGTGCGCGGTTGTGAGGCCATCGCCCGCTCCCGGAGCCTGGCCGAAGGTTTCGCCCGGGAAGCCCGGGAAGCCCTGCAATGGCTGCCTCCTTCCGAGAGTCGCAGCGCCCTGCTGCAGCTCCCTGATTTCGTGCTGAGCCGGCTTTATTGAGGTCGGACCTCCGGCGTCAAAGCCTGATCGTCTCGAGGCTGTCCAGCCAGATCACCTCGGCTGGATAGGCCTGCCGAGGCAGACCGGATGGCGCCAGCACATGCACACGGCAACCGGCATGGACTGCGGCGGTGGCACCGGCCGGTGAATCCTCAAAGGCCCAGCAGTTGCGGGCCTCAACCCCGAGCCGGCGGGCGGCCAGCAGAAAGACATCGGGCGCCGGTTTGCCGGCGAGAAGCTCCGGGTCGTCGCCATGCACGCGCACGGTGATCAGCGACAGCCAGGGGTGGGGGGTGCTCTTGTGGGCGACAGCAGCGCTGGAG
>JBJTBH010000242.1:0-5690 GCA_046091285.1 Cyanobacteriota bacterium | reverse complement strand
GCAGGAGGTGCCCGGCATTGGCAAGGTGCGGGCCAGTCGCATCGCCCAGGCCTGGGCCGATCAGAAGGTGGTGCGCGAAATCATGGTGTTCCTGCACAGCCATGGCGTCGGCACCGCCCGGGCGGTGCGGATCTTCAGGACGTACGGCCATGAGGCCGTGCAGGTGATGGCGGAGAACCCCTACCGCCTGGCGCGCGACATCCGTGGCATCGGCTTCCGCACCGCTGTCGCGATCGCCGCCCGCCTCGGGATCGAACCCACGGCGATGATCCGCCTGCAGGCAGGAATCAGTTACGCCCTGCTGGAGGCCAGCAGCGAAGGGCACTGCGGCCTGCCCACCGCCGAACTGCTCAAGCTGGCCGGCGAGCTGCTGGCGGTGTGGAGCAAGCGGATGAAACCGGCGCCAGCCGCCGCGAACCCCTCGAACCGGCCCTGATCCAGACCGCCCTTGACCGCGAGCTCAGCGAGGGCTCGGTGGTGGCCGACACCCTGGCGGGCGAGCCGGCGATCTTCCTGGCCCACCTGCATCGCGATGAACGCCGCATCGCCGAATCCTTGGAGGAGCTGGCGTTGGGGACACCACCCTGGGGCGCCATCGACGCGGCCAGGGCGATCGGCTGGGTGGAGCAACGCCTGGGCCTGGAGCTTGCCCCCAGCCAGAAGGACGCCGTTGAGCTGGCCCTGATCAGCAAACTGCTGGTGATCACCGGCGGGCCGGGGGTGGGCAAAACGACGCTGATCAACGCCATCCTGCGCATCCTGGCGGCCAGGAAGCTGCGCATTCAGCTCTGCGCCCCCACCGGCCGCGCCGCCAAACGCATGGCTGAGGCCACCGGTCTGGAGGCGAAAACCATCCACCGGCTTGTGGAGTTCGATCCTGCGGCCTACGGCTTCCGTCGCAACGGCGAGCTGCCGCTGGAGTGCGACCTGCTGGTGGTGGATGAAACCTCGATGGTGGATGTGCCGCTGATGGCTTCACTGCTGGCGGCCATTCCACCGGAGGCGGCGCTGTTGCTGGTGGGCGATGTGGATCAGCTGCCCTCGGTGGGTCCCGGCCAGGTGCTGGCCGATGCGATCGCCAGCGGCGCCCTGGCGGTGGCCCGGCTCAGCGAGGTGTTCCGCCAGGCGGCCAGCAGCCGGATCATCACCACCGCCCACGCGATCAATGCCGGCACGATCCCCAATCTGGGCTCCCCTGCCGGTGGCGAGAGCAGCGACTTCTATTTCCTGCCGGCCGAGACACCCGAGCAGGCGGTGAATCTGATCCTGAAGGTGGTGGGCGAGCGCATTCCGGCCCGTTTCGGGTTTGATCCGATCGCCCAGGTGCAGGTCCTCTGTCCGATGGCCCGCGGTGGTTGCGGGTCGCGTTCTCTGAACATCGAGCTCCAGAAGCTGCTCAATCCAGACCCCACGGAGCAGGTGGAGCGTTTCGGCTGGCGGTTTGCGCCCGGCGACAAGGTGATGCAGATCGCCAACGATTACGAGAAGGAGGTGTTCAACGGGGATGTGGGCACCATTGAGGCGATCGATTCTGGAAACAGTGAGCTGAGCGTGCTGTTTCCCACCAGCGAGGCCGGCCCTGGTGCAGGAGCGGCCGGCAGCCGGGCGGTGGTCTACGGCTGGGGCGAGCTCGATCACCTCGTGCCCGCCTATGCCTGCACGATCCATAAAAGCCAGGGCAGCGAGTACCCCGCCGTGGTGATCCCGCTGCTCACGCAGCACTACGCGATGCTGCAGCGCAATCTGGTGTACACGGGCCTCACCCGCGGCAAGCGGCTGGTGGTGCTGGTGGGCCAGAAGAAGGCCCTGGCGATGGCCGTCAGGAACCATCTGGGCCGCAGGCGTTACACCAGGCTGGCGGAATGGCTGGCTCCATCGGCCGATCCTTTCCTCGCAGGCGGTACGGCAACGGTGGCGGCAGCCAGCTGATGGGGCACCTGCTCAGATCACTTCCACCACGGTCTCAGCGGCAGCCCAGCGCCTCCGTGGCGGCCGGATCGCAGCGCTCTCTTTCGCACGAATTAATCCCCAGTTCAGCCCGGGTGCCCTGAGGCTGCTGTCAGCAAGGTTCTCAGGTCAACACGTGATCGACTCCAGCAGCATGGCGGCCAGCGGTTATCGGCCACCCACGGCCCTGGAGGATCTGCACATCCTGGATTACCTCGAGCTGACCGGCTCCCAGACCAAGGCCGGTGCGGCTCTGATGCTGCATCAGAGCACCGTCTGCCGCAGCCTGCAGCTGATGCAGCAACAATTCCTGTTGGCGCCCCGTCTGGGGGCCACGGTCTGCCGGCATGGGCACAATGCCTGCCTGCAGCACCTGCGGCTGGCCTACAGGGAGCACCGTCTGATGGCGGGATGGCTGCGGATCGGCACGGATCTGCTGCACCAGCATCTGCTCCGAAAACGGATGGGTCTGCAGGGGGTGCCACCGCGCTTCCGTAACGCGGATCAGTGGGCGGAGCTGGTCCTCCATGGCCTCCTCGATGGCGCCGTGCTGAGTTCCTTCTGTATGGAGCGCCCGTCGCGATCCGGCCAGTTGTCCCATTGGAACGGACTGCAGGCGATTCCCCTCGGCATGATGGCCCTGCAGTTGGTGGCGACCGACAGGGATACACGCCGGGTGCTGCTGCCGCGTTAAGCGAGAGCTCCCTGGCTGCCTCTCATCCGCCAGCACCAGGGCTACCGGCTTGAGGAGCAGCCGGCGGCCTGCCAGGAGGTTGAGGCCTGGATCAAGCGCGCCCGTGATCGGACGCTGGCGTTGCCGATCAGTCCGGAGTTCCTGGTTCCGTCATGGCTGAAACGCCATGGACTGCAGCCCCTGGCTGAGCAGCCGCTGCTGGTGGAGCAGCTCTGGCTGGTGCTGCCCGAGGGGCGGCTGCCATGCAGTCAGGAGGTTCAGAATCTGATCGGCAGGCTGCGGCAGCGATTGACACCGATGACGGCCTGACGACCCTCGGGATTGTGGGCTGTTGCTGGCGCTGACCCCAGGGCTGACTCGGTAGGGCTGACTCGGCAGGCCTGACGGCATCACATTCCTGTCGGTACGGCCAGAGTCACTCCAGAGTTCCTGCCCCGCTGCGTCATCGATGACCCTGTTGAATCTGTTGCTGTTGATAGGTTTCGCCGTCGTCGCTTTCCTTTATGCAGGGGTGGGCCATGGAGGAGCGTCGGGCTATATCGCTCTGATGGCCTTGGCTGGTCTGTCACCAGCAACGATCAAACCTGTTGCCCTGATCCTGAATATCGTGGTGGCGTCTCTTGGCTGCTGGAACTTTCTTAGAGCCGGCCATCTGCCCTGGCGAACCATCTGGCCTGTTTATCTTCTGGCGATTCCTGGATCATTTCTTGGTGGCTGGCTCAATCTTCCTGGCTTGTGGTTTCGACAGCTGGTTGGGGGTGTTCTGATCATCACGGCCTTCCGACTTGGCCTGACAAGCCGGGATCCAGACACACTTTCTCGACCGAATGCTCCACTTCTGGCGCTCAGTGGCGGAGCGATCGGTTTCCTGGCCGGTCTGACAGGGACGGGCGGCGGTGTTCTACTGACGCCTTTTCTTCTACTCTGCAACTGGTGCACGACCCGTGAGGCTGCGGCAACGTCGGTTCTGTTCATTCTGTTCAATTCCATCTCTGGTCTTGCAGGCCTGGTTCTGACACGCCCAACAGCTCTCCACGCCGTTCCGAGCGCCTCACTGCTGGGATGGCTTGTCGCCGTGCTGCTTGGTGGAGCCCTGGGCTCCCGATTGGGCAGTCGCCACTGGCCTGTGGCCCTGATCCGCCGCCTTCTTGCCCTGGTGCTGCTCCTGGCTGCGTTCAAACTTCTGGGCCTTCAGGGTTGACAGGCGATCCTTCGCCCCGCTCCTTTCCCCTGCCCCGATGTTCAGGGGCCTGTGCCAATCAACCCCGCCACTGCCGCCAGGTGGACTCGGACGGAACGGGTGGAGCCATCGGCACCGGCAGAACCCCAGGGGGCTGGGGCGCTTGGTGTTGCAGCTGGCGGGACAGGCCCGAGGGGCCAGCGCCTCTCCCGCCGATGGACGGCTTGCGGTGATCAGCAGGTGCGCAGGCCTGATGTCCGCGCAGGAGGATTCGTGATCTGATGGTGGTGCACGTCCCGCTGAATGCTGAGGGCCCTCAGGGCCATGGGATGGTTGCGCACCCCTTCAGGAGAGGGGGAAACAGCGCCATGATCAGGGTCCGGCATTCGAGCCCATGGCTGGCAAGCGAACCCTCAATGTTAGGAATCTGGAGGCGCTGGGCGCGGCGGCTCTGGCTGAGCTTCTGATGGAGGTGAGCGTTGGTGACGCGCTGATTCAGCGCCGACTGAGGCTGGCACTGGCCGCTGCCGGTGGAGCAGAGGACGTCGCCCAGGAGGTGCGTAAACGACTGGCGGCGATCGCCCGCTCCAGCACCTTCATCGACTCTGCCCGACGAAAGACGCTGCTCGCGGATCTGGAGACTCAGCAGCAGGCGATCAGCGGGCCCATCGCAACAACGGATCCAGGCCTGGCGGTGGAGCTTCAGGTGCGTCTGCTGACCCTGAGCGAAGGGGTGCTGGACCGCTGTTCAGACTCCACTGGAGCCGTGATGAGTCTGTTCCAGCGGGGAGTGAACACCTTGGCGAGCCTGGCGGCGGCAGCCGGCAGCAGCCACGACACCCTGGTGGAACATGCGGTCGACCTGCTTCAGGACAATGGTCATGACCAGTTCGCGGAACTGATTCCGGTGCTGACGCCGCTGCTCGGGGACGCCGGCCTGATGCAGCTCCAGGAAGCTCTGCTGGCGCGTGCCGGCGTCGATCGCTACCTGATGGAACAGATCGCCGTTGGTCGGGGTGATCTGGATGCCTATCTGAATCTGTTCGAACCTTCACAGCTCAGCTGGCCAGACACCGCTGCCGACGTGGCTCGCCAGCTGCTCAAGGGGGACAGGGCGGTGCAGGCCCTGGCGGTGCTGGATCAGGCCGCCAGGGCGACCGAGATCATGGAGGCGGAGGAATGGCACGCCACTCGCATCACCGTTCTGGAAGCCCTGGGCCGTGGCGAGGAGGCGCGGCGGCATCGCTGGCAGGTGTTCAGCACCACCCTTTCGATTCCACTCCTGCGTGAATACCTGCAGCGATTTGATGCCTTTGACGATGTCGAGGCAGAAGAACTGGCGTTCAAGGCAGCCATCGCCCATCCGCTGCCGTTGGTGACGTTGCAGTTCCTGGTGTTCTGGCCCTCCCTTCCTCAGGCCGCCCGATACGTGATTGAGCACGTCCAAGACTGGGATGGTGATGCCTATGAGATTTATGAGCCAGCTGCCGAACGGCTCAGCATCGATCACCCGCTGGCTGCCAGTCTGCTGTTGCGTTCGATGGTGGTGTTTGCTCTGTCGATGGGGCGTTCGAAGCGTTATCGCTATGCCGCCGAACATCTCCGTCTGTGCGAGCGTCTTGATGCCCGCATCGACGACTGGGAGGGGATCGAGAGCCACGCCAGCTTTGCGGGGCGGCTGCGGGAGGCCTTCGCTCAGAAGTGGAGCTTCTGGCAACTGCTGGAACGTTAAGTGTGTTTTCTCACCAGGTCATTCAGTAGCCCGCAACAGTCCGAGCTGCTGAATCGGGGTGCGGCCGGCCAGGGCCATATGGCACCTGCGGCCGTTATAGATCGCCAGATAGCGCGGCAACCAGCGGTTCCGCTCCT
>JBJTBH010000241.1:0-2199 GCA_046091285.1 Cyanobacteriota bacterium | reverse complement strand
TCCCGACTGATCAGCGTCAGCCGGGCATTGGGGTGGCTATGCATGGGGTGTGAGGTTCTGGGCTGGGCGGTGACACCCCGACCCTGGCAACCTCACACCCCCTTGTCAGATGAACAACCTGGTGGGACTACACACCTAGGGGGAGCCTTAGCCTGATGGCTTAATCTTACCTGGAAAAGCTTGCTCAGCCCTCGGCACGTGTGCCACCTTCTTCGTGCCGTCTACTCGGTGGTGTCTCCTTGGTGGCTCACCTTGGTGCCGTTACTTCCCCAGGGATTCGGCGAGTGATACTGACGACCTTTTGGATTGGATTGTTCTGGGGGGTTGGCTTCTTTCCTCGTCCATGGAGATCGCAGCGATGTCTCTTGGCATGGTGCAGGCGCGAATGACTGGCACCGGCGACAGCCTGGGTTCTCGGTTCGCCGGTCCCTGATGCAACACGCCGGACCCAACGGCTGTGCACGGCCCGAACGGGCGACCTCACCCTGGCCATGCCATCTTCCAGAAGGGATCCAGGATCTGCGCTCCTTCGCATCGCGGGGCGGTGCGACCAACGGCTGCCTGTGCGCCTTTGGGGCCAGGAACCGTCGCCAACGGCGGTCAGGCTCAGCCGGCGGCGCTGACGCGAGAATCAAGGGCCTCCATCCCGTCCATCGATCGATGCGAACGCCCCCGAGCTCCAACCAGGTGTTCAACAACGCCGACAGCTTTGCCCTGGCCTTCGATGAGGCCTGGAAGCGCCATTCCCACCTGCATCCCAACCACGGCCTCAGCAATGAGGACAAGGTGGAACTGATTCTGGAGCAGATCAACGACCATCCCTTCCTGGTGCAGCAGGCCGCCATGGCCCGCCAGGTGGCGGCCTTCCGCCTGAGGCTGCTCGGCCTCTGACGCCCGAACACCCCCAGCCCAGGCCTCAACTCTGCTTAAGATCCCGCCCATGAGCCGTCCTCTCCACCGACTGGTCCAGCTGCTCAGTGGCAGCTTCAGCAACCAGCAGCAGGCCTTTGAGAACCCGCCGATCTACGCCCACATCCATGTGGCCTTCCGGCCTTTGGTGCATCTGGCGCCGGGTTCGCTGATGCTGGAGCAGTGGTACGCGTTCGCGCCTGGTCAGCCCTATCGCATTCGTGTGCTGCGCGCGGTGGAGGAGAACGGCGCCCTTGTGATCCACAACCACGCCATCGAAGAGGAACGCCGCTTCTGGGGGGCGATCGAGGATCCCGAAAGGATGGCGGCACTCCAGGAGCAGGATCTGCGGCTGCTCCAGGGTTGCTCCTATGTCGTCCGTGAGGACGGTGACGGCTTCGTGGGCGAAGTGGAACCGGGGTGTCGCTGCCTGGTGGAACGCAAGGGCAGCACCGCCTATCTCGTCAGCAACTTCGAGATCTCACCGCGGCACATGCGCACGATCGATCGGGGTCATGACCCGACCACCCACGAGCAACTCTGGGGATCCCTGGCCGGTCCGTTCGAGTTCGAGCGGCATCAGGATTATTCCGCGGAGATCCCAGCGCTCTGGCTGTCGTCGCCCGACTGATCTGATCACTACGTATGCGGGCTTCACTCCTCAGGGGTCCAGCCGCCGTCGTCGTCGCTTGCCGCCGCCACCCCGGAAGGGCTGGAATTGTCTGGTGTCGCCAGCATCTGCTCCAGCCCCAGCAGGCGTTCCTCGGTTTCGGCAAGCCGCTCTTCGGCCTCAGGCCCGAGGCCGCGCGACCGGGAGGCTTCGATGCTGCGTTCATGGTTCTCGATCCGCTCCTCAAGTTCGAGCAGGCGCAGCGTCAGGGTTTCCGCCACGGTGGACAGGGTCTGAACCTGGTCCACAAGGCGCTGCAGCGTGTCGATCGCGGGGGAATTCGAGGGCATGGAGGGGGTGGACACACAGAGATCTGGTCGGATGGTATCGGGGCGATCCCTTGGTTTCCAGGCCGCGCTCGGTGACGTTTGTAACGATTGTGAAAGCCTGCGTGAAGCGCCTGGGAAGCCCCATAGGATCCGCGTTGCAGCCTTGGGTTGAGTCACTCGCCGCTGCTTCGTCTTCCCTCCCCCCGGCCCGCATGGGGTTGCCCCGGTTTCGTGGACAGGTCGATAGGAGTCACGCCATGACCCTCAGACTGTCCATCGATGACCAACCCAACCAAGACCAGGCGCCGGTTCACGCCTCTGCAGAAGCAGGAGGCTATTGAGCTCTGCTTC
>JBJTBH010000240.1:0-2000 GCA_046091285.1 Cyanobacteriota bacterium | reverse complement strand
CGCCATCGCCCGCGGTGCGCGAATGGCTGATCCTGCTGCTCGGCGCCGGCATCGGCTGCGGCGGCTATGCCCTGGCCCGCCGGGGCCGCTCCCCCTGGCTGTGACAGCACTGTGTGACAGAGCGCTTCAAAGCGCCACCGCCGCCGGAGACGCTGATTATTGATTGGGTTTGTTCGTGACTGGCAGCGCCAGTCGTGCCTGATGGGTGTCCGATCTGGTTGGTCAGCGGTTGCGCTGGCGGCCTTGTTGCTGAGTACGGCCGCCGCACCACTCGCTGTTCAGGCCCGTGGGGCTGGTGGCGGTGACCATGGTGGTGGTTGGGGTGGCGCCGGTCGTGATGGCGGCAACTGGGGTGGTGGCACCTACCACTTCCAGAACAACGACTGGACGCGCGGCTACAACGGCACCCACACGCTGTATGGCGACGGTGCTCGCCCGGCCTGGAGCAACGGCGACCGCAACAGCTTCAACAACGACACGGTCAACGTTCATAACAACTTCTACAACCGCGATTATAACGGTTGGAATACCAACTGGCGCAATGGCGGTTACTGGGGCAACCGCCCCTGGAATGCCGGCTGGTACGGCGGCTGGGGCGGTTGGGGTTGGTGGGGCGCCAAGGCCGCCGCCTGGGGCGTGGCCGGCCTGGCCACCGGTGCCGCGATCACCGGTCTGGTGAATGCGGCCGCCGACAACAGTTCACCGGTGATCGTGGTGCCGAACACCAGCTATGAGCTCAATTACGGCTCCGTGGAGGGTGTGGGCAGCTACGGCGCCAGTTTCAACTACAACGTGGATGGCAGCACGCTGATGGGTGCCGCCAACTGCCAGCAGGGCCTGCTCAATGGCCAGGTGCCTGGAACGCCCGATCAGGCCCAGCTGCTAAACGCTGTTTGCCAGGTCGCCTACGGCGCCGGCAACTGAGAGGCGGCGGGGGCGATGTCTGCCGGCAGGGGGATCACCCCCTTGCCGGTGCCGCAGAGTTTGGAAGGACAGCCGTCCGCCCCGTAGACCGCATCCGCTCCGGACAGGCAGCCCAGCCTGTTCTTGGCCTGCACCTTGGACGGGTGGATCCACAGCGGTTGCAGATCTGAATCACTCGGCTTCACCAGCAGCGGGCAGGAACGGCTGTTGAGGATCTGCATGCCGTCGATCGCTGCCGGTGTGCTGCCTCCCTTGATCAGCTCCAGTCCGGGTGTGTTGTCCTGCGCCCGCACCACCGCACCCAGCCAGCCACTGCAGGCCACCAGGCAGGTGACGCCTGCCGTTAGCCAAGGGCGGTGAGCGGACGTCATGATGACTGGCAATTCTGCGCATAGTGTGGCGGATGCCGGAGAGAACGCACAGCGATCCGCAGCTGGCCGTGGCGCTGGCCCAGCAATCGTTCGAATTCGATGCCACCAGCCGCGATGCCGAGCGCAACTGCTGGCTGGCGGTGCATCGTCACATCCACGGTGTGCTGCCCAGTGAGTACGACATCCGTGAGATTGACGAGGACCTTTACTCCGCGGTGCTCCAGCAACGGCAGCAGCTCACGGCAGCCGGCGAATCGCCGATAATTTCGCCCGACTGAGGAAATCTGCCACAGCCTTGGCGCGCTGGTGTTCCTTAGGCGTAGGGGCTGTCGCCTTCGCCGTTGCACTGGCTCGGCGCCTTGGACCGGCTGATGAGGCAACCCGCTCCAGAGGTGCGTCCCACTGCTTCGCAAGTCCCACGGGTGCATCCTCAGCTGTTTGTACCATCGCGCTGGGGACTGCTGTCGTCCAGCGGTTCCATAAAAAAACCGCCCCTGTGAGGGGCGGTCTGGCATCCAAGCAAGGCTCGATCAGCACAGTCTTGGGTCAACCCGCTGGGTGGATGGATCAGGCCCAGCCCTTCTGGGACATGGACTCGACGTAGGCAGCCACGTCGGCGATGTCGCCGGCGCTGAGCTTGCCGCCGAAGGCGGGCATGGCGTTCTTGCCGTTGGTGACCTGGTACTGGATGGCCTCTTCGTGGCC
>JBJTBH010000239.1:0-2055 GCA_046091285.1 Cyanobacteriota bacterium | reverse complement strand
GGAACATCTCGGCCAGCTTGGAGATCAGCATGTTGCCGCCGCGAATCACCCGCTTGGCGCCGCGCCACAGTTTCTGTCCTTCACCCAGGGAGGCCCCTTCATTACGGGCGAACCTGGCATTGACCACAAAAAGATGTGGTTGCTGATGGTGCAGTTCAAGAACCTCAAGCCACGAAAAGTCAGATCGGCCACCGAAGTTGTCCACCACAGCCCGGATCACCGCCAGATCTTCGGGTTCATCAACTGTCCAGCGCAGAGCCGACAGATCTGAACGGTGCATCACGCAGCCTGTTCTGAGCTGTCCGCTTTCACGCATCCAGGGAGTGACGTGTTCGCGCTGGGCCGCGCTTGTGCATGCAGCGTGAGCACGGACGAGAGCCTGACGACTGAACACCTCCAGGTCCAGGCCATCCGGATAGGAAGGAGGCACACAGTTACTCAGGTAATCAACGCCCTGGCGGTGGAAGGCCTCGATGACCATCGTGAGCAGTTCGGGATCCACCAGAGGACAGTCACCGGTGACGCGAACCAGGGTTGCTGCGGTCGTGGAGGCAGCCGCAAGCGCGAAACGGGCCAGCACGTCGTGCTCGGAGCCACGAACCACCGTGACACCAAGCGATTGCGCCAGAGCAACCAGCCCATCATCCGCAGGCTGATCGGTGGTCGCCAGCAGAATGTGATCAATGGCACGACAACGTTGCAGGCGCTCGATGAGGAAGGCCAACAGGGGCCTGCCGCCCAGATCTGCGAGCACCTTTCCCGGAAGACGACTGGAGCCTGTGCGGGCCTGAAGGATGGCCGCAGTCGGAGTGGTCACAGGATCAGGAGACAGGATCATGACATCTGCGGATCACGGTGGCGGCCACCCACTCATCCGCCTGGTCGGTATGGGTGTGCGAAGCGTGGTGCCTGAGTCGATGGTCGGTGATCACATACGCCGGGTGCCAGAGAAACATCTCCGGAAGGTTCATTTTGTAGCTCTGCAGACCAGGTCTGTGGTGATAGGGATTGCTGCGTTGCTGGAGCGACCAGAAATCAAGAATCGCCAACCACGCCGAAGGCTTGAGAACGCGATGGGCCTCTGCTGCGATCTGAAACAGGTCATCGCGATCACACAGATAAAGACAGAAACCTAAGACAAGAAGGTAAATGCTGTGATTGCCGTAAGGCAACCGCTCGGCAGTCCCAACCTGCGCCTCAACCCCGAGCCGGGCCGCTGCCGCCACAGCCTCGGCACTGGGATCAAGACCGTGGACAGTCCACCCCTTCTCCTGGGCCAGGGCATGAAGCCGCAGCCCCTGGCCGCAGCCCACTTCCAGAACAGCGCTACCAGGTCCCTGCGCCAACGGGAGTTCCAGCAACGCTGGCAGCAGCAGGTCATCGGTGGGTGACGTCAGAGCCTGATCACGACGATTCCGCTGAAACCAGGCATCTCCCTCGCCGGCAAGGAAGATCTCGCGCTGGAGAGGTCTGCTCATCGGCGCGGCCAGCGGCGTGGGTCGAGACTATCGGGATCCTGCAGAGCCCAGGTTTTCCATTCCCCGTCAGGCCAGGGCGAGGGTCCAGTCCAGGCCGTCCTCAACGCCATCAGCTCCTGAACGCTGCACACGCCGAGAACCACCGCTTCCAGGTCCACCTGGTCGCGGGCGAACCCGAGGGCCAGATCAATCAGACGGCACTCCCGCTTCCGGGCCAGGGCCTCCAGAGCCTGTTGATGGGCACGCAGCGCCGGACTCACCCAGCCCGGCCATTGCGCGGCCGGAGTGAGCAACAGACCCTGCAGGTAAAGGCTGCGGGCATGGAGGGCCGTGCCACGGGCGCGCAGCCGCTCCATCGTGCCGTTCTGCAGCAGCCGCTGATCGAACAGGGAAAGGGGCAACTGCACCAGATCGAGCAAGGCCGGATTCACCCCCTCAAGATCCTCTGCGCCGTAGATCGAGACACCGAGTCGCTGCACCAGGCCCTGCTCCCGCAACCCCAGCAGCCAGGCCTCCAGATGATGGCCACCCGGCTTCGTCAGATCAGCCGGTGCATGCAGCAGCAGTGCATCCAGAC
>JBJTBH010000238.1:0-8594 GCA_046091285.1 Cyanobacteriota bacterium | reverse complement strand
AGGTTGTTCGATGTCCGTGAACAGCACGAGGATCCCCCCGCACACCAGGGCGACCACCGTCGTGACCAGCAGGTGTTGCCTCGTCATGCAAGCAGATTACGGGCCATCTGACTGCTTTGCCAGTGGTGCGCAAGGCTGGCGGCGTTGAGTGGATCGAGCCGGGGCAACCAGCCCAGCAACGGTGCATCGGTCAGGTCTCGGATCGTGCGTGGGTTGTCGGCATGGGCCTCGCCGCTGAGCAGCACGCCCTGCACCGGAATGTCGCGTCGCGACAGGGCTTCTAGGGACAGCAGCGTGTGGTTGATCGTTCCGAGGGCGGTGCGGGCCACCAGCAGCACCGGCAGCTTCCAGGCCGCGAGCAGGTCGATCTGGAGCCAGTCGCGCCGCAGGGGCACCAGCAGCCCTCCGGCCATCTCGATCACCAGCGGACCGGCGACAGAGGGCAGGGCCAGGAGTCGCTCCGGGTTGATCGTCACGCCGTCTTGTTCCGCCGCCCAGTGGGGTGACACCGGCGCCCTCAGGCGATAGGCCTCCGGCACGATCCGCTCCGCCGGAAGATCCAGCAGCTTCCGCACCCGTTCGCTGTCGGTGGCTCCAGCTGGGTTGTCCGGTTCGAGACCGCTCTGGATCGGCTTCCAGTAATGCGCCCCCAACCCCTGCACCACCAGGGCGCTGACCACGGTCTTGCCGACGTCGGTGTCGGTGCCGCAGATCACCAGCCTGGGCGGTTCAGAGCGGGGCATGGGCCGTCCCGGGGCGTTGGCCGATCAGCAGCAGCACGGACCAGGTGATCCGGTTCTCCAGGGGCCAGTGGGCCAACAGTCTGCGCAGGGCCGCCGGTCCCAGGGGCGGGGTGCGGCTGGCCTCGGCCCCGAGGTCACAGAGGCTGCGCAGAAAACCCAGGGGCGAAGCACTCGGTCGCTGGAAGCTCAGCAGGTGCCGCTGCTGCAGCTGGAGCTCCCGTTCCGCCACGGCCAGCAGCTCGTTCGCCACCGGCAGGGCCAGTCCACTCCAGGGCACTGCCGCTGCTTCGGCGGCCTGTCGCCATTGCGGAAAGCTGGTGGCGGTGGGCACCGCCAGAGCCAGCCAGCCTCCGGGTCGCAGTTGGCGGCACCAGTGTCCGAGCTGGCCGCAGGGATCCGCCAGCCATTGCAGGGCGAAGCTGGAGAGCAGCAGGCTCGCTCCATCCAGTTCCGGCGGCAGCCCCTGGTTGAGATCCCAGCTGGCGGGCTGCGGCGGTGCCAGGGGATTGCGAGCCAGCAATTCCAGGCAGAGATCGATCTGGGCTGGCTTCAGATCCGGACGCTGCACCTGCAGGGCCAGGCTGAGCAGGCCGCTGCCGGCTCCGAGGTCGGCGCAGGGGCCGTCCGGCATCGGCAGATCGCGGCAGTGGCGGGCCAGGCGCCAGGCCACGGCCCGCTGGATCTGGGCGTGGTCGTCGTAGTGGGCCGCCCGACGGCCGAAACTGCGTTGCACCGTCCGGGTGAAGGTGTCGCTCATCGTTCCTGGCCCATCCAGTCGAGCACGCGCTGCACCGGAGGATTCCCGAGCAGGCAGTGACCCTCTTCCGCCAGCAGCCAGACGTCGGCCAAGGGCAGCTGTTGCCGCAGGGCGGCACGGGCCTCCGGCACGACGATCCGATCAAGCCCTGCTTCCACGATCAGCACCGCCGCTTCGGTCGGGAAGCCCGGTGGCAGGCCGCTGGTGGCCGCCAGGAGCCGCAGGTCCGCCAGCAGGCGACGGCGGCCCTCCTCGCTGAGGGGTTCGAGACCGGGGCCCGGCGAGAGCCGATCCAGAGGCTCCGGGAACGAGGCCTGGGTCAGGAACTGCCGCAGCATCGTCGGAGCTTCGGGGCCCTCCAGGGCACTCTCCATGCCCCGCAGGGCCGTGCGCAGACGCCGACCGGCGGCAGCGGTGGGCACGAAGGCCGCGAAGCTCGCCAGCAGGACCACCGCCTCAGCTCTGGCCAGCACGGTGGCCGGTAGAAGGTGCAGCCCGAGGGAATGCACGATCAGCGTCCGGGGGCCGGCCTCAGGCCGCCAGACTGGGCTGTGGGGCTCCAGGGCGCCGTATCCCCGTTCCCCCGACTGCCAGGTCCAGCCACGGGCCTCGGCGGCCTGGTGCCAGGGGGCCCAGCCACGGCTGTCGCCGCACCAGCCGTGCATGGCGATCACCTGCATGGAGCTTTCTCCGGTGGTCCCAGGGCCGTGATCAGCTGCTGCAGGCTGCCGGTCGGAAGGTCATGGCGCAGCACCAGGCGCAGCCGGGCCGTGCCTTCAGGCACTGTGGGCGGGCGGATCGCCAGCCCGAGCCAGCCCGCCTGCTGCAGGCGCCGCTGCAGGGCCAGGGTGGTGGCGTCATCGCCGATCAGCAGCGGAAGGATCGACCCGCGGCCCGCGGGCCGCCGCCAGCCGGCCGCCTCCAGCCCATCGCGCCAGCGCTCGGCCCGTTGCACCAGCGCTTCCCCGCGGTCCGGATCGGACTGGATCAGCTCCAGAGCCGCCAGGGCTGCCGCCGCCAGCGGGGGGGCCAGGGCGGTGGTGTAACGGAAGGCACCGCTGGACTGCAGCAACCAGTCCCCCAGGGGCTGATCACAGGCCAGGAAGGCGCCACCGCTGCCGAAGGCCTTGCCGAAGGTGCCGCTGATCAGGGCCACGCCATCCTGACCGGCCCCCAGGCCGCGGCCCCCCGGACCGAGAACGCCAAGGGCATGGGCCTCATCGAGCAGCAGGGGGGCGTCATGCCGCTCGCACAGCGCGCAGAGAGCCTGGGGATCGGGGCTGGTGCCTTCCATGCTGAACAGGCTTTCGCTGATCACCAGAAGCCGCCGCTGCGGATCGTCGCGGCGGGCTTGAAGCAGGCGGCGTTCCAGGTCTTCGGGATCGTTATGGCGGAAGCGCCGCAGTCCGGCCCCGCTGGCCCGTACCCCCACCAGCAGCGAGTGATGAATGAGGCGATCGGCCAGCACGAGCGTGTGGCGATCCGCCAGGGCCGCCACCGCCGCCAGATTGGCCTGGAAGCCGCTCGGGAACAGAAGCACCCGTTCGCGACCGAGCCAGCGGGCCAGGGCCTGCTCCAGGTCCCCATGGACCGGTCGGCTGCCGCTGACCAGGCGGGAGCCGCCGGCACCGATCCCGTCCCGCTCGGCGGCGGCGGCGGCGGCGGCCCTGAGCCTCGGGTGCTGACTGAGTCCGAGATAGTCGTTGCTGGCCAGATCCACCAGCGCCTTGGCCTCACCGTTTTCCCGCAGCAGCGCCTGACCCGCCGGCTCGAAGCTCCGCAGATGGCGGCGTCGGTCCGGTGGTGTGGCCGCCAGAGCCTGGGCCATCGCCTCGCGCCAGGGCGTTGTGCGCCCGGTCGCCGGGCTGGCGTCGGCACGGATTTCGGCGGACGGGCGTGGCAAGGCGGGGGTGGTGATCAGGGGTGACGTTCTTCTTCTATCAACTGTGCCTGGCGGGGAGCCATAGGATTGGTGGTGGAGAGTCCTGGGACCGGCTCCACCGACCGATCCACCCTCGAGCGATCCACTCCAAAGCGATCCACTCCCGAGCCATCCACTCCTGAGCGAATCGATCCAGCTGCGACTGATTCGATGCCTGCCGCGCCTGACTCTCGCGAGCCGAAGGGTTCGGTTCATGCCTCGCCAGGGACTGGTGCTGCCCCTGACGGTCACGTCCCCGGCCTCGATTCTCTTTTCCCCTTTCCCCTGGATCCGTTCCAGCTGGAGGCGATCGATGCCCTCAACCAGGGGCATTCCGTCGTTGTCAGTGCCCCGACGGGGTCCGGCAAGACGCTTGTCGGGGAATACGCCATTCATCGGGCCCTGGCCCATGGCCAGAAGGTTTTTTATACAACGCCCCTGAAGGCGCTCTCCAATCAGAAGCTGCGCGATTTTCGTGAGCAGTTCGGCGCCGAGCGCGTCGGCCTGATGACCGGTGATCTCACGGTCAACCGCGAAGCCCGGATCGTGGTGATGACCACCGAGATCTTCCGCAACATGCTCTATGCGGAGGGGGAGGGCGACGATCCCCTGGCAGAGGTGGAAGCGGTGGTGCTCGACGAGTGCCATTACATGAATGACACCCAGCGCGGCACGGTCTGGGAGGAATCGATCATCCATTGTCCCGCCACTGTTCAGCTCGTCGCGCTCTCAGCCACGGTGGCCAATGCCGGGCAGCTCACCGACTGGATCGATGCGGTGCATGGCCCCACCACCCTGGTGACGAGCACCTTCCGGCCGGTGCCCCTGGCCTTCAGCTTCTGCAGCGCCAAGGGCCTGCATCCGCTGCTCAATGAGCAGGGTACGGATCTGCATCCAAACGCCAAGGTGTGGCGTGCCCCCAAGGGGCACAAGCGCAAGGGTCCGAAAACACCGAAGCCACCGCAACCGGAAGCGCCCCCCCTCGGCTTCGTGGTGGCTCAGATGGCCGAACGCGACATGCTGCCGGCGATCTATTTCATCTTCAGCCGTCGGGGCTGCGACAAGGCGGTGCGCGATCTCGGCAAGGTCTGCCTGGTGACACCGGCGGAGCAGGACAGGATCCGTGGACGACTGGAAGCCTTCGTCGCGGCCACACCGGAAGCGGTGCGGGAAGGGGGGCACGCTGATGCTCTGATGCGGGGGATCGCCGCCCACCATGCCGGGGTTCTTCCTGCCTGGAAGGAGTTGATCGAGGAATTGTTCCAGCAGGGGCTGGTGAAGGTGGTGTTCGCCACCGAAACCCTGGCTGCCGGCATCAACATGCCGGCCCGCAGCACGGTGATCTCCGCCTTGAGCAAGCGCACCGACCGCGGTCATCGCCCCCTGATGGGGAGCGAATTTCTGCAGATGGCGGGTCGGGCGGGTCGGCGGGGGCTTGATTCTCAGGGTTATGTGGTCACCGTGCAGAGCCGCTTCGAGGGGGTGCGGGAGGCGGGCCAGCTGGCCCTGGCACCGGCCGATCCCCTGGTGAGCCAGTTCACCCCCAGCTATGGGATGGTGCTCAACCTTCTGCAGCGCTACGACCTGACCAAGGCCCGGGAGCTGGTGGAGCGCAGCTTCGGCCGCTACCTGGCCACCCTCGATCTGGTGGACGACGAAGCCCGGATCGCGGAACTGCGCAGCCAGCTGCTGCATCTCAGCGATCACGCCGTCGAGGTGGAGTGGGATGACTTCGAGGATTACGAGAAGCAGCGCGGACACCTGAGGGAGGAGCGTCGCCTTCTGCGCATCCTTCAGCAGCAGGCCGAGGAGACCCTCGCCCATGAACTGACCCTGGCCCTGCGCTTCGCCAGCGAAGGCACCCTGGTCAGCCTCAAGGCTCCCCTGCTGCGGGGGCGGGTCACGCCGGCGGTGATCGTCGAGAAGCAGGAGGGCCCAGGCCAGTTCCCGCTGCTGTGCTGCCTCACCGATGAGAACGTCTGGGTGCTGGTGCCCTGCAGCGCGGTGGTCAGCCTGCATGCGGAGCTGAGCTGCCTGCAGGTGGCCTCGATCCCGGTGCCTGAGTTTCAGCGTGCCGGGGAGCTCCGCCATGGGGATCAGCTGAGCGGTGGCCTGGCCCTAGCGGTGGCTTCGATGGCCCGTCGTCATGACATGGTCACCCCCCAGTACGACCTGGCGGGAGAGGTGCAGGCCCAGGCCCATCTGGTGCGCGAGCTGGAGCTGGCGCTGGAGCTCCATCCCGCCCATGGGGCGGGCGATCGCAAGAAGCTCAAGAAGCAACGGGCCCGGATGGAGGAACTGGAGGCGGAGATCGAGGAGCGGCAGCGGATTCTTCACCTGAGAGCCCATCGCCACTGGGAGACGGTGCTGGCCTTGATCGAGATCCTGCGCTTCTTCGGCTGCCTTGAGGGCGAGGAGGGGCTTGAGCCGAGTGAGATCGGTCGCACCGTGGCCGCCCTGCGCGGCGACAACGAGCTCTGGCTCGGTCTGGCGTTGATGAGCGGCCACCTCGATGAACTGGAACCCGCCGATCTGGCGGCGGTGCTGGAGGCCATTTCCACGGAGGTGAACCGTCCTGATCTCTGGAGCGGCTTCCCGCCACCGCCGGCGGCAGAAGAAGCCCTGCATGATCTGAGGGGGATCCGCCGGGAACTGCTGCGTCAGCAGGAGTGGGCACGGGTGGTGATGCCGGTCTGGTTCGAGGCGGAATTGATGGGGGTGGTGCACGCCTGGGCCAGGGGCGTGCCCTGGAACGATCTGATCGCCAACACCTCGCTCTATGAGGGCGATGTGGTGCGGATCCTGCGCCGCACCGTCGATCTTCTGGCCCAGATCCCCTACTGCGAGGCGATCAGCGAGCAACTGCGCACCAATGCCAGGGCGGCCCTGAAGGCGATCAACCGCTTCCCGGTCTGTGAGCCGCTTGATCTGCTGCCGGCCGATGCAGGCAGCCGCAACCCGGCCACCGAGCGCAGGACAGGGATCCAGCCGGTTCAGCACGACGCCGGGCAGCCTCAGCCCCACCCTGAGGCCACCGACACGCCGTCGCTGCCTCCTTCTCCGGCCGCATCCTCGCCAGCGCCCTGATGCCCCAGGCCCGCCGTCGTCGCACTGGCCTGGGGTGTTCAGACGTCCGTGGAGTGTGATCTCAGGGTCTGGGTCTGAGCACCAGCAGAATCACCGTCACCAGCCCTGTGATGCAGACGCCGGTGTAGATCCAGTCGGCGTAGGGGGTCCAGAACATCGCCAGGGTCATCGGTGGCCGGCAGGGGAAGGTGTAGGGGAATGGTGCCACCCTCGCTACCTCCACCTGAATCAGGGCTCGATCAGGACTGATCCTCTTCAGCCATCGCCAGGGCCGCGGCAGGGTCGCCGCTCAGATCGGCCTGGAGAAAGGCCGGGGTTTCCGGCAGGACAAGCTGGAGATGGCTCTCCTGATGCAGGGCAACCTGCAGCTGCTCGGCCTTCAGCTCGAGCACATGCCCGGCGTGTTGGTGATCGTCACTGATCAGATGCAGGTGATAGCCAGGCACATTGATCGTGCGCGCATAGTCGGGGGTCCAGAAGCCGACCAGGGTGCCGGCCACCTGCTCCAGATCGAAGGTGGCCTGCGCCGATGTGGCCTGAATCAGATTGACCCCGGGTCCGGTCTTGCAGGCCACCCGATACCGGATGTGCTGGAACACCCCTCGCAGCCGAAGGGCGACAAACAGATTGGCGTTGCTGCGCAGGTCATCCAGTCGTGTGGTCAGATCAGCCCAGCTGGCGACGGCTTCGAAGCTGGTGCTCCGATCGCTCTGAAACCGTGTCACCACCCAGAAGGGCGCCAGGGCATCGGCAGGGGCCGGCAGCACGCTGCCATCGGAGCGGGCCTGCCAGCAGCGTCCATCAAGAAGGATCCCTTCGCCGTCGAGTCCGTCGAAGGTTCCGAGGCCGAAGTCGCCGTGCTCCAGCAATTCCCCGACCCGCACGCAGCCGTCGAACACCCCCTGAACCAGCGCTCCGGAGGTGGAGACCTGGTAGATGGTGTGATGGTCAAGATCCAACACCTCGGCCAGAGCGCTGTTGATCACGTGGTCGGCGCTTTCGCCGGTCCGGTCGCAGCGTTCCTGCAGGGCCTCCCAGAGTCCACCACCCAGTCGAAGGTTGATGCGGTGGCTTGATTCAGGGTGACTGGCCATGACCGGAGATCGCTAGCAGTGGTTGAACGCTGTGAATGAAGCTCTGGGGCCTGGCTTCATCCGTTGGATGGTCTGCATCAGCGTGCTGGTCCTGGAGTCGTCGATCTGGATTTAGATCAGGACCGGCACGCTCTGAGCAGTTCCTTCACCAGGGTGATGCCCTCAGCTCTCTCTGTCACCCGAGCTGTCATTCGAGCTCTCACCCGAAGGGATCGCAGCGACCTGCGTGACAATCCCCACCAGCGCCCCTGCCTTCCATGGGCCGATCGTTCAGCCTCAGAGGGCTGCCTGTTGCACCCTGAGGCTGTGATCAATCCGTCCCGCATCCGCATCCTGGCGGTGGGCAAGCTGCGCAAGGGTTGGGTGAGCGAGGGAGTGGCGCTGTATCGCAAGCGGCTGCCGGGGCTGGAGGTGCTGGAGCTGCGTGATGGCGGCATGAGCCGGGAAGCGGAGGCGATCCGCGCGGCACGGCGCTCCGACGAGCGGCTTGTGGCGCTCACCGAAGAGGGGCGCTGCTTCGGTTCGGTGGCCTTTGCCCAGGCCCTGGAGGGATCGGGGTCTGAGCGCCTGGCCTTTGTGATCGGCGGCGCCGACGGCCTCGATCCCGCCATCAAGGCCGAGGCCAGCTGGCAGCTCAGCCTCTCGCCGATGACCTTCCCCCATGAGCTGGCCCGCCTGCTGCTCCTGGAGCAGCTCTACCGGGCCCTCAGCATTCAGCAGGGCGGGCCCTACCACCGGGCCTGATTCCAGCGTTGGAAGGGTGAGTAGAGCTCTGAAACCAATCGCACCCGCAACCACCCCAATCTGTGACTCCTCGGAACCGGGAAACATAGTCGGCCAAGCGACAAAGGCTTCATATATACAAAAGCCGATGCAAGAAACTCGCGAATTATTCTCATAATCAGTATCTCAAAATCACCTTTTCAAACCCCCTGCAACTCCCTGTAGATCTCCGTAGAAGAATGCAAACTCGGGGGGTATTCCCCCTGTTT
>JBJTBH010000237.1:0-11729 GCA_046091285.1 Cyanobacteriota bacterium | reverse complement strand
CTCGCGGGCGGCCTTGTTGGTGAAGGTCACCGCCAGCAGCTCACCCGGGTCCACGCCGTGGTGGCCGATCAGGTGGGCGATGCGATGGGTGAGGGCCCGCGTCTTGCCGCTGCCGGCGCCGGCCACCACCAGCAGCGGTCCTTGGTGATGGTCGACCGCCTTGCGCTGGGCATCGTTGAGGCCGGCGAGGAAGCTCATGATCAGCGCAAGCTGGTGCTGTGGGGGAAGCAGAGACGCAGCCACTCCAGCACGGCTACCCAACGGCAGTGCACCAGCAGAGCCAGCATCCCCAGCCGCTCTCGCGGGGCCAAGGGGAGACGGATCACCACGACGGTCTCCCGCAGCAGGGGCCGCAGATGTAGCAGCAGCTCCCGCAACCGCAGCAGCGGATAGCTGCCCACACCGTCGAGCCGCCCACCCATCACGCGCCGGGCCTTGTGCAGCAGCTCATGGCGTTCCCGTGCCGGATGAACCACCGCCGCTTCAGATGCGAAACCGATCAGGAAGCCGGCAGAGCGGGCCCGTTCCCCGAAGTCGCGATCGGCGCCGGACTTGCGGCGCTGGTCGAATCCCCCGAGCCGCGCAAGCACGTCCCAACGGACGAACAGATTGGCCGTGGCGCCATAGGCCCCGCGTGCCACGTAGCGCTCCTGACGGAAAGAGAAGCTCTGCTCAACCAGATCAGCAGCGGTGGGTTTATCGGCGCAGCTGGGCTCAAGGATCACGGCTCCGGCCAGCAGGTCAACAGTCTGCCGCTCAAGGGAGGCCAGCCCCTCCTCCAGCCAGCAGGGCTGCGGCCTGCAGTCAGCGTCGGTGAAGGCGACCACCTCCGCCTCGCAATGGCCCAGCGCCAGGTTGCGGGCGGCGTAGGAGCCCGGATCCGGGCAACGCAGCAGGGTGAGCCCATAGGGCCTCAGCGGCAGCTCCAGCTCCGGCTGGGAGCCGTTATCGACCACGATCACCTGCAGCTGCTCCGCCGGCAGGCTCTGGCGTTCGAGCGCGTCGAGGCACAGAGCGAGGCGCAGCGGGTCGTTGAACACCGGGATGACGACCGACACACGTGGTGGAGAGTCCGTCATCCGCTCGTCAGCCTGAGGGCGGGATCCAGGCGGGTGGCCTCATAAAGGCGGGCGGCGGCCGTCGCCGGATCGCCACTGCCGCGGCTGAACTGGCCGGTTGCGGGATCACGGCCATGGCGCACCTGCGTCTCGAGCCAGGAGACGATCAGGTCCGCCGCCGGAGGGTGGGGCGTCCTGTCCAGACCATTGCGGGTGTCCAGGCCGTTGCGATCGGCGAGGACCAGAGACACGGGAACCTCGAAGCCGGGGGGGTTGTACTCATATCCATAGGGAGCCGCGGCGATGCGGCGCCGGTAGGTCCCGGAGCCGAGATGAGCGAAGGCGCGCTGCAGCCGTCCGCTGCTGCGGAGGGCGCCGGAGCGGTCCCAGCGCAGCAGCTGGGCCAGGGCCGTGGTGTTGAAGGCGTGGTAGCCCACCGACTTGGCATGGAGGCCCCGCTCCGAGGGGAGGCTGCGCGCCAGCCGCAGACCGGCCAGACCCGACTCCAGGGGCTGGCGGACCTGCCAGTAGGGGTTCTCATGACGGATCAGTCCGCTGGGGTACAGCAGCAGCCGCCCAGGCAACCGCGCCAGGAAGGCCTGCAGACAGCTGCCGGCCTCGGCATCGCCGCGGTCAGCCAGCTCACCGGCCTGCACCGCGAACCAGAGCTGGTGGTTGAAGGTGGGGTCGATACGGCCGCGGTGCCCGTCGACATGCAGACAGTGCCAGGCCGCCCGACGCGTGCAGAAGGGGTGGGCATGGAACACCGCGCCGGCCAGCACCAGGGCCCGCTCGTCATCCAGCAAGCGTTGGGCCTCCAGCAGCCCCTCCAGGGCCCAGGCCTGACCGACGAGACCATTGCAGAAGTCCTTCTGCGGCTTGCGGCGGCACCAGAAACTGGCGCCCATCGGCCGGGCGTCCTTACTGGTGAGGTAAGCGAGCGCCCGCAGGGCGGCGGCTCGCCAGCGCTCCTCCCCGGTCCAGGCCCAGCAGCGCAGCAGCAGAAACAGCCAGTGCGCGGTGTTGCGGACCGGCGTCTCGGGATCGCGGTAGGGGCCGTTCCAGCCGGCCGGGAAACTGCCGTCTTCAGCCTGGCCGGCCAGGGATCCGGCACCGGCCTGAAGCACCAGATCCCCCAGGCTCAGCTCGCAGACGGGAGCGCTCATGCCTGTTCGACGAGGCTGGTCAGGAGCTGATCGTAGGCATCGGCGCAGCGCTCCGAGCCGTAGTCGGCCAGAACCGAGCGGCGCCCGGCCTCCCCGAGACGGTGCCGCAGCCCAGGGTCGTTGAGCAGCAGAACCAGCCCGTCCGCCAGCGGCTCAGCCGCGCCGGCGGGCACCAGCCAGCCGGTCTCGCCATGGCGGAGCACCTCCGCCGGACCAGTCGGACAGTCGGCGGCCAGGGCGCAGATGCCCACGGCCATCGCTTCCAGAAGGGCGTTGGGGAGCCCCTCCCGCCGCGACGGCAGGACAAACAGATCGGCCTGGGCCACCAGCCGCGGGGGGCCGCGGATCTCGCCGACGACGCGCGCCAGGTCGCGGAGTTCCAGCTGGCGGGCCATGGCCTCGAGCCGGGCCTGGTCGGGCCCCGTACCGATCAGCGTCAGCAGCAGCGGCCGCGGGCAGCGATCGCGCGCCAGAGCCAGGGCCTCGAGCAACAGATCCAGCCCCTTGCGCTGGCATTCGAGGCTGCCGACGCTGCACAGATGCAGCCGTGCAGGATCGAAGCGAAGCGGCGGCTCCCCGGCGGCGGCCGGCAGCGGCGGCGTGGCGACCACACCATTGACGATCGCCGTGCAGATCCGACCCAGAGCGGGAAACTGCGCCGTGAGATGGCGCAGCGACTGGCGGGAAACGCAGACGACCCGGGTGGGGAACCCCTGCCGCAGGCTCCACAGCAGCGCGCTCCAGGGGCGCGGGCGGGCGGACGGCGGCGACGCGGCCACGCCACTGGAGAGCACCGCCACAAAGGGGAGGCCCAGGGAGCGGGCCGCCAGTCCAGCCAGCTGATTGCCCATGCCGGCGCGGCTCAGCACCACGCGGCAGCCGCTGCGTGCGAGTGCGCGCCGCAGCCACAGGACACGGCGGCGATGCACCCGTTTGCGGCCCGGAGCGAGCGGGGGCTGGAGCAGCTCAACCCGGGCGCCGGAGGCCTCGAAGGCGGCGACCACCTCGGGGTCACCCCAACCCTGGCTGACCATCACGGTGCACTGCCAGCCTCGCTGCGCGAGCCCCCCGACCAGCTGCAGGGCCTGCAGCTCCGTGCCCCGCGCCTTGATGTAGGGCAGCACCAGGGCAACGGAGCGACTGGATTCAGAAGGCATCGACGGGGCAAACGTGAGACGGAGCGGACGGAGCCTGCGCCGGCCGTTGCGGCCACGGCCGCCGGGAGGAGCCAGGAGCAGGGGTGGCTCTCCGCGATGCCAGGGTGATGCCCCCGGGACGACTGGGCTGAGGAGGGCCGGAGCGGACGTTGGAGACCGGGCCGGCCTCCGGAGCAAGGCCGACCTCAAGGACAAGCCAGCCAGAGGCCGCCCCATCCTGCGATGCCAGGGCATCCGGCAGCGGCGGACCGCCCGCCGGCAGCCTCCGCCGGCAACCGCCAGCCCCCGACTGCCGGCGGAAACTGAGTTCTAAGCTGGATCTGACGAGCGTGCGATCACACCCGACGTGATCGGACCTGCTCCACAGACTGAGGAATGAACATCGAGGGCATCAGCGGAGTGGCACTGGTGCTTGGCGACATCAGCACGCTGAGCCTCAGCGAGAAGGCCCTCTCTGATGCGGAGACCTGTTGCGCGATCAGCGCCCGGTTCTGGAAGAGCCGTGCCGAGGAGGCGCTGCGGCAGCTGCAGCGACAGCGCCGTGAAGGCGCCGGTCTGATGACCGCTATGGAGCAGGTCCTGGCAGACACCGCGGCGAATCTGACGCTGATCATCAGCACAGGCGAGGACCTGATCGTGGCCGCGGGCTGGTGTGGCCACGGGGTGTACTGGTGCCGCGAGCCATCGGGCCGGCTCGTTATCGGCGATGAGGAGGGCCTGCTGGCGGCCCGCTGCGGACGACGGGCGCTGCAGCCGGCGAGCGTGATGCGATATCTCCATGACGACGCCAACATTTCCCCCCTCAGCTCACTGTTCGAGGGCATCGGCCGCATCCCAGGCGGGTGTCGGGCCCGCTTCACGCCTCAGGGCATGGAACCTGCGCTACAGGCGATGCCCCTGGGGGGTGAGCCCACCGCGACACCGTTCCTGAAACGGCAGTTCTCGGACGCCCTCGACAGCACCGCCCGGGAGATCGTGGAGCAAGCGGACGGCGGCCTGATCTACGCGCAGGTCTCCGGCGGCCTCGACGGGCTGGTGATTCTTGCCAGTCTGATCCGACAGGGAGGACGGGTGCTGGCCATCTACGGGGATGACGGAGAGGAGCAGCACGCCATCAACGAGCTGGTGGTGGAGGCGCTCCGGCGCCGCTTCCCGCGAGCACAGCTGGACTACCGCTGGATCCGCAGGGGAACGATCGCAGAGCAACAGCTTGAACGGCAGCAGGAGGCACGCTGCTCGCATCTGATCAAGGGCAACTATCTGAAGCGGAACTACAAGCTGGCCCTCGCTGATGCAGGGGCAGCGCAGAGCCCGGAACCGCCCGTCTGCGCGGTCAATGGCTATGGCATCGATGAGCTTTACAGCGGTGCCAAGGGCGACGCCAGCCTGTCGACAATTCATCCCCTCAATGCCACTCTGGCAATCGCCCGTCTGATCAGCGGCTGGCGGACCTCGCGGTCCGGCCTGCGCTGGCTGCTGTGGCAGCTGGGACCCGGGAGCCGGAACAATGCCGCCGGAAACCAGCGACGGTCAAGACTGAGCCGTCACCTGATCGGCGCCGGCAAGGCGGGTGGCAGCCTGGGGCTGTGCGCCGCACGAGAGGTCAAGGAACGCTTCGAAGCGGTATTGCGGCGGGATGGCGAAGCCCTCTGCGGCCTGCTGAGCCCCCTGCTGCCAGGGCGGCCGACACTCACGCAACTGACCTGCTGCTGCAAGCGATTCATCTACGGACTGGTCGAGCAGAACCATCTGATCCGCTTCGCGGCCCATGGCCAGGCCGCCGGCCTGCCGTACATCCTGCCGTTCGAGGCGGGGCGGATCCGGCGGATCCTGGAAGGCCACAGCCCATCGCTGACCGAGATTCGGGCACCGAAGCAGGCCCTGCTGGCCTATCTGCAGCAGCTGGAGATCGACTACGGGGAGATCACAGGCGCTGTCACGCGAGACGGCAGCAGCAGAAGCAAACAGCTGAAGGTGGCCACCGGACGTCTCAGGGCCTGGCTGAAACGTGCTGTCGCCCCCCTGATCTGGAGCGAGGCGCGGAACGGCAAAAGCGGATCCACCCCGAGCCTCGATCGCGCCCTGCGACAGGTCGGCAGGCACCACCCCGCTCACCGGCCCGAAATGGAGGAGCTGCTCGGCGAACTAAGGCAGATCAGCGGCAACAGCTACATCGACGCGCTCGAGAACGCGATCCAGGCAGGGGAGGCTGGACGAGGGTCATTCAGCACCAAACAAATCTACAACTACACCCATCTCGTACGCTATGTGCTGGCGACCAGGGAGCGCAGATCAGCATGCTGATCATCAATTATGTACACAAACTGCAGGGCCTCGACAAGAGCCTGCCGGTCTGCCTGGAATTGCGCGAGCAGCTGGGAGCCAGGGTGATCAGCCTGATCGAACTCGAACCTGGCTGCCTTGAAACTGACGTGCGGGCCTTCCAACCCTTGATCGAGGCCTGCAGCGACGCCTCCCTGATCCTTGCCGGTACACACCGCAGCCGGCGGCGCGGGCGCCTCGTGGCGCTGCTGGACAGATGGCAGAACCGCAACCTACCGGGCAGTCGGCTGATCGATGCGTTCAAGGTCCGCCTGATGGCAAAGCCGCTGCGAAACCAGATCAAAAAACTGAAACGCAGCGACGATGATCTCCTGCTGCTGTCGATCTACAACGGAGTCAACACAAGCCTGGGTGCTGTTCTCGCGAGGCTGACGCGGCGCCTGAGAGGTCTGAGGGTGGGGTACCTGAAATCCCTTCACGATCAGGGGCTGGGGCTGAGCGATCTGTCGTCGAGTTCGGCCAATCTGACGCGCAGGCTTGTGCTGGAACCCAGCCTCGATGCGCTGCTGATCCCGGCACTGCCGCAGTTTCAGGCCCTGCTGGCCGGCAAGGGGGTCCGGGTTGATCAGATGATCATCGCCGGCTATCCACCGGCCTACCAACGCTGGCGCGATCTGGTGCGTTCCCACGCGCTCCGCCATAACGAATCTTCGAGTTTCCAGGTGGTCCTGTTCACAAGGGGAGAGGTGGCCCACAAGCCGGGCTCCGAGCAGATCATCGACGATCGCTGGCTGCATCAGGCCATCCGCAATCTGGCACAGGAACTCGAGCGGCTCTGGCCCGGCTTCAGCCTGCTGATCAAGCCCCATCCCTACCAGAGCCGCGACGAACTGCAGCGCATCTGCGGGCAGCACCGCAATCTCAGCCTGGTGGACGGGCCGCCCTGCCTGCTGGCGGCCCAAGCCGATCTGGCGATCGCCACCTATTCATCGGCAATCCTCGATGCGGTGGCCGCTGAGGTGCCATCGATCGAATGGTATGAGCCCACGGACGCGTTCCGGCGATTGCATCCGGATGGCTCACCGTTTCCGGCCTTCGGGGTGCTGCCGGCCAGCAATCTGATGGAGCTCAGATCACACCTGGAATCGCTGGCCGCAGGCGAGTGGCCGACCTGCGATAAGATCAGCAAACTCGGGGTGAGTCTGGATCTGAAGCCATTCAGAAGATCTCACAACAACCGAGCCGAAACCGTGCTCGCCCAGAACCGCGGATCGGACCACAGATTAGGCGATCTGTTACAGCACGGATCAGGCGATCTGTTGGGCGCTGAAACACGCCATCAATCGCGCCAGGGAACGCACATGGAATCATGGGTCGATCCGAACCCTGAGCAGCCTCACCGTCCTTGAACACGCATCTTCCATGACAGTTCTAGCCATCACACCGGCACGCGGCGGCTCCAAGGGGGTGCCGCGCAAGAACATCCGCCTGATGGCGGGAAAACCGCTGATCCAGCACACCATCGAGGCCGCACGCTCCTGCCCGCTAATCGATCGCTACATCCTGAACACCGAGGATCCAGAAATCAGGGATGTGGCGCAGGGCCTTGGCGTGGAGACTCAGAGCAGGCCTGAGGAGTTCTGGCATGACAACACCTTCCAGGAGGTCGATCGGATGCTGGTCTGGGCGGTGTCTGATCTGGAAGCGAAGGGAGCCCGTTTCGACGTGGTGGTACTGCTCTATGCCACCTCTCCGCTGCGGCCCTCATCAGCGATCACCGAATGCATCGATCTGGTGCTCCATCAGGGCTACGATTCAGCGTTGACGCTGCGTGAAGACCGCTCCTACACCTGGAAGAAAGTCGATGGTGACGTCGAGGTGAAACCCACCAACTACGACCCGAAGAAGCGGGGCCCAAATCAGCTGGAAGGATGGAATCAGTGGGTTGAGAACAAGGCGGTGTATGCCATGAAAAGGGATCTTCTCATGGAGACGGGCTGCCGCCTAGGCGGCAGAATCGGACATGTCGAGATGAGCAAGTGGCAATCCGTCGACATCGACACGCCGGATGACTTCCTGCTTGCCGAGCAGCTGCTGCAGCTGCGTCCTTGATGGCCAGGCAACCACTGCGGCTGTGCATTGTCGGCCTCGGCCACATCGGCAGGGTCCATGTGTCCTCGCTCCAGCAGATCGAAGCCCTGCAACTCCTCGCTGGCTGCGACAGCAACCCGGCCCTAGCCGAGGTGCTGCCGCAGGGTGTGCGCTTCCATGGCAGCCTGGATGCCGCCCTGGCAGCCACCGATGTGGATGTGGTGGTGGTCGCCACACCCAATCAGACCCACAACCGGATCGCGATCCAGGCCCTCGAGGCCGGCCTGCACGTGATGGTAGAGAAGCCTGCGGCCAGCGACCCCGTTGAACTGGAGGCGCTACGGGCCAGAGCACAGCACTCGGGCCGGCTGCTGTGGTTTGCACTGCACGCAGCGACGGGCAGCGAGGTGATCTGGGCCGAACGCCATCTTCGCGAGGAAGGCGAACGCTATGGCGCCCTGACGGGCTTCCACAGCCGCTTCATGGATCCCTACATCGATCCTGTGAACAGGCAGCTGAGTCATGCAGACAGCCTGCAGACACCCTGGCGGGACAGTGGCATCAATGCCCTCTCCGTACTGCTGCGCCTGCAGCCCTCCCTCCAGCTCGAGCCCACGGGGCTGCGCTGCAGCCGGCACCTGGGCGAGCAGCCCTGCATCCTCAGCGAGACAGCCCATTTCCGCTTCGGGAATGCCGGCTATGGCTGCATGGAAACGGCCTGGGATCAACAGCGCAATCACAAGAGCACGGAGCTGTTCTTTGCAAGTTCCGGCATGCGGCTGCTGATCGATCATACGCAGCAGACCGTGGAGCGCTGGAGGAGCGGTGGAGAGCGCGAAACCCTGGCCGCCTTCGATGGTGATCGGCTGATGAACCACTATCTAAACCTGTTTTCCGAGGCGGCAGCTGCCCTGGGTCGTGGCGAGGACAACGCCCCAGAAGGCATCCGCGCCCATGCGCCCTACTTCGCCGCCATCGAGCTCAGTGAGACGTCATGACAGGCAGCCTCGAGCCGATGACGACCAACCAGGAGACCCGCAAGCGTTATCTGTTCTTTCTGCGGCACTTCAATGACATCGACAACATCGCACCGATCATTCATGCGTTCCTCGGCGCCGATCGCGGCCATCGGGCCGAGGTGCTTCTGTACGACGAGAATTACTGTGGCAGGGGTGATCCCAACCTGAGCCTGCTCAACGAAGCGTTCCCGGATCAGTTCCGCTGGAGCTGGCTGGGGGACCATTTCGGGCTCAGCTTCGCGAGCTCGCTTCGCGCTGCGCGCCTGCAGCAGCAGCTGCGGAAGCTGCTGGCAGCATTGAGGCGCCGCAGCAAGCCGAAAGTGCACCAGCAGGCCTGCGGCGACCGGACCCGTCAGGCAACCCGGAACGTCGAGGCCCGGTTGAGCGGACGATGGCGCTGGCTCCCGAAGGGGCTGCGCTCGATCGCCGATGTGCGATCGGGCAGGGCCGGGGAAGTTGTGATCAGGGAGATCCTGACTCCGGTGCTGACCTCGCCTCGCCCAGCGGATCTGGTCCTCTTCGATGTGGTTCGCTGCCATCATGTCGCCGGTTATCTGAAGGCCCTTAGAAGCCTGGGCTGCCGGTCGGTCATCTGCCTGCCGGTGTCGCCCCTGGTCAACTACAACGTGCTGCGCGAATACGATTTCAGCAACCCAGGGTCAAAGGAGTTCAGCAGCAGACACGACTACAGCGGCTTTGATGCACTGAGCTATGTCGACGGCCTTTATCTGCAGCACTATCGCTCCTTCATGCAAGCCATGGGCCTGCCAGACGGCCTCCCCCGCGAGACCAGCTGCATCGGCTCGCTCCGCGATGCGCCGGAATGGATCAGGCTCCGCGCAACAGCGGCCGCCCATGACAACTCTGCCAATACGCCCCAGGTGGCAGCGGCACATGGCCACAAACGCCTGCTGGTGCTGCTCTCCAGGCTGAAGACCAATGTCAACCGGCAGGAACTGCAGGCCTGCCTGGACTGGCTGGCCCAGGCTGAAGGCTTCGAGATCAGGATCAAGGGACATCCACGGGCTGGTAGATCGGATACGGGATTGCAGCTTCATGCGATGCGGGATGCCAACCGCGAAGACACCAGTGTTCTGGTGGACTGGTGTGATGCGATTCTGTTCTGGGGAACCAGCGCAGCCCTGGAGGGATATGCCAAGGG
The DNA here is from genome assembly GCA_046091285.1 of Cyanobacteriota bacterium. Taxonomy (GTDB): domain Bacteria; phylum Cyanobacteriota; class Cyanobacteriia; order PCC-6307; family Cyanobiaceae; genus CAIXOZ01. The sequence continues at coordinate 1,793 of JBJTBH010000237.1, read as the reverse complement.
GAAGACAATGATCTGCATCCCATTCGTCAGCTCCAACCTCAATCTTTTTGCCCACTACGGAGCTGGCTTCATCGCACGCTGCCGAGATGAGATGGTGCTGGGCCTAAGTTATTACCTGCATTCAGGCAAGATCGAGCCATACAGTCACAGCGGGATCACAGCCCTGATCCAGGAGGTTGTGCGGGCCGGCCATGCAGACTGGAGCAGCCAGGTTCGCTTCACCCTGAACCACCTTGAGGCCAACGAACGCCCGATGACGCAGCATTCCAGCAGCCGAGAGCAATGATCATCTGCCACAGCCGCCAATTCATCTTTCTGCATGGCAGAAAAACTGCCGGCAGCAGCATCGGCACGAGCCTGAATCGCTTTCTCAGCGATGGTGATGCCAGCATGGGGTATGTGGGTGCCTGCCAAGATGCCGGCATCACCCCTCCGGACTGGTCGCGGCGATGGCAACACCTCAGACCCTGGGATCTGCGTCGGCGAAAGCCTGGATATGCGGCCTACAAGCGGATGATGCGCCATGTGCATGGAGTCAACAGTACCCACATGAGCGCCGCTGCCGTGAAAGAACTCGTCGGCGAAGAGACCTGGAGTCGTTATTTCAAATTAACGTTTGAGCGCAATCCACTTGATCGACAGTTGTATTTTTACTACTGGCGCATTCACGCCAAGGTAAAAGCCCCATCCTTTGAAAAGTTCATTGCAGCGATCGAAGCCGAAGACCGAGAATTCTTGATCGATCACAACCTCAGTGAATACAGCAATATCGAAAATTACAGCATATCCGGATCGCCATGTCTAGACATGATCGGAAGATTTGAGTCCCTTCATGAAGACCTGTTCAAGATCACAGGGATTCTGAATCTAGATTGGGATAAATGGCTCCCCAGTGAAAAGAAAGGGATCAAACCCAAGCAAGCCGCAACTGAGCTTTGGGCCTCACACCCAGGTCTCCGGTGGAGAGCGATGAAAATACTCAAGCAAGAAGCAGATCTACTTGGTTATGACTGGTCAGACTTACAACCATGACGGATGCAGCTTGAAAAGGTGGCAGACGAGAGGCGCGACACAGCCACAAACCGCGGGCCTGCGGAGAATAAGCGGGCGCGGCAAGCTAAAATCTGACAACATTAATCAGGACCAACACGATGGGGCGTGCAGCATTCATCATTAAAGGCCCCCCCACGTACCTAAACGCTGAGGAAGCAAGATATCAGTTCAGATATCCGAGAGAAGATGCCCACTTATTCATCATCATTCCAGCTGGCAACCCTCACAACCGGAGGGAGAGATTGGAGCAGGTCATTGATACGGACATGTGGCAGAGTATTACTTGGATTGAAACAGAGTCCAATGTCAGTTTCAGGCAAAGAGCCGATGGACGCTACGAAAGGATCAGATACCAGGGCGTATCAAGGATCTCGCGCTACAGAAGAGATGCCAGGAAGCTGGCAGAGGCTAGCCAGAAGAGTGGTGAGTTCGAAACAGTTTTTACCGTTCCAAATGATCTACATGAGCATCTGGCTTGGCGCCTAAGACCGAAAACCCTCTATGTGATTGACACGGGGAATAAAACCCCTTCAAGAGTGGGGCGTAGCGGATATATCGACTATCGAGACAAGAGTAAGCCGCTGAAACGGCTATCTCAGTGGGCTGGTGGACTACAAATGGTGAAGCGCAACCAGACAAGCCTTTTCACTGCTTACGCAGAACTGATTCGCACTAAACACCACATCGTCGCCAACGAGTATGGATTGATGAGAGAAAGATGCATGCTCAAGCCAGTAGCC
>JBJTBH010000236.1:0-3845 GCA_046091285.1 Cyanobacteriota bacterium | reverse complement strand
GTGCAGCAATGGATCGCGGCGGCCGGTGCAGGGGCCCCGGAGCCCCTGGCTTCAAGTCTGGCCTCGATCCGTCGGCCGGATTTTCATTACTCGCGACTGATGGCCGTCGGGCTGCTCAGCCTTCTGGAGGAAGCCCAGGGTGCCGCCTCCCTCGATCTTTCCGCCTTGCGTGCATCCGCCCACGATCTGGCTGTGGCCATGGGTCTCCTGCGTGAACGTGTCGACAAGGACATCAGCCTGTATGCCGGCAATCTCGAGAAGATGGCTCAGGCCGTCGAACTGATGGAGGAGACCGTGGCGGCTGATCGTCGTCGTCGCGAGCGCTCTGAGGCCAGCAGCCCGACGCCGTCTAAGGAGGCATCCTCAGAAACAGCTCCCCCCACAGCGGACTGATCTCCCCGGCACGCTGGCCGGCCTTCTGATGGCCCGATGTGAAGTCCAGACGCTCGGCGTCCTGCACCAGGGGGGGCAGGCTTCCGGGTAACACCCTCTCCGCGGCCAGTTGTCTGGGTCGCATCAGCAGTTGCATCGGCAGGCTCTCAGCGGCCGCTGATCCGTCCAGGAGTCCCGCTGTGGAGGCGCGCTGGTCCGCCCTGTTCGCTGGTGCCGGGCCGATGAACAGAAGCAAGCGGCTGAAGCGTTGATCCCGGCCCCGGCCAGCACGGCCCGGAGGGAGCCAGCGCCAGCCGCCGACCACGGCGCCATCGGGACGGTTCCAGCTCCTGTCAGAGGCTGGGCCGGAGGGTCCGCTGCGCCCGGCCTCTGGCGTTGTTGTGGGTCCAGCGGCGACCAGACCCTGTTCCCGGATGCCGCGCTCCACCCGATCCAGGACCTGGATCCAGAAGGGTTGTTGCCCTTTCAGGCCCAGTTCCAGGGTCAGTCCGAGACGGAATGGCCCCGTCGGCAGGCTGCGCAGGCTGAGGGCAAACGGGCTGCCTGCGAGAAGAGACAGGGAACCCTGATCCAGTCCGTAGTGATCGGCCAGGGAATCCCGCACCAGGGCTCGCCTCAACAGGCCTCCCACCAGCAGATCGAGACGCTGGCCCCGGATGGTGAGCAGGGTTCCGTCCGGAAGCGTTGATGTCTCGGGCTGTCGTTGTTCAACCGGCCGTGGCGCCGGTCGCGATCCGGACAGCGAAGGCACGGCACTGGATTCACCCTCCCATCCCAGGCGGTCGGGGCCGAGTTGCAACGACAGACATCCCTGCTGCCAGTGCTGCATCAACGGCGTCAGGGGACCGAGAATGCCAGCCAGACCCTGGCTGGACCAATAGACAGCCTGATCCTGCTGCAGTCGTTCAAGGCAGCGTTGCTCCAGTCCCTGCAACTGACGATGGGCCAGGCGCAAGGGCTGCTTCAGTTCCTCAGCGGCCAGGCGATCAGGAGCGATCACCAGCAGATCATCCACCGGCACGGCGGTGGCAGGCCACGGCTCCCTGGGAAGGCCGGTGATCGGGAGCACCAGGTAGGCACCACCGTCATCGTGGCGTGACCACAGCTGCCACCAGGAACCGCTGGCGTGAGTCCACAGGCTGCCTGCCCTGGCGCCAAGCCGCTGGCGCCAGAGATCCGGCACCGGTTGCGAGGGATCGATCGGAAAGCTCTGAAGAAGATCCGAGGCCAGAAGAAGCCTGGCCAGACCGAGAGCCCGAGGTCGGGGATGGCTGATCACCAGCAACGATCCCGCAACCAGAACCAGAGCCGGACCAAGACGGGTCCAGGGCATGGTCAACCTGATCGGCCATGGCTTAGCCAGCCTGATCAGCCGTGGCTTAGTCAGCCTGATCAGCCATGGCTTAGTCAGCCTGGTCAGCCATGGCTTCAGTGACCACGGGGCGGTCCTGAGCAGGGCCCGGACCCTGGGCAGGATCGTCAACGTTTGGCAGATGTCGGTCTGCCGCGCCGGCGACGGTCGCGCCATTCGACCGTGGACAGATAAAGAACCCCTGCGCTGACAAACACCAGCAGAGCAATGGCTGCCGCTGCCAGGACCGTGTTCAACGGCCCCACTGCCAGGGAGGCACTGGTCGTCGGCAGGTCCTCCATGGCAGCAGATATGGCGGCAGGTAAGGAATCAGTGCAGGTGAGGGGAGCAGGCTTGATCGGATTCAGAACAGGTTCAGGGTGCCGTCACCATTACGGCCCCAGACGACCATGGCGATCGAGAAGCTGAACACGGCCGCCAGAGAAGCCCAACCCAGAGTGATCAACATGACGTTGCTTTAACTGCCGGTGACTTTACCTAAACTTGGTTCCGAACCGTTGACCCAGATTCGCTTCGTCATGCATCGCCCTGCACCGTTTCTCACCCAGGTCAGGTCCCAGGGCTCAGGGACTCGGGCAACGGCCGCTCCTGGCCAGGCTCCGGTGATGGAACGCCTGGATCAGCGACTCCCCTATCCGCACTGTCGGGTGATCGTGCTCGATGACGACGTGAACACCTACCAGCACGTGGTCGAGTGCCTGGTGCGGTACATCCCGGGCATGGGGCCGGATCGTGCCTGGGATCTGGCCCGGAGGATCGATACCGAAGGCCAGGCGGACGTCTGGTCCGGCCCGAAGGAGCAGGCCGAGCTCTACCACCAGCAACTGGGTGCTGAAGGGTTGACCATGGCTCCCCTGGAAACGATCTGAGGATCGCTCCCGGCGCTTCATCCCCAGCCTCTAGGCTCCGGCCTCCGGAGTCATCAGCGCATGGGACGGGTGGTGATCACCCACAGCACCTACCTGGAGGGGTTGATTCCGCTCCTGAAGCAGCTTGCCGCCCATCCGCTGATCGATACGGTCACCCCTGGCGTGATCGGCAGGGTGAAGGGACGCTGTCCGGGTCTGCGGCTTCGGGTCTCCACGCCGATCCTCGGAGGTTTCAAGATCGTCGCCCGTCGGGGAGGCTCCGCTCAGGAGGTGTTCGTGGTGACGCGCTCCAGCCGTGAGGATTTCGAGGCACTCCTCAGTGCCCTGCTCGGCTGAGGCTGCTGCTGACGCCGCCGCCGCTGCGGTAGATCGCGGAGATGGCCACCCACAGATAGGGGCTCTCGCTGCGGAACCAGGGGCCTTCCACCGGCCTGATCTCCATGCTGGTTCTCTGCCAGTGCTCCTTCAGGTAGCGCTCAGCGTCACCGGTTTCCAGGCGCTCCGGCACTGCGGCTTGATGGCGTTGCGGGTCCCAGGGCACCAGCGCTAGAGCCCTGGCCTCAATCTGCAGGGATCCATCGCTCCCCTCCGCGATCGTTTCCTCGAGCAGGAAGGTGCGGAAGGCGGTGTTGTCCTCCGTGGATTCCAGCGGGTACTTGTTGAAATACAGCCGCCGGGCCCGCGGAAAGACCGGACCGGGAGCCCGGCTCATCAGGGTCAGAAAGGCGTCGCTGAAGCGGTCCGGCTCGCTGGCTGAGGGAGCCCGCGCCGCCTGCCGCCCGTCTGCCGCTGCGCTGTTGCCGGGGGTGTCGTCAGGGCCTTCGATGCCGGAGGCAGGCTGATGTTCGGTGGGTGGCATCGCGTGGGGCGGATCAGGGCCGGATGTCCACCACAATGAAGCTTTGTGCGACAGCCTCCATGACCATCGATGCCTCCGAGTTGCTGGAGTCGCTTGATTGGCGGTATGCCACCAATGTGTTTTATCAATACCGGCAGATCGATGCTGCGACCGGGGAGGCAGGGGCGATTAAATGTCCGTCCCACACGGCCGTCCCAACACTCCCAGACGGGGACGGGAGGGAAGCGCTTGTGGGCCGGACTTTTACCAGCCCCTGCCTCCCCGGCCGCACAATCGATCTGCCGGGATTTATAAAACACCTGGGGGGCAAACCGCAAATCACGCGACTCCAGCAACTCGGAGGCATCGATGG
>JBJTBH010000235.1:0-26188 GCA_046091285.1 Cyanobacteriota bacterium | reverse complement strand
GCACATAACTGCCGACCAGCTGGAGGATCGCCTGACGACGCAGTTCCGGCTGAGGGGGGCACGAGGGCTCCAGCAGGTGCTCGCCGCTGGGGTCCTCGGGGGGGTAGCGCTGCAGCAGCAAGGTCAGCTGCAACAGCAGGGAAGACAGCAAGGCACGACGTTGTTCGAGCGCCAGGCCCTCAAGGGCCAGGAGTTGTCCGGTGCCGTTGGCAAGACCGGCATGGATGGCCTGCTCAAGCCGTCGATGGATGGCGTCCCAGATTCCCTGAGCCGTGCGGCTCCGCAGGCTCAGCGGCGGCCGGGAGGCCGGGACGGTGAGCGCCTCGGCAGCGGATCCAGACGATGAAGGGCTGTCAGCGGCGGCAGGCCAGGCCATCGCCAGGGGACCCCAGAGCCAGAGCAGAAATCCGCGGGCGGCCCGCAGTTCACGGATACGACCCTGGAGCAGCTGTTGTTGCAGCCAGGGAAGCCGGGAGCGCTGGTGGATGGACAGGCAAAGGGCGAGCTCAGCCTCGAGCTGGGCCAGGCCCGATTGCAGCAAAACGCTGGCCCAACCGTCCGACGGCGGTGATGCCGTGTTGTTGTCTTCGGGAACGACAGGCGGCAGATCGTGCAGACGCCCACCGGCCAGCACGGTCTCGATGGCGGTTGTAAGCCGTTCCTGATCCGGAGCCAGAAGCAGACCCTCCACCGGCAGACGCAGCAGAGTGGCTTCGTGGCCCCGGGCGATGGATGGCGCCATCAGGACCAGCAGCAGCGGCGCCGGCTGCCAGCGCTCCCGCAGCAGACGCAGTTCACGTTCCAGGCTGACGATCGGCATCGGGCCGGCCAGACACCAGAGCACAAGGCAGGGAGCTCCGGCCAGGGCTTCCGGAGTGAGGGCGACCTGAAACGGTTTCGGACCCGAACTCAACTGCGGCACCAGCCCTGAAGCCAGCAGGGGATCCGCCAGCAGCAGCAGGGGGGCCCCGCCAGGATCACGGCTCACGGCAGATCCGGAAGGCATGAATCCACCAACGCTACCCATGGACCTCGGAATTCTCCAGCCACCCGTGGCCATGGTTCAGGATCAGGACACGATGAAGTCCTGTCAGGGTCGGGAACGGCGACGCCCGCTCAGATGCAGGGTGTAGGAGTCGATGGAAAATCCCGTGGAAGCCTCGATCTGCTGAATCAGGGCCTCCGGGAGGACCACATCAAGATCCTGGATCTCACCGGTGTCGAGGCAGGTGAGATGGCTGTGGGGATCACTGCGATAGCCATAAAGACGGCCACTGGCCCGATCCAGGCACTCGATCACGCCGGCGCTCTGCAGAGCTTCGAGGTTCTGATACACCGAGGTGTGGCCGATATGACGACCGAGGGCATTCAGTTTCTGAAAGATGTCGCGGGCACTGAGGTGATCCTTCTCGCGCCAGAGCAGATCGAGGACGAGGCGCCGCTGCTTGCTCAAGCGCATGCCCAGATCCCGGCAGCGCTGATAGGCCTCATCCACACCGTCAGCCTCCGGGGACGCCTGGGAGCGCTCCAGGATGGTGACGGCAGGCAAGGGCGAGGCAGCGAAGGACACGGCGCCTGGCAAGTGGAAGTGACTCCGTTATAGGTCGCCGATCCGGGGGGCGCGCTCAGGCGATGTCTGAAGGAATCAGATCCTGAAGACGGCCGTCGGCGATTGCCGCCTGGGCTTCCGCCAGATCAACGGTGTTGTCATAGAGCGCACGACCGACGATCACACCCTCGATGCCGAGCGGCACCAGGGGAAGCAACGCCAGGAGATCGGCGAGGCAGCCGATTCCACCCGAGGCGATCACGGGAATCGAACTGGCTTCGGCCATCGCCCGCAGGGCCTCGAGGTTGGGGCCGGCCAGGGTGCCGTCGGTGGCGATGTCCGTGCTGATGATGGCGGCGACGCCGCTGCCCTCGAAGCGGCGGGCCAGATCCGTGGCTTCCACCGTGCTCTGCTCGATCCAGCCCCGGGTGGCGACACGCCCCTGTTTGGCGTCGATGCCGACAACAATCCGCCCTGGATGACGCGCTGCCAGCTCCGCCACCAGCTCCGGCTGTTCAATCGCCACAGTGCCGAGGATGACCCGATCGAGACCAAGGGCCAGGAGCTCCTCGGCCCGCGCGGCCGATCGAACGCCGCCGCCGAGCTGCACAGGAATCTCCAGAGCGCGGGTGATCGCCATCACATGGCGTTGATTGACGGGGGAACCAAGCCGGGCCCCATCGAGATCGACCAGATGAAGGCGCTGGGCACCCTGACGCTGCCATTCCAGGGCCTGGGCGAGGGGATCAGCGTGAAACCGGGTGACCTGGTCGTAATCCCCCTGGTGCAGGCGCACGCACTGACCGTCCAGAAGATCGATGGCGGGGATGACCTGCATGGGGCTGGGGCCTGGATTCGGAAGGTGGCTCCATTGTCCCTGGCGGGTTTCGTCACAGGACTCCATGACGAGATGACCCGATTCCCTGAGAAGTTCCCGCTGAACCCCTGAAATCTTCGGAGTGTCTTTAGCTTTCTCCCAGCACGACCGAGGCCGATATGCTCCATTCCACCTCTTTGCTGGCCCTGACGGGAATCGCCGGATTCGCCCTGGTGTCGCTGCTGGTGGGAGTGATCCGCTGATCTCCTGATCAGGCATCGCCTGAACCCTCAGGCCCCTGAACCCGTTGCGATGAAGCCGGGAATGACGGACCCGACTGGAACCGTGCCGGTGCAGGGTGCCTTCCAGTCCGATCACGACCATCGGAGACGCCGCTGCCGATGGCGGAAGCGAGGGCGCGGCGCTGCCTACGATTCGAGCTGCTGATCCCGCTGCGATGCGCCTGATCGCCACCTACGACCGCGAGGACCTTCAGAGTCTCAGCGATCAGGTTCTGGCCTTCTATGAGCGCCGTCCGGATCTTCAACGCCGGGGAATCAGCTTCGGAGCCTCAGCCGGGAATCGCGAAGCCGATCTCTCCGAAGCCGCCAAGGTCTCGACCGACATCAGCCTCGTCTGGCTGGATCGCTCCGATGCGGAAGCCCATCAGATCAGCGACGCGATCATGCGGGCCGTGTCGGGATGTCTGCGGACCTATCTGGCGGAACGACCGCGTTTTCTTGAGGTCTGCCCCGAGCGGGCCCTGTTCGTCAACCCGTTGTTCAAACTGCAGCGCTCTGCCCCGGGCGAGGGTTTCAGAGCCTGGCACTGCGACTGGACGACCACCGATGACGCCACCGAACCGATCCGGCGGGTGCTGGCGTGGATCCTCTACCTGAATTCCGTGCCCGAGGGTGGCACGGAATTTCTCTGGCAGGAGCACCATGTCGAGGCCATCAGGGGCCGGATGGCGATCTTCCCAGCCGGGGTGTCCCATGTCCACCGCGGACGGGTCTCGATGGATCACACCAAGACGATCGCCACGGGCTGGGTGAATGTCGGCTCGCTCGAGGCCTACGTCAAAGGCCTGGCGAGCCGCGGGTGAAGCGCGAAGGTTCGCGCGATCAGAACCATTCAGCCCTGGCGGACTCCCGGGGATTGGTGTGGTCCTCAGGGGTGGTGCGGGAGAAGGAGAGGGTGATCGAGCGCTTCTGCACACCATCGGCAGCCACTGCCTCGATCGGATACAGCTGCTGTCCGTCGCGGAACGGCACCTGAATCCGGAAGCTTCCGTCGGGATTGAGGGGAACCTCCTCGGTGCCGATGCGGAGGGTGGCGGAGGGTTCGGTGGCTCCGTAGACAATCAATTCGGCATCCGCGACCAGCCAGAAGGAACGCTGACGGGCGGCGACGCCACCGATGCCGGAGTCGTTGCGGCCACTGGCCCAGACGCCGACACCGGAATCATGCAGGCCTTGGCGATCGCTCTGGCCGCCTTCGGCGCCATGCTCCTGGAATTCCTCGGAGCCGCTGCGCCACACCCGACGCAGGGATTCCTGGTACAGGCGCTCATGGATGGCGGCCTGCGCTGCTTCAGGCGCGACCCAGGGCTCAGCGGCAGGCGCCGGCGGAGCCTCGAGATTGAAGGCGACGAACTGATCCGCCACCAGCTCGCTGGGTTCCAGACCAGGGATGCGGGCCACCGCAGAACGGGCCAGGGAATGCCAGCCGCCTGCCGGCAACCGGTAACCGAGTTCGATCTGATAATCACGATCCGCCAGGGGAATGGGCACGAACCATTCCTTGACGCCGTCCTTGAGGACGATTTCCTGCAGGGCCTGGGCGCCGCTGGAAGCGCCCGAGACATCGCGCAGACGGAGGCACAGATTGAGGGCCTTGCGGCTGCGACCCAGATCGAGATCGCTGTCGCTGATGGTCCAGAAGCAGTAAGCCCATTGCGGTTCGCGGGGCAGGAACACCACCTGGGTGATCGTTTCGCTGCTGCCGGGCGCGGGAGCTTCGGCCGCGGTCGTCGACTGAATCTCAGCCTTGGCTTCAACGGAGCCAACGGCAGCAGCGCCGCTCAGACGACGCCATTGGCGCAGGGCCAGGGAAGGAAACTCGCTGAACACACCTTTGATTCCAGCCATCCCTCAGGACTTTTCAAAAGATGAACAAACTCTGCGGCATTTCCAGGCGTTCCGAGCCGACTTGTGAGGAAATGCCTACGGCACTCCTACCTCCTGCGGCAGGGCATCGAGGGCGATCGCCAGCCTTGGATCGGCAGCACTCAGGCCATCGGTGTCATGGGTGAAGATCTCCACCTGCACCGACCCCCAGCGCAACAGGAAATCCGCGTGATGACCCTGGGCCTCACAGGTGGCGCCGGCAAGATTGACCCAGGCCAGCGCTGCACAGAAATCCCGGAAGCGAAAAATCCGCCGCAGGTGGTGACCCTCCACCACATCCCAGTCCTTCAGTCGATCCAGCTGTTGCTGCAGCTCCGGAGAAACGATCGTCAAGTCGGTCAGGACGGCGCAGAGCTCCAGTGTGACCGCGACGGAGCGCTCAGGCGACCCTGAAGAAGCCTCGACGCTTGAATGGCAGCGATGTTGCTGGACGGGCGCCTTGGAGATCCTGGTGATGGGGGGAACCCGATTCATCGGTCGGCCCCTGGTGGCCGCACTGCTCGAGGCAGGCCATCAGCTGACCCTGTTCACCCGCGGCCGGCAACCCCTGCCCGATGGCATCGAGCACCTTCGCGGCGATCGCAGTTCCAGCGAGGACCTGGAGCTGCTGAGAGGTCGTCGGTTCGATGTGATCATCGACAGCTCAGGCCGCAGCCTGGACGATTCCAGGGCCGTGATCGAACGCACCGACACGCCCAGAGAGCGCTTCGTCTACGTCAGCTCAGCCGGTGTCTACGCCGACAGTCATCTCTGGCCCCTCGATGAGGAAGCTGCCACGGACCCGAAAAGCCGCCATGCGGGCAAGGCGGAAACAGAAACCTGGTTGCAGCAGCAGGGAATCCCGTTCACGAGCTTCCGCCCCACCTACATCATCGGAGCCGGGAATTACAACCCCGTCGAAAGCTGGTTCTTCGACCGCATCGTCCATGACCGTCCCGTGCCCCTGCCCGGCGATGGCAGCACGATCACCCAGCTCGGTCACGTGGCGGATCTGGCTGCAGCCATGGCGCGCTGTCTGGAGGTGAGCACCTCCATCAACCGCATCTACAACTGCACCGGCAGTCAGGGCATCACCTTCCGTGGCCTGGCGGAAGCAGCCGCAAGGGCCTGCGGTAAGGATCCCCAGGCCCTGACGATCCGAAGCTTCGATCCGGCCGGGCTGGATCCCAAGGCCCGCAAGGCCTTCCCGCTGCGCCTGAATCATTTCCTCACCGACACCCACCGCATCCGCCGCGAACTGGCCTGGAGCCCGCGCTTCGATCTGGAGCAGGCTCTGCAGGACAGCTATGTCAACGACTACGCCCTCCGACCGCCCTCCGACCCCGACACCCGTGGTGATGCGGTGCTGCTCGAAGCCCTGAGATAACCGAGGGCCGACGACAGGGCCAGCCAGAGGGAGGGCCAGAACAGCCAGAACCCGAGCCTGTGCAGGGGCTCAGCCAGCGCACCGCCCCAGGTCGGTGGCCAGAGCAACAGCAGCAGAGCCAGGAACTGAAGGATTGTCTTGGCCTTTCCGGCCTTCGACGCCGGACCGCCATTGCCCTGGCCGGCCCGCCAGCCCGAAATCAACAGCTCCCGCGCCAGGAGCAACCACACGGCCCAAAGAGGGAGGCCGACCAGATCAGGGTGTTGCCCCGCTCCGAGCCATAACAGGGGAGCACTGATCAGGATCTTGTCGGTGAGGGGATCAAGCCGTGCACCCCAGACGGATCCCCCGCCGCTGCGCCTGGCGAGCCAGCCATCGGCGGCATCACTGAGGCCCCCCAGCAGCAGCAGCACCCAGCCGAGCGCCAGCCAACCCTGACTGAGGGCCAGGAGCAATGGCAATCCGATCACGGCACGGGCAACCGTCAGACCATCAGCGAGGCGCCGTCCCCAGCCAGCCGCCGATCTGTTCCCGGAGTCGGACGAGGGCAGCAGGACCATGGAGCCAACCGGACGCTGCCCTCCAGTCTCCCCCTCAACCGCCTGTCCTTTCGCGGCAGGCCGCGACCGGGACGCTCAGAATGATGGGCAGCCCCTCTGATCGCTGGACGTGTCCCTTCTCACGCAGCAGACCGTTGCCTCGGTGATGTCCACCCCACTGCTTTCCGTGCAGGCGGACACCCCCCTGCAGGAGGCGGTGAAACTGATGAGCGACCACCACATCAGCGGTCTGCCGGTGCTGGATGCGGAGCACAGGCTGATCGGTGAGCTGAGCGAAAAAGATCTGATGGTGCGTGAGAGCGGCTTCGAGGCCGGGCCCTACGTGATGCTGCTCGATGCGGTGATCTACCTTCGCAACCCCCTGCAATGGGATCGGCAGGTGCACCAGGTGCTCGGCAATTCCGTCGAAGACGTGATGGGAACCCACCCGCACACCTGCCCAGGAGATCTGGGACTGCCGGCAGCGGCCCGGCTTCTGCACGACAGCAGCACCCAGCGCCTGTTCGTCCTCGATGACGAGCATCGCCCGATCGGTGTTCTCACCCGGGGTGACGTGGTCCGGGCCCTGGCAGCGGAAGCCGCCTGAATCCGGGTCCGGATCAGGGCATGGGCGGGGGCAGGAGCGGAGGTGGCGGCACGAGCATCGGTGCTGCCACTGCCTGACCCCCCGGCGCGACAGCAGACTCAACGGCACTTCCAGGACCGCCAGGATTCTGATTCGGAGGGCTGGCGGCAGCGGACTGACCCTCAAGAGCGGACGTACGGGGTGTCGCGTCACTGCCGGTGGCCGGAAGGCCCTGACCGTCCTGGAGCAGCAGGGGCGGTGGCAGATCAGGAGGCAGCGGCAGGGCCTCCAGGGGGATGGACTCGCTGGTTGAGGAAGGCTGGGACTGGGCGTTCTGACGCAGAGCCATCGGGTCCGCCGTGATCGGAGGTTCGCGCAGGGGAGAGCGCAGGGCCAGACGACTGGGATCGGGACTCCGATGGGGCGCCCAGATCAGCCGGGCCAGAGGTTCGACCCCCTGCTCCATCAAACGATTGAAACCGGCCAGGGCCCGGTCGAGCATCCTGCCGGCCAGGGCCTGACCACATTGGAGCGGACCGACGCAATCGCCGGCTCGGGCGACCGGTTGAAGCGAGGCCAGGAGCTGTCCCTGCAGGGGAACCGGGCGCAGGCTCAGCCGCAGCATGTAAGGAACATGCACGAAGCTGGTGGCACCACCACTGATCCAGTTGGCATCCTGGTCATCAAACCCCTTGCTGCCGGGAATGATGAAACGACTCTTGGAGGCATGGTCAGGCATGTAGGCGGCCACCAGACCACGGCTGCGCGCCAGGGCACGGGTCTGCTCGAGGGTGAGGCCGTCCTTGCTCATCAGCACCTCCACCCGTCCATCACCTCGCAGGCCGATCAGCATCCGGATCCGCGGCAGGTAGTAACGGATCTGCTGACCCATGCTGATGCTGTAGGCGCCCTTGTATTCGGGCGGAGGGGTCTGCAGATCGTTGAAGACACTGTGCAGACCACCGATGAACGTGTCGTAGCTCCTGGCCCGGGCCGGAGTCAGTTCACCGAACCCGAAATCAACCCGCCCATCGTGGCGGATGCCGACGAAGGCCCGCTGACGGGAGGCGGTGCGGTTACGGCCACGCCAGACCCGCGGACCGAGCTTCAGATCACCGAGAGGAACCGTGAGCTCCTGGCCACTGGCGGTGACGTGACGCTCATACATCGGCCCGGAGACAAAGGCCAGGGCGCCACGATCAGCAACGGCTTCCTGCTCCCGATCCCAGCCCTCAAAGAGATCCACCTGAACGCGACGAGGATCGAAATCGAGAACGAAACTCTCGGGAGCCTCGCGGTAGCGGAAGCTTTGTCGATCACCACGCCAGACAGGATCGGAGGCCTTCTCGACCCTGACCGGTTCGGGCGTGGGCGGCGCAATCGCCACAAGCAACCCAAGGAATCCGATCGGCAGACCGAGCACAAGCCAGCGTTTACGTCGCCAGAGGGCGCGGGAGTTCCGCAAGGGGCGTGCCTGGGGGGCAGCCGCATCCCGTGGAGCCGTGACACGGCGACTTGACTTGGTGCTCGTCACAGCTTGGCGAAGGAAGACGGGAGGAGGCCGAGGGGCAGGAGGCGATGGTCGACGCGCACCCGAGGGGGTGAACCCGCCGAGGATCCAAGGCCAGCACGTTGTCGTCAGCGACGAGCCAGATCCACCCCACGCTCATCGCCGAAGGCCACTCCTGTCAAGTTGAACAACGACACCGGCACCAGCCCTGCTCAGACGGGACCATCGAGTTGCATCACCTGCCGATAGGCCGGTCGCTGCTGCGTGGCAGCGATCGTGGCCCGGACCTGGGGATAGGGGGAAAGATCGAGATCAGGAAAGAACACCGGCAGATAGGCGAGATGGGCCTGCACCACGCAATCGGCGACACCCCAGCTGGATCCGATCAGGGGCTCTCCAGGAGCAAGAAGTTGCTCAAGAACCGTCATCAGACGGCTGAATTCACGTTCGCGACTGGAGGGAACGAACAAGGCATTGGAAAGCGTTGAATTGGCGAACAACACCCACTGAATCGCCTTGGCACGATCGGCTGGTGAGGCAAATTCCTGAGCATGAAGATCGGCGAGATGCAGCAGGATGGCGCCGCTCTCATAAATCTTCAGAGGTCCGCCGTCGGCCTCCTGAACACTGCTGTCGACGAGGGCCGGCACCTTGCCGAAGGGATTGATGGCGCTGTAGGGAAGCCTCCGATGCTCGCCGGCCTGAAGATCAAGTTCGATCCAGATGTGGTCGAGGTCCTTCTCCGCCATGTACCAACGAGGCATCGAGGCTCGACTGCGCTGGCTGCCGTAGAGGGTCAGAGTCATGGGGCCGGGAGCACTGCGCCGGAGGCCTCACCATCCTGGCGGGTGGTGAGGCGTCCACCGGTCCACCAGCCATCAACCACACGGGGTGAATGGCGCACCTGACGGGCGGTACCCACATAGATCCACGCCCAGGGAGCTCCGACAGGTCGACAACGCCAGCGCTGATAGAGCCTCGGCACACCTTCCAGTCGATCGAGGGCGACAAGTGTGGCGGCATCAACCCGATAGAGCTCTCCGAACAGATGGCCCGGCCCATGGACCGCCATCGGGAAGGGGCCCAGATCGTGGAGCACGAATGACGCCACCGACACCGAGCCATGGCAGGGGAACCCGGCGAGCCAGTGGTGATTGACCTGCTCTTGCTTGAGCGTCCCATAGACGACCAGCCAGTCGCCCGGGGCATCGCCCGGAAACGGCCTGAACGACGGCCTTGGTGACGCTGCGGCCATGGGGCGGAACCTGCCTGATCACGGAATCCGACGATCCTGAACGTTCCCTTGATCGCCATCCAGGCCCGGAACAGCCCGGCCTGGAGGCGGCACAGACCGGCCAGCGACGCGGAGCAGGATCTGCGATGAATCGAATCTGCAGCGGCGAAGCCCGGAGGGGAGCGGGGCAGCCGAGAATGGCACCACAACCGCGAGAGGCCCCAGTGGCCCATCGACGCCTCCAGAAACAACTCCCGTCCGAAACCCGTCGCTGGATCGAGCACTCGCTTCAGGCCCTGGAACTGGCCCAGCGATTTGAGGACGCCTACGCCCTGAGGATGGAACTGGCGGACTGGCTGCTTGAGGACGGGACCGGCAGCGGCAGGGGAAATCTCACAGTCGAGGCGCTTCTGCGCGAACAGCATGTCGATGAAGACCCCCTGGCCCTGGGCTGAGCCCGCAGGCCCGCCCGGCTCACCGTTCTGAGAATCGGAGATAATGCAGGTCCTCTGGCGCTGATCGATGACCCTGGCCCTGTTGCTTGCTCTGGTCGGCTCCCTGGCTCTGATGGCTGTGATTGTGAAGCGACTGGACAACGCCCGCTGAACAGCGGCACTCAGCCGCCATGGAGCACAGGGAGCGCGATCGCTGAAACAGAGGCATGGCGGCCCTGGAGCTGGCTCCACAGCAGCGACAGCAGCAGCAGCAGCGACAGCAGCCACAACGACAGCAACCACAACGACAGCAACCACAGCAGGCCAAGGATCTTCACAAAACGATCACTCTTGATGCCATCGATAGAAGTTGATGGAAGGACTAGGATGCAGGCATCGGTCGCGCCGAGTTCCTCCCTTCCCCTCAGCGGCCCACTCCATGGATGTCCTCGATCGCCAGGCCCTGACGCTGGCCACGCTGGAGCCTTTCACCACCAGGCAGGCTCAGGACCCGGCGAGCAGCCTGGCCATCGAAAACCTGGATGCCGCAGATCCAACCTGGTGGGGCACCACCCCTGGCACCGTCAGCATTCAGGCCTCCTTCACCGGTGAAAGCAAGATCGGCACCGACTCCATCGCTGCCGATGTGACCACCAAAACCACCCTGAATACCGATGACACCATCACCGGTTACGTCAACACGATCTCGGACCATGATTGGTTCAGAATCCAGCTCACAGCTGGGACGACCTATCAGTTCACGCTGAAAAAAGGCGAAGGAAGAAGCAATCTGCTGGACCCCCTGCTGGGCCTGCGGGACAGCACAGGAGCGCTGATCACCCAGAATGATGATGCCGGCGGCAGTCAGAACTCGGCCATCATCTTCACGGCCACCAGCAGCGGCACCTATTTCCTCGATGCTGGATCCTTCAATGATGAGAGCTTTGGAAAGTACCAGCTCAAGGCCATCAAACAGAGCAGTGATCAGTACTCAGCCAACACCGGTACCACCGGCAGCCTCGATGTCGGCAGCAATCTCACCTCCACGATTGACAGCCGGGGTGATCACGACTGGTTCAAAATCGCACTGACAGCAGGGAAAAATTATATTTTCAATCTTAATAAAGTTGGAAACAAAGGGTTGGCCGACCCCCTTCTCGCCCTGCGAGACAGCACTGGCGCGCTGATCAGCAGCAACGATGACGCGAACGGCACTCTCAACTCCCAGATCAGCTTCAACGCCACGAGCAGTGGCACCTATTTCCTCGATGCCGGCGCCTATGGAGATACATCAAAAGGTCAGTATCAACTGTTCGCAGCAGAACAAACTCCATCGACCCCAACGACCCCAACAACTCCGACCACTCCGGTCGCCCCTGGATACTCCAGCAGTACGGGCTATGGCGAAGCCAGTGTGAAGCGCGCCCTCGAAAGCCTGCTGACCATCTCGATTCCAGGCGTCAGTGATCTTGGCGGCCTGTTCTGGGGCCTCGATCGGCTCGGAGCGCCAGAAGCCTGGAGTGCCGGTTATACGGGCAGCGGCATCACTGTGGCTGTGGTGGACACCGGCGTCGATTACACCCACACCGATCTTGATGGCAACATCTGGATCAACGCCGGTGAAATCGCAGGCAATGGCATCGATGATGATGGCAACGGTTTCATCGATGATGTACGGGGATGGAACTTTGACGCCGATTCCAATAATGTGTTTGATGACAACAGCCATGGCACCCACGTGGCTGGCACGATTGCCGGTGAAAACAATGGGACAGGAATCACCGGTGTCGCCTACAACGCCAGGATCATGGCGGTGAAAGTGCTCAATGGCAGCGGCAGCGGCACCCTCACCTCCGTGGCCAGGGGCATCCGTTACGCCGCTGACAACGGTGCCAAGGTGATCAACCTCAGTCTCGGTGGCGGTGGCAGCACCGAGTTGCTGGATGCCGTCAGTTATGCCACGTCCAAGGGTGCCGTGGTCGTGATGGCCGCTGGCAATGAAGCTGCCACCAGCCCGAGCCTGCCAGCGGCCTATGCCCAGTCCTATGGCCTGGCGGTGGGAGCGATCGACAGCAGTGGCAACCTGGCCACCTTCTCCAACCTCGCAGGCCAGACGCCGCTCGACTACATCACCGCCCCGGGGGTGAACGTCTATTCGAGCATTCCTGGTGGCGGCTACGCCAACTACAGCGGCACCTCGATGGCCACCCCCCACATCGCCGGGGCCATGGCCCTGATGCAACAGGCCAACATCCAGAACAACAAGGGGCTCTCCATCGCCGCCCTCGAAACCCTGCTCACCAGCACCGCCAGCAACCTCATCACCACCGGAGCCGCGAGCTCCTCGTTCCAGGCCTCAGGAGGGGGCTCACTGGCCAGGGCTCAGACCAGCCCCTCCCGGTCGGCCGGTGATCGACACAAGACCGTGCAACGCGACCGCGAGGACGCCGTCGGCCGGGCCAAGGAGCTGGTGGGCTCGATCCCACTCCTCGAAACCGGCCTCTGGCAGCGCTACAACCCCAGAAACGTCAGCGCCCCCGGCGGGAATGATCCCAGGCCCTGCCCACCGACCTTGCGTCCTGTCGCAGGCTCCGGATCCACGAACTCCGCGACGGGTCCGTCGTCCATCGCCTCGCTGAGCGTTCGGCCCTCGATCATCGAGGCCGTGGTGGCCACCGTGAACAACCTCACCGAGTCCCGCCACGCAAGACCTGGCGCCACCGATCCGCTCACCGGCGTGCGCAATCGTCCCGAGCCACTGCTCGCTCCATGGTCCGTCGGTCGCTCCTGACCCTGACGGCGGCCCTGGCCGCCGTCTTTCACCTCAACCTTCCAGCGGGGGCCCTGGCGTCCCCGGTGCTGGTTGACGGGACGGTGATGGTGATCGCCGGCAACCGGTTTCCCGGTCCACACCTCTCCCCGCCGCAGCCTGGGCGGGGGATGACGGTTGTCGCCATCGCAGGCAGGGTGTCGCCCGCGCAACCAGGACAGCCATTCCTTCCCGCCGCCGCACTCAGGGCCCCGATCATCGGCCGAGCCCGTTGCAACGCGCAGGGTCGATTCCGGCTGTCTCTGCCGCAATCCAGGACCAGCTCCAGCGCATCGGATCCGCCGCTCACCCTGCTGCTGCAGGTCCCCGGGGGGTACTACCTCAACCACTTCGATGGTGAGGGCCGTTTCGCCTCGATCAGGATCCCGAGGCCTCCCGATCAGCCCCCGATCCTCCTTCGCGACGATCGCGGCGCTCTTCACTGACGCCAGCACTGAATCCAGAATCGAACAGAATCAGGTTCTGACGACCATGCCGGGCCCGATTTCATCGGGCCTTTTCCCTGCTGACGATGACAAACACGCAGACCAGCCTCGATCCTGAATTTCTCCTGCGTGCGGCCGCTGTCTTCGATCCCGGTCGCGGATTGCGCCAGCAGAGCGATACATTTCTGAAGACCTGGGCCCTGCTGAACGCTTCACAGCGGGTGCAGGCCATTCGCCTCTGGCGATCGGATCGCACCAGCCAGATCTCGACAGCGACGACGACCGACGAAAGCGAAGCCGTGGCGACGATCGCCTCGGAATCCCAGTTCCTGCTGCGGGCGGCCGAAATCTTCGAGCCCAGCCGAGCCCTTCCCAACCAGCGGCAGATGTTCCGCCTGATCTGGGAATGGATCTCCCCTGACAACCAGCTCAGCCTCCAGGCCCTGTGGCGCCGGGATGATCCGACACCACCACCCCCTGTCGCAACCACACCATCGCGGAATGTGCCGGCGGCAGCCCTGACCCTGATCAGGGACTTCGAGGGTTACGGCAGGCTGCTGGCCGATGGCCGGGCCGAAGCCTATCCCGATCCGATCGCCGGCTGGCAGGTGCCCACAATCGGCTATGGCACCACGCGCTACCCCGATGGTCGCCCCGTCCGCCAGGGGGATGTGATCAGCCGCGATCAGGCCACCACCTATCTGCAACAGGCGGTGGAGGACACCTGCCGCCCAGCCCTGGAGCGGATCCCCACCTGGGGCCGGATGAACAGCAACCAACGCGGTGCCCTGTATTCGTTCGCCTATAACCTTGGCGCCCATTTCTATGGCGGCATCGACTTCACCTCGATCACCCGCGTCTGTGACAGCCCGGAGCGCTGGGGGGATCAGGCCTGGGTGACGGAACAGTTCATCAAATACAGAAATCCTGGCTCCGCCGCCGAAGCCGGTCTCAGACGACGGCGGCAGGCAGAGGCGACACTGTTCTGCCAGCGATGAAGCTCAAGGGCCTGTGCTGATTTCAGATGTCAGTACATCCCACTCCAGGCCCTCAGCGACTCATGGCCAGCATGCGCTCAATCGGCGCCAGAGCCCGGAGGCGCAGGCTTTCATCAAGCTCGATCGCCGGAGACAGGGTCATCAGACATCGCCAGAGCTTCTCAAGGGTGTTGAGGCGCATGTAAGGACAGGCGTTGCAACTGCACCCATCCAGTCCGGGCACATCAAAGAACTGCTTCTGAGGCAGACGTCGCCGCATCTGATGCAGGATCCCCGGCTCGGTGAGCACGAGGAATGCCTGACTGTCACTGGTTTCTGCATGATGCAGCAGTTTGCTGGTGGAACCGATGAAGTCGGCCAGATCGAGCAGGTGCTGTTCACATTCCGGGTGAGCGATCACTTCAGCATCCAGATGGGCCAACTTCAGTTCAAGCAGCGCCTGCTCGCTGAAGGTTTCATGGACGATGCAGCTGCCGGGCCAGAGGGTGAGGGAACGGCCGCTTTGACGCTCGACCCAGCGACCGAGATTACGATCGGGAGCAAACAGAATCGGCCGGTCGGCAGGTAGCTGGCGCACCAGATCAACGGCATTGCTGCTGGTGCAGATCAGGTCGCTCTGGGCCTTCACCGCTGCCGAACAGTTGATATAGCTGACAACGTAATGATCGGGATGTTCGGCGCGGAAACGGGCAAAGGCATCGCCCGGGCAGGCATCGGCGAGGCTGCAGCCGGCCTCGAGATCGGGCAGCACAACGGTTTTGCCCGGATTGAGAATCTTGGCCGTCTCAGCCATGAAATGCACGCCGCAGAAGACGATCACCTCCGCCTCGGTGCTCGCCGCCTTGCGTGAAAGCTCCAGGGAATCACCGATGAAATCGGCGATGTCCTGAATCTCACCTTCCTGGTAATAGTGCGCCAGGATCACAGCCTTTCGCTCCCGTCGCAGGGCATCGATCGCCGATGGCAGGTCCGCCGGCACGGAAAGATCCGTCGCCATGGGGCTCGGCAGGTCGGCGGGTGCAACCGGGGACAGCGGGGTGAGGGAGGTCAAGGAAAGCCGGATCCCTATCTCAGGCAGGATGGAGCCAGCCTAGGCATCCCGGTTGGCAGAGCTGCGCATCGCCATTGCCGGAGACCTCCACGGCGCCTGGGACGACGACGATGAAGCGCTGCTGCAGCATCTGCAGCCCGATGCGCTGCTGGTGGTGGGAGATCTGGGCGA
The DNA here is from genome assembly GCA_046091285.1 of Cyanobacteriota bacterium. GTDB lineage: Bacteria > Cyanobacteriota > Cyanobacteriia > PCC-6307 > Cyanobiaceae > CAIXOZ01. The sequence goes on along the minus strand of JBJTBH010000235.1, from coordinate 10,489 downwards.
TGGCCAGGTGCTGCCCACCTCGCGCCTGAGTCGCCTGACCCTGCCGATGGCCTGCATCCTGGGCAATCACGACAGTGGCCGCGATGGCAGCGGGCGCACCCTTCGGCGACAACTCGATCTTCTCGGTGATCGCCATTGCGGCTGGGGTCTGCGCCTGCTCACCCCTCCAGGGCTGGCGGTGGTCGGGGCGCGACCGGTCAGTGCCGGCGGCGGCTTCCATCTCAACCAGGCCGCCCGTTCGATCTACGGACCGGTGACCCTGGAGGAATCGGTCCGCCGCATCAGCAGCGCCGCCGACAGCGCCCCTGCGGAACTGCCGATGGTGGTGCTGGCCCACTGCGGCCCCAGCGGCCTTGGCAGTGATGCGGGGGATCCCTGTGGCCGCGACTGGAAGTCACCCGCCTGCGACTGGGGTGATCAGGATCTGGCGATCGCCATCCAGAGCATTCAGCGCCAGCGGTCCCTGCCGTTGGTGGTCTTCGGGCACATGCACCACGCCCTGCGACGCGGGCAGGGCGAACGGCGTTCGATTCAGCAGGATCGTCACGGCACCGTGTATCTCAATGCCGCCTGTGTACCCCGTCATGGTGTCGATGGACAGGGTCGCCATCTGCGCCACTTCAGCTGGGTGGAACTCGACGGCCATCGCCTGCATCGGGCCAGCCACCGCTGGTACGACCGTCACGGAACACTGCTTTATGAGCAGACCCTGATGCGATCCGAGACCCGTGGCGTGAGCCGATGCTGATCTACGTCTGCAACAGCGCCCATGGCTTCGGTCATGGCTCCCGCACAGCCGCGGTGCTGACGGAACTGGCGATCCGCCGACCGAACTGGCGGCTTGTGCTGTCGACGGCACTGCCGGAAGCCTTTCTCCGACTGGCCTACGGAACCCTGCCGATCGAGCATCGCTGCTGCCGCTGGGATGTGGGGGTGATCCAGGCCGATGCCCTCGGCTGCGATCCCGAGGCCACCCTCGTGGCTCTGAACACCCTCAGAGGCGCCCTGCCGGCTCTGGTGGAACGGGAGGCGCTCTGGCTTGAACAGCAGATGGAACCGGTGCTGGTGCTGGCGGATGTGCCACCGGCGGCGGCACGGCTGGCGGAACGGATCAGGGCCCCCCTGGTCTGGCTGGCCAGCTTCGGCTGGGAGGCGATCTACCGGCCGATGGGGGAAGCTTTCCAGGTCTGGGCCGAGGAAGCGGAAACCCTGTATCGCCGCGGCGATCGCCTGATCAGCTGCCCCCTGGCGATGCCGATCAACTGGTCTGTGCCTCGACAGAACGTCGGCCTGACCGCCGGCAGACCACGTCACACCCTCGCGGACCTGCGGCGGCGCCTTGAGCTCCCGACAGAGCGGGAGCGTTGCGTGCTGATCAGCTTCGGGGGGCTCGGACTGGCTGTGCCGCAGGAGCTGTTCCGCCGCTGGCCGAATCACGTCTTCATCGAACCGGAACCAGCCCTGGAGGGGGTCACCAACGGCCGACGGCTGCCCCATGACCTGCGGCCCCTCGATCTGATGCCCCTCTGCGGTCGCCTGATCACCAAACCGGGATACAGCAGTTTCTGTGAAGCGATGAGCCAGGGCCTGGCGATTCACGCCGTTCACCGCGACGGCTTCGCGGAGGCTGCGGTGCTCGAGCTGGCACTGCAACACCACGGCCACCAACGGCTGCTCAGCCAGGGGCAACTGCGCCAGGGAGACTGGGAGCTTGATCAGGACCCGATCCCGCCCCTGGAGGGACCGCTGGCGACCGATGGCGCCCAAGCGGCGGCGGCCCTGTTGGAAGGCTGGGTCAGCGACTGGTTCCCCGGGGCCCTCTGAACCCCCATCCCTCTGAACCCCCATCCATCTGCAGCGTCATCCCTCTGCAGCGTCATCCGGGATGCAGGCGATCCAGCGCAGGCGCCCGGAACGCCCGGGAGCCCCTGAGCTGACGGCAGGCCAGCGATCCCCGAGGCGACGGAACCTGCGCTGAAACGATCAGGGTTCCAGCCCGGTCGGGAAGGACGAACGCGTCAGCCACCAGGCATGGACGCCTGCCTGATTGTCACGAACACCGACCCGGAAGCCGGAGGAATTTGGCACACTTCGCGCGCCTGAAAAACGCCCTTCAACGAAGGATGGATCGTTCAGGTTTCAGCACCCTATGGCTGCCCATTGCCCTTTCTCTGCAACGGTTTGCGCACACCAACAGTCTCAGGATCATCCCGGGCCCGCCTTCTCGATCGATGGCTCGGTCACACTCTGGGGCTCGGCCTGATCGCAGCAACCTCTCTGGCCGGCACCGCCAAGGCAACCGAACGGCCCGAGCCGACGTCGGAACCGACCGTCACCCCGGTCTCTGAATTCCGGGCACGCCTGGCTCTTCTGGATCAGGCGCCGCCGATGCCACCGGCCCTGCCTGGCGCCGCGACCTATGCGATCACCCCTGAACGGCGGGCACTGCTGAACACGATCCGCTTCGCGGAAGGCACCTGGGCGAACGGGGATGCCATCGGTTACCGGATCCTCTTCGGTGGCAGCCTGATGGAGCGCCTTGATCAGCATCCGAATCGGGTGATGCGCACCCGGGGCTATGCCAGCGCCGCCGCCGGGGCCTATCAGTTCATGCCGTTCACCTGGGCGCTGGCCAGCCAGGCCCTCGGGCTGAGTGATTTCGGCCCCGACCACCAGGATCAGGCCGCCATCTTCCTGATCCAGCGCCGCGGTGCCCTGGCCCTCGCTGACCAGGGCGTGCTCAGCCCGGAACTGACGGCCCGCCTGGCTCCGGAATGGGCCTCCTTTCCGACCCTGAGCGGAGCCAGCTTCTACGGCCAGCCCGTGCGTCCCTACAGCCTGCTGCGCCGCTTCTACGAGGACAATCTGGCGGCTCTTCGGGCCGCTGCCGGCCTGCTGGAGGTGGTGGCTCAGGCTCCGAAAGCCTGCGAGGACTCCGACCGGCTCTGCCGGCTGGAGCGTCTCGGCCAGCGCCCCTGAGCGCCGGATCAGTGAGTTCCTTTCAGGACCCGGATCCGGTGCCATCGCCTTCCGCCTGAACGCGACCCAGAGTCTGCTGAGCCACCAGATAGGCGGCGACCACACCACCCAGGAAACCGAGCAGATTGCGAAGCAGCGGCAGCAGATCACTGGTCCGGGTGACGATCGGAGCGACACCGAACACCCCGAACAGAATCACCCAGAGGGGCGAGAGCAGCAGCACCCAGCCCCAGGCCACCTTGCGATCGCTCTGGCGGGGGTAGGCCGCGAAGCCGACGATCACCCCACCGAGCACCGAAGTGCAGAAGGTGAGCAGCCACTGCTCTCTGGGCAGACCGGGCACCACCTGGCAACCACCTCGGTCAAGGCAGAGTTCGACGGCGGAGAGCGCATCGACGATCGCGCCATCCTCACCATGATCACGGACGTAATACTGATTGCCGAAGCGCGTCTGCAACTCCACCCAATAGGTGCGGGGCATCAGGGCGAAGAGGGCATCGCCGACATTGAAATTGAGAAGATTGCCGCCGCGGGGATCGGCGATCACCAGCAGACTGCGTTCATCGAGCCCCCAGAAGTCCTTCACCGCCAGACCAGGTGTGCGGTCGTACTGGGTGAGCACCCGCAGTTTCCAGCCATGATCCGCCTCGAAGCGGTTCAGGTCTGCTTCCAGACGTGAGCGCTGAGCATCTGTGAAGGCCTTCGCCAGGTCGATCACCGGGGTGGGGTGATCGGGAAGCAGATCAGGATTGTCGTAAGCCTGGGCAGGTCGCACCCCAGGCAGCAGCACACACCCAAGGACCAGCAGCCAGGTGAGGACCCCCACCAGCCATGGTCTGGCCGGAAGGCGACGCCATGGCTGGGGGTTCGCTGAAGCCATGGGGCCGGTCATCATGGAATCTGCTGCGCTGACGTCGCATTCTCCCTGACTCCCCCGCCGATCGCGTTGAAGGGCAGAGCTTCGCGGCCGTGCCCGACTGGTTGCTGGAACGGCTGCAGGAGGCCGGCGGCGCCGTCCATTTCCGTACCTATATGGAGTGGGCGCTCCACGATCCCCAATGGGGTGCCTACGGCAACGGCAGGCTCCGGATCGGCCCCGGTGGTGATTTCGTCACCTCCCCATCGCTCGGGATCGATTTCGCCGAGCTGCTGGCCCCTCAGGTGCTGGCCTGGTTGCACCAGAGCGCGCCGGAGCAGGCGGGGCCCCTGGGCCTGGTGGAGACCGGACCGGGTGAAGGGGTGCTGGCTCTCGATCTGTGCCGGGCCCTCCACCGCAGCGCGCCGGAGTTGGGCGAACGGCTGGAGATCGTGCTCGTGGAACCGAACCGGGGGATGGAGGCCCGCCAGCGGCAACGGCTCAGAGATGCCCCTCTGCCGGTGCGCTGGAGCACCCTTGAGGCGCTGGCCGCGGCGCCGGTGACGGGGATCCTGCTGGCCCATGAAGTTCTCGATGCCCTGGCGATCGATCGGGTGATCTGGGACGGGAGGGACTGGCGCCATCAGCTGGTGGCCCTGGATGGGGATCCTGGCGGCCGACCGACCCTGCGACTGCAGGCTGGCGCCCCCCTGGATCCGCAGGAGGATGGGGCCCTGTTCCAGCAGCTGGAGCTGCGCGGCCTTCTGCGGTCGGAGCTGCCTGCCGCCGCCCGGCCGGTCGGCTGGACCACGGAACTGCATCGCGGCAACGCCAGCTGGCTCGCGTCTGCGGCCGCCGCCCTGGCCCAGGGAACCCTGCTGGTGGTCGACTATGCCCTGGAAGCCCGCCGTTACAACGCCCTCCAGCGCAGCAACGGCACCCTGATGGCCTACCGGGGCCAGGTGGCCAGCGCTGACCCCCTGCAGGACCCGGGCCAGTGGGACCTGACAGCCCACCTCTGCATCGAGACCCTGATCCACGACGCCACCGGCAACGGTTGGCGGCCGATCGGCCAACGACGCCAGGGGGAGGCGCTGCTGGCCCTGGGCCTCGCTGAGCGCCTTCACCGCCTGCAGCACCTTCCCCCCCAGGAGCTGTCCACGGCCCTGGCGGCCAGGGAGGCGCTGCTGCGACTGGTCGATCCGGCGGCCCTGGGGGATTTCCGCTGGCTGGCCTTTCGTCGTGACGCGGGTTCTGCTTCAGCCTCCCGGCCAACCGCAGGATCAAACCAGCCAGAACGCGACGGCATCGCTGCCGCTGATCTGTTTCTGCACGATCCACCCCTCTCCTGAGACGTTGATGGCAACCTGCGGCGACCTTGGCCACAATGCCGCTGAACCGTTCACCTGACGGTGGACCCGCCCTGTTGTGCGAGAGCCACCGTGGTGACCAGCCGACCCGCCGAGTCGACACCCCAGGCCGGAAGCCGCCAGCGTCCCATCCGTGCCTGGAGCAGGCTGCTCAGACTGCTGATGGCCCTGGTGCTGGCCGTTGGGACGGGTGGTTGCCAGCCGCGGGAGACCGACAGCGAGGCCGGCACGCTGCATGTGCTGATCGGCACCCCGAGCAGCGAATCCCTGACGGCCGAGTCGATCGAAACCGACATGGGTGAGTTCAAGACCCTGATCGATGGGTTCCGGGAGCTGCATCCAGAGGTGACGCTGACGTTCGCCGTGTTCCAGGAATCACGGCTGATGGACGAACTGCGACGCCGCAATGCCGCCGGACTGGCTCCCGATCTCGTGCTGATGAGTGCCGCCCGGGCGTTGCAGCTGGAGCACCACCACCTGATCAGAAGCGTGAGGATCACGCCGGAGGAAGCGCGGCAACTGGAGATTCAGGGGTTGTCCAGGGTGGCCGTCGACGGTGGGCGTTTTGCTGGCGTGCCGGTGCTTCAGGAACCGCAGCTTGCCTGCTTCAACCGCAGCCAGCTGCCCAGATCACCGGCCACGGTCGATGAACTGATCGCCATGGCCCGGAACGGCACAGCCTTCGGGCTGGCGGTGGATCCGACCCAGGTGTTCTGGAGTGCCGGTTCACTCGGAGCCATGCAGCCGATCCTGGCAGCCCTTGACAACCAACCGCTCAGCATCGGCGACAAGGCACGAATCATCACCTGGCTGCAATGGCTTCAGACTCTCAATCTGCAACGTGAAGTCGCCTTTCTTCCCGACAAGGACCATCTGGTGGCACAACTGGCCCGTGGCGAACTGGACTGGATTCCCTGTCGCTGCGGCAACATTCCACTGCTGAAACGACATCTGGGTGACCGTCTTGGCGTCGCCCCTCTACCGGACGGTCCGGGTGGACCACCCTCACCGATCACCAGGCAGCTGGTCTGGGGCTTCGGCCTCAATTCCAGCCAGCAACAACAGCACCTGGCCGAGACATTGGTGCGTTTCAGCATCAATCCCCTGACCCAACGCACCGTGACCCTGACAACGCTGGAGGTGTTGCCGGCCAACCGGCTGGCGCTGCCCAGCATGGGCATTTCGCCGACCATCGACGCCATGCTCGAATCCCAGAAGCAAGGCCAGCTGGGACATCGGTTCAGCCGATGGGCGATCGAGGATGGTGGTCGGATGCAGACCATCCGGGAACTTCTGGTGTCCGTGATCTTCGGGGAACTGAGCCCGCAGCAGGCCACCGATCAGCTGGTCAGCCTGGAGGAACCCCAGCGATGAACCTGCTCTGGAATCATGCGATCGGCTGGTTCAGTTATCTGGAGAGAGCTCCGGTGGTGGTGCAGCTGCTGGTGCCCCTGGGAGCGCTGCTGATCGGTCACAGCCTCAACTATGTGCCCCGCAACCGGCTGCCACGGCGCCTGCGTCGTTCCCCCTGGCTTCTGGAAGGCGGCCTGATGGCAGCCGGGCTGATGGTGCTGGCCCTGATGCATCAGCCCCTGCGGCTGGCCCTGTCCCTGACGGGCCTTTACGTCTTCTGGCTGATGCTTGGGTTCCTGCGACAGCAGCTGGGGCGGGTGATGAAGGCCTCGGTGGTGCATCGCCTGGACACGCGGTTGTTGAGGCCGGCGTTTCTGGTCGTCGCTGTTCTGACCCTGATCTCCTGGGTCGACAACCTGCAGGTGCTGGCGACCATCCCCCTCGGCAAATGGTTCGGGGTTTCCGTCCAGCTGGGAGGTCTGCTGCTCTCCTGCCTGGTGATCTACCTGCTGCTGGTGGGTTCCGGTGTTCTGGCCGCGGTACTGGCGTGGATCCTGCAGAAGGGATTCGCGCTTCAGGATGACAACCGCAGAGCCGTCACCCTGATTCTTCGCTACGCGGTGGTCGCCCTTGGCATCACGCTGCTCTTTGATCAGATCGGCTTCAATGGCGCAGCCCTGGTGGCCGTCGCCGGTGGTCTGTCGGTCGGTCTTGGCTTCGGCATCAAGGAGGTGTTCTCCAATTTCATCAGCGGCCTGTGGCTGCTGTTCGAGGGCTCGGTCCGCCCAGGCGACATTCTTTTTCTTGAGGGCGATCCCTGCGAGGTGCGTTCCCTCGGCCTGCGGGCGGCGGTGCTCTGGCGTGACCGTGACAATGCCGAACTGGTGATTCCCAACCAGACCTTTTTCACCAACACCACCATCACCTACACCGGCAGCGATCGACTGCGCCGCAGTGAGGTGCAACTGGGTGTTGCCTATCGCCATGATCCAGACGAGGTGATCCCCCTGCTGGTGAGCACGGCACGGTCGGTGGAAGGAGTTCTCCCAGAGCCAACGCCACGGGCCTATATCGTCAACTACGACGAGTCTTCGATTCGCTATACGCTACGCTTCTGGATCGACAATCCAATGAATAATTTATCGACCTCAAGCGCGATCAGAAAAGCGATCTGGAAAAACTTCGAAGAGCATGGAATTGAAATACCATTCCCACAACATGTGATCCACAAACAAAACTGATCCGATCAGCACCATTTCAGGCACCACCATTTCAGGCGACCATCCTCTGCCGACGGTTCAGCAGTCATGGCCCCATGGCCACCCTTGAGGCCGCCATCAGGCCAGCTCAGAAAGGGCTCCGAGGATCTGTCCGGGCTCCACGTCATCACGAATCATCACCGTGCCGATCGCCGTCGGCAGCACGAACCGCACCCGGCCGTCGCGCACCTTCTTGTCGGCCTGAAGGCAGGACAGCACCGCTTCAGGATCGAGATCGGGCCAGCGGTCAGGCAGGCCTGCACTCGCGATCAGCGCCCGCTGGCGGGCCTGGCAGGAGTGATCCCAGAGCCCCATCGCCAGGGACAGCTCACCGGCCGCCAGCATGCCGATCGCCACGGCTTCGCCGTGAAGGTACGTGCCGTATCCACAGAGGGTTTCCACCACATGGCCCAGCGTGTGGCCGTAGTTGAGAATCGCCCGCAGACCACCCTCCAGTTCATCAGCGGCCACCACCCGCGCCTTGGCGGCAGCGGAACGCTCCAGCAGGCCCTGAAGCAGGTCGCTCCCCACCGCCTCAAGATTCTGCAGACCAGGCGCTGATTCAAGGTCGCGGAAAAGCGTGGCATCCCCGATGACGCCGTATTTGATCACCTCCGCCATACCGGCGCGGAATTCACGCTCAGGCAGGGTGTTCAACGTGCTCGGATCGCTCAGCACCAGCCGGGGCTGATGGAAGGCACCGATCAGGTTCTTGCCGCCGGGATGATTGACGCCGGTCTTCCCACCGATCGCTGCATCCACCATCGCCAGCAACGTCGTAGGCACCTGAACCACGGCGATGCCGCGCAACCACGTCGCGGCCGCGAAACCGGCCATGTCGCCGACGACGCCACCCCCCAGGGCTACGATCAACGAACCGCGCTCCAGCTTCTGCTTCAGGGCGGCATCGTGCAGCTGCGCCACGGTGGCCGGCGTCTTCTGGTCCTCTCCGGCTTCAATGACCACCATCTCGGCGCTGAAGCCCGATCCGGCCAGGCTGCGGAGCACGGCGGCGCCGTAATGCTGCTCCACCACTGGGTTACTCACCACCATCACCCGGGTCGCCGGTTGGAAACCCTGGGCGATCAGATGGGATCCAAGGGCTGAAAGCACGCCGGGACCGATCACGATCGGATAGCCATGGCGCGGCAGATCCACCCGGAGGGTGCGCCAGAGCTCGGAGGAGCCGGCGACCGATCCATGGGGCTGGGGCACGGCCATCGTGTGGACGGGGCAAAGACCGGGTTGAGGCTAGGTGCCGGCACGGCCAGGGCGGACGGACGTCCCCCAGGTCTGGTGGATCTTCCACAATGACCGCAGACGCAACGGCGCCATGGCGGAGCAGCGCACCACCCGGACCGCCTGGGGGTTTCTTGGGCCCGCCCTGCTGCTGCTGGGTCTGTCGGTGCTGATCCCGGCCCTGATGGCCCTGGTGATGAGCGTCACCCAGACAGGGCTTGACCTGAAGGAACCCCTCCGCTTCATCGGGCTGGCGAACGTACGGCGCCTTCTCGCCGATCCGATGATCTGGAGGGTGAGCCTCACCACCTTGATGTATCTGGTCGGTGTGGTGCCGCCCGTTGTGCTCGGCGCCCTGACCCTGGCGGTGCTGGTCAACCGCCAGCTGCCCGCCGTTCACTGGCTGCGCGCTGCTCTTTACACGCCGGTGCTGATTTCGATCGTGGTGGCAGCGATCGCCTTCCGCTGGCTCTATGCCGAGAACGGTCTGATCAACGGCTGGCTGCAGGCTCTGCTCGGGCCGGGCTTTGAACCGATCGCCTTTCTGACCTCCCCCTGGCTGGCGCTCCCTTCCGTGATGGTGGTCACCCTGTGGAAGGGACTGGGGTATTACATGGTGATCTTTCTGGCCGGCCTGCAGGGCATCGCCCCGGAGCTCTACGAGGCCGCCGCCCTGGATGGCAGCACAGGCTGGCGCCGCCATCTCGACATCACCTTGCCCCTGCTCAGGCCCTACCTCACCCTGGTGGCTGTGATCTCGTCGATCGCCGCCACCAAGGTGTTCGAGGAGGTCTACCTGATGACGCAGGGCGGCCCGGCTGATTCCACCCGCACGATCGTTTACTACGTGTATGACCAGGCCTTCGGGGAACTGGAGATCAGTTACGCCTGCACCATCGGTCTGGCCCTGTTTCTGGTGGTGCTGCTCCTGAGCGTGGTCCGGCTGCTGGCCACCGGCGAACGGGGCCTGAGCTGAACCGGCGTTCTGAATGGATGCGAAGCTGACGGATTGCAGTGCGGCGGTGAACCCCGTGGTCGGCAGCACCCCAACCCCGACGGCCGCCGCCGATCGCGATCTTCCAGCCACAGCTGGCCCGACGATCGGCATCGTCGGCGGTGGCCAGCTGGCCTGGATGCTGGCGGACGCCGCTCAGCGGATGGGTCTGGCTCTGAAGATTCAGACCCCTGGCGCTGATGATCCGGCCGTTCGCCTGGCCAGTGCGGTGGTGCGGGCCGATCTGCGCGATTGCGAAGCCACCCGGAGACTGGCCGAAGGCTGCCGGTCCGTGAGCTTTGAGAACGAATGGGCCGACCTTGAAGGCCTGGCCCCCCTGGCGGCCGACGGGATCTGAATTCTGCCCAGCCTGCAGGCACTGGAGCACCAGAACTGCAAGCGGCGCCAACTGGACCTCCAGGCCCGCCTGCGCCTGCCC
>JBJTBH010000234.1:0-2726 GCA_046091285.1 Cyanobacteriota bacterium | reverse complement strand
CTGCTGCCGTTATCGGCCAGCGTCATCGCGAAGCGCCAGGTTCGCTCTCCCCCCCGCTTGTCCGCGAAGGCGTGGAAGGCGGCCAGGGAGCGGCGGTGCAGCTCGGCCACGTTGCCCTCCTCGTTCAGGCACGAGGCCACGAAGGCGATGGTGCGGGCCGGCATGCAACGAAGTCCTCGGCGGGCAGGCGCAGCGGCTGTCCTGCCGGCAGGGTATCGCCATGGCTCGTGTGCCGCTTCGCTTGCCGATGACCCCTCGCATCCGCCAGGCCGCCCTGTTGCTGCTTCTGATCGGCCTTGCGGTACTCGCCTGGTATCCCACGGGCTTGCTTCTGGCTGATCCAAAGGGCGACCAGGTCTGGGAGAACTTCAGCCTCGGGGCCACCTGCAGCACGGCGCGTCACGAACTCGGGTGGATGGGGCTGGTGCAGGCGGCAGGGTCCAGCGGAGGGTTGTTCGCCACCTCGCTGGCAGGGGCGTGGGTTGCCCGTGCCAGTTGTGTCCTCGCTTCTTCGGTTCACCTGACGCCTCTTCAGGGCTACCTGGTGACTGGGCTCGCCCTCAGCTTTGGTCTGGCGGCCATCACCAGTCGGCTCCATGGCTTTCGTTCATCCACCGCACTGCTGGTCGGTTTTCTGACCTGCACCGCTCCGTTCTGCTTCTCGCGCGTGGAGCATCTTTCGCTGGCCACCGCCTGGGCGGTGGTGCCTGGCCTGCTGGCCTGCCATGGCCTCTGGCGTGCCATGGCCCGGGCCCAGCCACTCTGGCGATCTGTGCTGGCCGGTTCCCTCGCTTCGGCGCTCTGTTTGCCGACACAGGACTATTACGTGGCCTTCACTCTGTTGTTGGGCCTCAGCACCTTCGCGTTGCTTCTGCTCCTTGCCACCACCCGCACCACAGCCTTCCGCCCGTTGATGGCGATGGCTCGACGGGGGCTCGGCTTCGGCATCGGGTTCGGCGTGATACTGCTTCTGTTGTTCAGCTCGAAACTTCAAGCCGTGTTCGCTGCGGGTGGGTCGGCGCTCCCCGCGCCACCCCCGCTGTGGATTGCCCCGCGCAGCGTGCTGGAGCAGTTCCGTTATGGTCTGCTGCCATACACCTGGCTGATTCCTTCGCCGCTGTTGCCTGTGGTCCAGGAGCAGCTTCGCGAGGCCGGTGTCCCGTTGGTGACGGAGTCATTCCTGATGTCCACGGGGAGTCTTCTGATTCCTCTGGCCTGGCTTGTCGCGATCCGCCGTCTGTCTCGGGTGCGTCATCAGGCGAACGAGCAGGGTGCGCCAGAGCAGATGTTCTTCGCTCTGTTGCTGTTCCTTTGCACAGCTCTCGGCCTGATCGTGATGACCATGGGTGGTGTTGGCACCCTGTTTGCGGCGTTCGTCAGTCCGGTCCTGCGCTCGTTGAACCGTTTCACGGTGTTCGTGTACGGGGCCAGTGTTCTGCTGCTGCTGTCTGAGTTCGATCTCTGGCAGCCAGGGCATGCGCGGGGCGATCGCAGAAGGCTGCTCTGGGGGCTGTTGGGCCTGTGGACAGCTGTGGAGCTGATGTTTTCCAGCCGCTGGTGGCCGCCTGCCCCACTGCCCGCTGCAAGCTCTGGGAAGCAGGTCGAGCGGGGGAGTCTTCGTGACTGGCTCGGCGCCATCAACCAGCCAGGTGCTCCCCAGGCACCGGTCTGGTTCGCTCCATACAATCCCTACCCGGAACAGCGATTCATTGAAAGCAGGGTGCGTTCTGGCCTCTATGACACGTTCCTGGCCTTTCCTTCAAGCGGTCTGACCGCCAACTACGGCGCGGGTAAGGCTGGGCCGGCCGACACCTTGTTCACCCTGGCCTCTGTTCATGGCCTGTCGGCTGAGTTTCATCTCGCCAGACGTCTCGGCTACCGGTTCTTCGCGCTCGACCTGGGAGCCGTGACTGATCTCGGCGCAGCTCGAGACCTGTGCCGGAAGGTCGTCGGTTGCCGCATCAGCACGGATGTCTATGCACTGTTCCCGATCGGGGCCGGTGAGCAGCTGGTCGATGGGCTGAATGGTTTCCAGCGGCGTCTCGCCTTGCTGCCATGGCAGGGAGAAACCCACGTCCTCAGCTGGGGACCCTTGGTGATGAGTCAGTTCCAGTGGGGTCCGGTGCAGGCCCAGGCCAACCGGCCCTTGAAGCCGTCCGAGCCTCTGCTGGTGCCAGCAGCGCCGGGAACCCGGCTTGAAATCTTCCGCCATTCCCTGAATCATTATCCCGAGTCTCTGCGTCCGTTGATGCAGTTGGAATCCATGGATATCCAGATCGCTTTGCCTGCGGGGGTGCGAAGCGTTGACTTCTGCATCCGCTCCAACTCTGTTCCCTGTCGGCAATTCAGCCTGGGTCCAGGTCGCCGTCGCGTCGCCATTGGCGATCACTTGCGGCCCGGAGACTTGTCCTGGCTCGAAATCCGCGATGTTCAGTGGGAGCGACTTGGTGGTGGGGCTGTTGTGCTCGAGCTGCATTTGCCTGCGGCTGGTCGATCCCTGTTGGCGGGCGGTTAATGCCCCATAAAAAAGCCCCGCCGCGAGGCGGGGCTGCTGAACGTCAGGTTGGAGTTCAGCCCAGAGCCTTGGCCTTGGCCACCACGTTGTCGACGGTGAAGCCGAACTTCTCCATCAGCAGCGGGCCGGGGGCGGAGGCGCCGAAACGGTCGATCGAGACGGTGTCGCCTTCGAAGCCGGTGTACTTGTGCCAGCCGAAGCTGCTGGAGGC
>JBJTBH010000233.1:0-37003 GCA_046091285.1 Cyanobacteriota bacterium | reverse complement strand
GGGGATCACCACCAGCTTCGTTCAGCAACTGTTGATGGGCCTGCCGGATCGCAAGCACCAGCGGCTTCGGCAGCGGGGCCCCGAGGATCAGGGCGCGGGCCTGGGCACCGGCCTGACGCAGGGCGACAAAATCGGTGGCGTCAAGGCCGCCGAGCCACTCCTGCAACGGCGGCTCCAGGCCGTGGGCCCGCAGGAACAACCCGTAGGCCGCCGTCGTGGTGGCGAACCCCCCGGGCACCTGAACGCCGGCCGGCGTCAGATGACGGATCAGCTCCCCGAGGGAGACGTTCTTGCCGCCCACCAGCGCGATCGACTCGAGACCCACCGACGCCAGGGGCACCACCAGCGGAGGGTCAACGCCTGGTGAACACCCGCAGGCAGACTTCATGGTCAGAACAGGGGAACCGTGCAGGGCGAGCTGATCGCCACGTCATCAGGCTGATGGCGGCGGGAGAGGGCGGCGGAAGTTCCGGCGGTTGCGGAGCCGAATCGAGGCAACGGCACAGCGGCAGCGCTCCGGCGCCGGACCCGCCGGGATCCGCGGAACATCGACCAACTCCAACAACCCTGTTCCGCAGAGAATGGTGCAATGGACAAAGCGGCACATTGACAGGGCGGAAACATTCGCGAAACCGAGAAGAAGGCTCCCTGGATCAGAACTTTGTCTGTGCTAATTTGAAATTGACTGCTTTTTACCCAGTGCGTAAGCTTCACCTGGCAAGTCTGACCGCCGCGCTGGTCGTCCTCGGCGGCGGCCAGCTGGCGGCCCGGGCCCAGGTCTCCCCGGCACCCAGCGCCAAAACCTCCGCCCCTGCCAAGCCGGCCAGCCGCGATCTGGTCAACACTCTCACCCTTGTGGGCGCTGTCAACGCCTGTGAGCTGGCGATCAACGCCAAGGTGCCCGTGCAGACCGCCGTGGTCTCTGGTGCCAATGCGGTGGCCTTCGCGGTTTCCAGCCTGCACAACAACCAGATCGAAGGGATCAACGCCACGCTGAAACCCGAGCAGATTGCCAATGGAACGGTGATCGAAATCATCGGTCGTGTCAAGCAAGGGTGCTACCCCAAGCTCAACGACACCGATAAGAAGTACATCGATGGTGTGATCGCCGAAGTGCAGGCCCAGCTCAAGAAGCAAGGCCCCTCTAAATAAACCCGCCAGATTGACTGGCATCGTCACCCAGGGGTCTCAATCTTTCGAGATTGGGGCTCCTTTCTTTTGCCGATCCTCCGACCGTTGCTCCGACTCCGGTTGCGGTTCCGGCAACCACTGGGCCAGCAGACCGGCAACCAGCAGGGCCAGCCCCAGACCCAGGGCCAGAGGACGGGTTTCGGTGGCCTCCCCCCAGACCGCAGCGGAAAGAAACGCTCCACCCAGGAGCAGGGCCGGGACCAGCACGATCCCCTTGGCGGTGCGGTTGAGGCTCATGATCGAGCGAGGAGAAACGGAAACAATGGCCGCGGCAAGGACAGGACGTCAGGACAGCAGCGGCTCAGGCTGATTGACCAGGCTCCCATGCAGCGCTCAGCACGATCAGCCAGGCTCACCCCGTTCAGCAGGACGCTCCACGGGCTGGTGAAGCGAGCTGAGCCGCGATCAGACCGGACGAAAGGTCCGTGCCGATCGGATCGGCCGCAGCCGCCGCCAGACCGGCACGGGCCAGAGGCGTGACCCTGGCCACGAGCGTTCCGTCCTGGGCACCGATCGGGCGCAGATTGACCCTGGTCTGGCGGGGCAGGCGAGCGCGGAGCCATTGCTGAGCCTGCTGCTGATCCTCCGCAGCCACCTCCAGACAGGCCAGACGCACCGGATAACTGCGATTGCCATCACCGATCTGCAGCATCGTGGCACTGCGCACCTGCAGGACCTCAGCCGCCACCGCAGGCTGCAGACCGAGCACCAGCAGCATCAGGGCCAGGACCCCACCCAGCAGGCAACCAGGAGACACAGGCCAGCCCCTGGGCCGGGAAGCGTTCAGCAACGGCCAGGAGCGCTTCATCACCGGAACACGAGGGCCGGCACCCGGAGTGGGGGTGCTCAGAGCCGTGCTCCACAGTTGGGGCAATGCAGATGGGCACTGACGGTGGTGGAGCCGCAGGCCTGACACTGGCGGGTGGTGTCGATCGCCAGCTCCGGATGGCTGGGAAGACCGACCATCTGGGCATTGCTGGCCCCGGGAGGCACCATCGGATAACAGTTTTCGTTGCGTCGCACCACCACGTTGACGAAGGCAGGCCCCGGATGGGCAAGGGCCTCCCGCAGACCCTGCTGCAGCTGCGAGCGGTCGCTGATTGTGATCCCACGCACACCGAAAGCCTCTGCCAGGGCTTCGAAGTTGGGCATTCCTGCCGTCATTTCCGAAGCGGAATAGCGCTCGTCGTAGAAGCTCTCCTGCCACTGGCGCACCATGCCCTGCCAGCCGTTGTTGAGGACCACCACCTTCACCGGAAGCTGGTACTGGCTGAGGGTGCCGAGCTCCTGGATGTTCATCAGGATGCTCGCGTCACCGGCGACACAGATCACCTGCTCATCGGGGAACGCCGTCTGCACCCCCAGCGCGGCCGGCATGCCGAAACCCATGGTGCCCAGACCGGCGCTGCTGATCCAGCGCCGCGGACCGTTGTGGAGAAACTGGGCCGCCCACATCTGATGCTGGCCGACATCGGTGGTGTAGTAGGCGTTGGGGGCCAGTTCCCGCAGGGCCACCACCACCTCCTGGGGAGCGATCTCCCCCTCAGGGGAAGGCACCACCAGCGGATAATGCCGCTTCCAGCCGGCGATGCGCTCCAGCCAGGCCTCGGTGCGGCCGGCGGCGCTCTCAGCGCTGGAAAGGTCCAACAAGGCCTCAAGGGCTGCCCTCACATCCGCCACCACCGCCACATCGGGCCGGCGGGTCTTGCCCATCTCGGCGGCATCGATGTCGATGTGGATCACCTGGGCCCGCGGAGCGAAGCTGTCGAGACGACCGGTGACCCGATCATCAAAACGGGCACCGGCGGCGATCAGAAGGTCGCACTCGGTGACCGCGAAGTTGGCATAGGCCGTGCCATGCATGCCCAGCATCCCCACGGCCAGAGGATGGCGCTCATCGAAGCAACCCTTGCCCATCAGGGTCGTGGTGACCGGCAGGCGGAAACGCTCGGCCAGGGCACGAACCTGGGCGTGGGCGCCGGCACTGATCGCCCCCCCACCGACATACAGCAGCGGACGCCGGGCCTGACGGATCAGATCGAGGGCCTCGGCAATCGCCTCAGGCCGGGGCGACGGTGGCAGAGCGTAACCGGCGGGTCGGGCCGTACCGGGCTCCACCGGGTGGTAATCAAACTCCTCGAGGCCCACATCCTTGGGCACATCGATCAGCACAGGCCCGGGACGGCCGGTGGAGGCGATCAGGAAGGCCTCCGCCACGATGCGACCGATATCGGCAGGATCGCGCACCACCCAGGAATGTTTCACGATCGGCAGGGTGATGCCGAAGATGTCGGTTTCCTGGAAGGCATCGGTGCCGATCGACGAACGGGGCACCTGACCGGTGATCACCACCATCGGCACCGAATCCATCTGGGCCGTGGCGATGCCGGTGACCAGATTGGTGGCTCCGGGACCT
The DNA here is from genome assembly GCA_046091285.1 of Cyanobacteriota bacterium. Lineage (GTDB taxonomy): Bacteria > Cyanobacteriota > Cyanobacteriia > PCC-6307 > Cyanobiaceae > CAIXOZ01. The sequence goes on along the minus strand of JBJTBH010000233.1, from coordinate 33,396 downwards.
GAGGTGCCGAAACAGACGCCGACCTGACCGGTGGCACGGGCGTAGGCATCGGCCGCATGGGTGCCGCCCTGCTCATGCCGGACAAGGATGTGCTTCAGCCAGCCGCGATCTTCGGCCTTGTGCAGCTCGTCATAGATCGGCAGGATCGCCCCACCGGGATAGCCGAAGATGTGTCGCACACCATGCCGGTGCAGGGCATCCATCAGGGCGTATCCGCCGTTGACCCGCAACGGGGCCGCAGCGGCGGTAGCTCCGGGGGCGGAGGAGGACGTCACAGACGTGAGGGTCACGGGAAAACGCAGGCCACTCAACGGGATAGGCCAACCCTAGGCTCCGGTCGCTCGTTTGGTGCCATCTGTCGCCGAGCTTCCGCCATCGCCCGCAGGATCATGGCCGGATCCAGCCAGCGCCCGTCATAGCGGAGGCCCCAGTGCAGATGAGGGCCGGTGGTGCGACCGCTGACTCCGACCCGTCCGATCGTCTGACCGAGACGCACGGACTGACCGACGGCCATCTGCACACCCTCGGCGCGGTAGAGGCCACCCTGCACGGAACCATCGAGATGGCAATAGATGTGCTCCCAGGCTCCGGAGCGCACCACCAGGCCGACACCACAGCCCTGATCCAGGATCACCTCGACGATCCGGCCGCTCCACCAACTGCGCACCGGCGATCCCAGCGGAGCGGCGATATCGAGACCATGGTGGGATTCCGCCTCCCCCGAGGGACCCGGACGCCGACCGTAATGGGAGGTGTAGGCGAGGAAACCGGCCACCGGAAACTGCCCACGCAGCCAGGGATTCTCAGCCCGCACCGGCTCCGTGCTCAGGAAGGTCAGCAGCAGCGGAAGGGGGGCGGTGACCCAGCGGCTGAAGCGAGGCCATCGCTTCTGAGATCGCTTCTCAGATCGCTTCTGAGGCCGCTGCGAAGCCGGCGGTTGGGGACGTGGGATCAGCGTGCGGCCACGCGTCTCAAAGCAGCCCGAGGGCATGGAGAGGGCCTCGACCGGAGAGCAGTTCAATCAGGAAGGCGAGAAAGCCAACCATCGCCAGCCGACCGTTCCAGACCTCGGAGCTGTTGTTCCAGCCCCAGGCCCATTTGTCCTGCGGATAAAGCTTGACCTTGGTCGGCAGTTCCGCCGCCTGATCGAGATTGATCTCAGGACCGGCCATCGCCTGCTGCACCAGATCCGCCAGACCGGCGATGAAGGTGGGATCGGTATCGAGAGCGGGGACGCGACGGAAATTCTCGACACCGGCTTCGGTCGCCAGCTCCCGATACTCGATATCGATCTCCTCCAGGGTCTCGATGTGCTCGCTCACGAAGCTGATCGGGACGACCACCAGATCCTTCACACCCTGATGACCCAGCGCTTCAAGGGCTTCCTCGGTGTAGGGCTTGAGCCATTCGACCGGACCGACGCGACTCTGATAAGCCAGGGTGAAGGGATTGCGGAAGCCAAGGCATTCGGCGAGCCGATCCATCACCAGAGCGGCGCAGGCCTCGATCTCGCGCTGATAGGGATCGCCGGCCTCTTCCACATAACTCTTCGGCACACCATGGGCACTGAAGAAGACATGGGCAGCGGCCCGGTCCTGGCAATCATTGATCTGCCGCTCGATCAGGGCCGCCAGGGCATCGATGTAGCCGGGGTGGTCGTACCAGCTGCGGATGCAACGGATCGGAAGCCGTGAAAAGGAGGGATCGGCCTGGCGAAGGCGCTGCAGCTCCCGGAAGCTGGAACCGCTGGTGCTGATCGAGAAATGCGGATAGAGGGGCAGCACCACCACTTCATCGATGCCATCCGCCTTGATGTCGGCAACGGCGGATTCGGTGAAGGGATGCCAGTAACGCATCGCCACATAGCTGGTGGCTTCCACCCCGCGCGAGCGCAGGGTGCTCTGCAGTTCGCGGGCCTGCTGTTCCGTGATCCGACGCAGGGGGGAGCCGCCGCCGATCGAGCGGTAGGCCTCCTGGGATTTGCCGCTGCGAAGGGTGCTGATCAACCAGGCCAGGGGCTTCTGCAGGGCCGGATTGGGCAGGCGGATGATCTCCGGATCGGAGAAGAGGTTGTAGAGGAACGGACCCACGTCCTGAATCCGCTCGGGGCCACCGAGGTTCAGCAGCAGCACGCCGACCTTGGCCATCCCTCGTCCTGACAGGCGAATCACGAGCAGAGCGTAACGCTGCAGCCCCCTGGGCTGGCCGGCAACGGAGAAGCCCGATAGGGTCAGCGCCGTTCCAGAGCGCCATGGCCGCGCCCGCCACCCTCGCCGCCGATCGTTCCACCAGCTCCGCCAGCACGCCTGCGGACGCCGGCTTCAAGGTCGCCGATCCAGCGACGGCGCCTGGGAAGGGGCGCTCCGGCGACGGGTCGACGTTGGGCGATCGCCTGCGCGAGCACAACCGGCGCCTGGCCGAAGCCGGCATCGGGCTGCGGCTGGACCAGCGTCGCCAGCGACTCGGCCTGCGGGGGCCTCTGCCCTGCCGCCACGGCGAAGGCCTCAAGGTCCAGAGGATCAGTCTCGGCCTGACCGCCAGCGACAGGGGCCTGATCGAAGCCCAGGCGCAGCTGAAACGGGTTCTGCAGCAACTGGCCAGCCAGAGTTTTCAGTGGTCCGACTGGTCGCGCCAGGACCCGGGAGGCCGCGATGCCGGTGCCGCAGGGCCTGGGGGGGGTGCCGGCAGCCCGGCCCCCTGCCTGGCCCTGGATCGGCAGCTGGAGGAGTTCGAAAGCAGCTTCTTCGCCGATCCCCGCCGCCGCCGGCAACCTGCCGGCAGCCGCACCACCTGGAGCAGCGCCTACAAGCCTTACCTGCGACGGCTGCAACGTCTGAGCACCGAACGGAGCGACCTCCAGCAGCCCAACGGGGCCCTGAGCATCGACCTGCTGGAAGCGGTCCTGGAGAGCTATCCCCTCGCCAGCCGGGCCCGGCAACAGTGCGGGACGGCCCTGGCCGCCCTGGCCCGCCAGGCAGGCGTGGAGATTCCACGCGACTGGAGCTCCCGCGCCGGTGGCTATGGCCTGCATGCGGCGCGCTTCCGTCAGCTGCCCAGTGATGGCGAGATTCTCTCCCTGGTGGAGCGGATCCCCAATCCGGGCTGGCGCCTGGCCTACGGGCTGATGGCCACCTATGGCCTGCGCAACCACGAAGTGTTCTTCTGCGATCTGCGGGCCCTCGCCCCCGGAGGTGATCAGGTGCTGCGGGTGCTGCCCACCAGCAAGACCGGCGAACACCAGGTGTGGCCTTTCCAGCCGGAGTGGGTCGAGCGTTTCGGCCTGCAGCGGCTGGGACAGGATCCGGGGGCGCTGCCACCGGTGAGCACCGATCTGCGCCACACGACCCTGCAGCAGACCGGCCGGCGGGTGGCCGAACAGTTCCGTCGCTACGCCCTGCCGATCACCCCCTACGACCTGCGCCACGCCTGGGCCCTGCGCACGATCCACATCGGACTTCCCGACACGGTGGCGGCGCGGATGATGGGCCATTCCGTGGCGATCCACACCCGCACCTATCACCACTGGATCACCCGTCGCGATCAACAGCAGGCGGTCGATCGTGCCCTCGGTCGCCGCTGAAGCGATCCCCCGAATCCAGGCCAGCGGGGCGACAGTGGAGACAGCCCCTGCCCCTCGAGACGCCATGTCGCGACCGATCGATCACTCCAGCCGGTCCATCCCGGACGCCGGACAGGGCCTTGACCGGGAGGCCGCCAGCCTGGGCCCCGGCGGTGCGCTTGCACCGGAGAAGGACAGCGAGGGATACCGGAGACGGATGGAACGCCGGCGGGAGGTGCAGCGCCAGCGCCTGCAGGAACGGCAGCTGGAGAAGGGACTGGTGCTGGTGTTCACCGGCGATGGCAAGGGCAAGACCACCGCCGCCCTGGGGTTGGTGCTGCGCACCCTGGGACACGGCAGGAAAGTGGCGGTGATCCAGTTCATCAAGGGGGGATGGGAACCCGGGGAGGCCAGGGCCCTGAGCCGCTTCGGCGACGATCTGCACTGGCAGGCCCTCGGCGGTGGCTTCACCTGGGAGACCCAGGACCGCGACCGCGATCGTTCGATGGTGCAGGAGGCCTGGCAGCAGTCCTTGATCCACCTGGCCGATCCCGACCGTCAGCTGGTGGTGCTGGATGAGGTGAATGTGGCCCTGAAACTGGGATACCTGGAGATCGAGCAGGTTCTGAGCGGACTCGATCAGCGGCCGCCGCTCACCCATGTGGCCCTGACGGGCCGGGGGGCACCGCCCGCGCTCCTGGAGCGGGCCGATCTGGTGACCGAAATGACGCTGCGGCGCCACCCCTTCCGCGAGCAGGGCGTGCGAGCCCAGGCGGGAATCGAATACTGAGCACCGATTCCGGCTGAATGACGGTTGCTACTGTTCAGGAGATCGACTGTTCCGATGGCCTACCAACGAGTCCTGCTCAAGCTCAGTGGTGAAGCGCTGATGGGCGAACAGGGCTATGGCATCGACCCGGCGATCGTGCAATCGATCGCCACGGATGTGGCCAGGGTCGTCGCCACGGGCACTCAGGTGGCGATCGTCGTCGGCGGTGGCAACATCTTCCGTGGCCTCAAGGGTTCTGCCGCCGGCATGGATCGCGCCACTGCCGATTACGTCGGCATGCTGGCGACGGTGATGAACGCCATCACCCTGCAGGATGGTCTGGAGCGTTCGGGGGTGCCGACCCGGGGGCAGAGCGCCATCAGCATGCAGGAGGTCGCCGAGCCGTACATTCGCCGCAAGGCGATCCGGCACCTGGAGAAAGGGCGCGTGGTGATTTTCGGTGCCGGCTGCGGCAATCCCTTCTTCACCACGGACACCACCGCCGCCCTCAGAGCGGCCGAGATCGGCGCTGATGTGGTGTTCAAGGCCACCAAGGTGGATGGGGTCTACGACAAGGATCCGGCCCACCACGCCGATGCGGTGCGCTTCGAGAGTCTCACCTTCCAGGATGTTCTGAGTGGCGAACTGGCCGTGATGGACTCCACGGCGATCGCCCTGTGCAAGGACAATGCCATTCCGATCGTGGTCTTCGACCTCTTCGGAGCTGGCAACATCTCCAGGGCCGTGGCCGGCGACCCGATCGGCACCCGAATCACCCCCGCCCACTGACGCCCCCCACTTTTTCGAGAGCCATGGATCTGGATGCGAGCATGCGCAAGTCGCTGGATGCAACCCAGCGCACCTTCAATACGATTCGCACCGGACGTGCCAACACCTCCCTGCTCGACAAGATCCATGTCGAGTATTACGGAGCGGAAACGTCCCTGAAGTCCCTGGCGACGATCTCCACACCGGATGCCCAGACGATCCAGCTGCAGCCGTTCGACAGCGGCTCCATCGGCCTGATCGAGAAGGCGATCGCCATGAGCGACCTCGGATTGACCCCGAACAATGATGGCAAGGTGATCCGGATCAACATTCCTCCGCTCACGGAAGATCGGCGTAAAGAGCTGTGCAAACTGGCGGCAAAATATGCGGAAGAAGGCAAGGTCGCACTGCGCAATATTCGTCGCGACGCCATCGACAAGGTCAAGAAACAAGAAAAAGATGGGGAACTCTCCGAAGATCAGAGCCGCGACGAACAGGACAAGGTTCAGAAGCTGACGGACAAATTCATCGCTGAACTGGAAAAGCTGCTGGCCCAGAAGGAAACGGACATTCTCAAGGTCTGAGTTCTTGCCGATGAGCGATCAGACGCCCCGGGACACGATTGTGATCGGAGCCGGAGCCGCCGGGGCTGCGGCCGCCTTTCATCTCGCTTCCCGTGGCCGTCGGGTGCTGCTTCTGGAGTCGAACAGCGTTCCACGCCACAAGTCCTGCGGCGGCGGCATGGCTGCTTCGATGCAGGAGCTGGTCCCCTTCGATCTGACGCCGGCGGTCGACCAGGTGATCCGCCGGGTCCGGTTCACCTGGTGCCTGGACGATCCGGTCACCGCTGAACTGCCGGGCTCCTCCCCCTTCTGGATCGTGCGGCGCTCGGTGCTCGACGCCTTCCTCTGCGATCGAGCCGTGGAGGCGGGAGCCGAACTGCGCAGCGGCCAAGAAGCTGTGGACGTGAAGCGGATCGGCGAGCTCTGGCAAGTGCGCACGGCCGATGGTCAGCAGCAATCCTGCCGAGCCCTGGTGATCGCCGATGGTTCCTCCTCCCGCTTCGCTGCCCCCCTCGGCCTTGGTCCCGGTCGGCCGCGTTTCGCCAGCACCGTGGCTGTGGAAGTCCCGGCCGAGGTGCAGGACCCGGACACCGCCAGGTTTGAATTCGGCCTGGTGCGCCATGGCTTCTGCTGGGCCTTTCCCCGCCGGGGGGGCTACAGCATCGGGGTCGGCACCTTCATCGGTCGCGCGCCGGGAGAAGGGGACGCCGGCGCCTCGAAAGTGCTGGATGCCCTGCTGCCCAGCCTCGGACTCTCCCCTGAATCCGGAGAACGCCGGCGTCTCGAGCTGCGCATCTGGGATGGACACCATCCCCTGCACGGACCCGGAGTGGTGGCCGTCGGTGACGCGGCATCGCTCTGTGATCCCTTCCTGGCCGAAGGCCTGAGGCCAGCTCTGATCAGCGGTTGCACCGCCGCCGATGGGATCGATCGTTGGCTGGCCGGGGAGAGCAAGGATCTCTCCGATTACAGCCGCAACATGAAAACGCGCTGGGGAGACTCGATGGCCTGGGGCAGACGCATCGCCCAGGTGTTCTACAGGGTGCCGGGCGTCGGGTATCAGCTCGGCATCAAACGCCCGACCGCACCGCAACGGATCGCCCAGATCCTCTCCGGAGAAATGGGATACGGGGACATCGCCCAGCGGGTGATCCGCCGCCTGCTGTTCAAGGGTCCGTGATCCCGCTCAGGTGGAGGAGACGTTCTTGAGCAGCCGCAACCGTGCATCAATCGATGCCAGTAATTCAATGGCGAACAGCGGAGATTCCTGAACAGCAAACAGAAACTTCTCCCGATTCATCACCAGGAGCCGGCAATCGGTGACGGCCGTGGCATTCCCGAAGCGTTGATGATTCTGGGTGACGAGAGCTCCAGCACCGAACACATCACCGGCCCGGATCATCTCCTTGCCATTGGCCTCGGACCAGCTCAATTCCACCGTGCCATCCAGCAGACCGAACATGCAATCGCCGGCATCCCCGGAACGGAAGATCGCCTCACCAGCGGGAATCTCCAGAACCTCCCCCTGGGCGGACAGGGCCAACATCGTATCGAGGGCATTCACCTGGAGACCTCCTGGAACGAAACGATCATCACCTCAGAGCACACGGGGCACACGGGCCGGATTCATCGACTGAGGGCCAGAGGCGTGCCCAGTCCTGCCCGGACATCATCGGGGACCAGACGTCCATCATGGTCGGTATCGAGGGCATCGAAGACCGCATCACTCCCCAGCCACTCCTCGCGGGTGATGCAGCCATCGCCATAGAGCTCATTGAGCAGACAAATCTCCTGCACCGCCTGTCGCAAGGCCGCCCCTCCCTCAAGCACGGCGAGTCGGTGGGCCAGCATCGCCTCCAGGGTCTCGATCGCCTTGCAGAAGCCCCGGATCCCCTCCTCGAGCTTTTCCGTGGCCATCCGATCGGCCGCCATCATCGTGGTGAAGGTGCCGGCATCGACATGGAAGCGGGCCTGGGTGGCTGAGGGCGCAGCAGGATCAAGCTTGCGTGGCAGGACACCTTCACTGCTGCGGAGCTGGTCCAGCAGCTTGGGTGAGATGGTGAGCAGATCGCAGCCAGCCAGCTCGATGATCTCATCCATGTTGCGGAAGCTGGCGCCCATCACCTCGGTGCGGTAGCCGTAGGTCTTGAAATAATCAAAGATCCTGGTGACGGAAATCACACCCGGATCTTCCGGACCGGGATAGGAGTCGCGGCCGGTCTCCGCCTTGTACCAATCGAGAATACGGCCGACGAACGGAGAAATGAGAGTGACGCCGGCCTCTGCACAGGCCACCGCCTGGGCGAAACCGAACAGCAGCGTGAGGTTGCAATGGATGCCCTCGCGCTCAAGCACCTCGGCCGCCCGGATCCCCTCCCAGGTGGAGGCAATCTTGATCAGCACCCGCTCGCGATCAATGCCGGCGGCCGCATACAGACCGATCAGCTTGCGCGCCTTGGTGATCGTGGCCTCCGTGTCATAGCTGAGACGCGCATCAACCTCGGTGGACACCCGCCCCGGAACGATGCGCAGGATTTCCTTGCCGAAGGTGACGCAGATCTCATCGAGCGCCTCACGCACCACCTCTTCAGCAGAGGCCTGGTCACCGATGGCCGACCGGGACTCCTTCAGGGAGCGATCAATCAGATCCTGATAGGCCGGGATCTGGGCGGCCGCCAGGATCAGGGAGGGATTGGTGGTGGCGTCTCTGGGCGTGAACTGACCGATCGCTTCCAGATCACCGGTGTCGGCAACCACCACCGTCATGGCAGCGAGTTGATCGAGCAGGGAAGCCATGCAACGAATCCTGAAACCGTGCTCTCAAGCTAGCCACAGGAATCGCAAGGATTCCAGAGATGGGGAAGCGCTCATCGAGCCCGGGCCGGCACCGGTGAAGGAGCCGGCGACGTCGCCGACGGCACCGGGAAAAGCGGTGGGGTCCCGGGGGGATGGGAAGGGGGAATGTGCTCCAACACCAGCAGAGCTTCCATGATCTGTCTGGCCACCGGCACCGCCACCGTGGAGCCGTAGGCATTACCACCCTGCGGGTCATCGACCACCACCAGCACCACATAGCGGGGATCGTTGAGAGGAAGGTGGGCGACGAAGCTGCAGATGCGGGCCCCGGCGATATAATGGCCGTTCTCCGCCTTCTGCGCCGTTCCCGTCTTGCCGCCGATGCGGAAGCCAAGGATCCGGGCGCCCTTGCCGCTGCCCTTCTCGACCACCGATTCCATCCAGGAGAGCACGGTACGCGTCACCGACGGCTGCAGCAGCGGCAGGCCACTGGGTGGGGCCGGCGGGGCCAGGCCATCGCCGGAACGCAGGCCACGGGTGATGTGAGGACTGACGAGTCGACCACCGTTGCTGAGCATGGCGTGCAGCTGCAACAACTTCAGAGGCGTGAGGTTGAAGCCCTGCCCGAAGGCCGCCGTGGCCGGCTCGATCGGCTGGCTGGTGAACACGTCCAGCGGCTTGAGCTGACCGGCCACCGCACCGGGCAGATCGGTATCCGGCGTGGCATCCACCCCCAGGGTGTGCAGCCAGTGCCAGTAACGATGATGCGGCAGATGGGCCATGGCCTGCACCATGCCGACATTGCTGGAGACCTGCAGCACCGTGGGGAAATCGATCAGACCGTTGGAACGCCGGTCGTGATTGAAGATCGGCCAGCCTCCGATCGTCAGTGATCCGTTGTCGAGCACGCGATCTCCGGGCTGAATCGCCCGCTCCTGCAGGGCGATGGCCAGATTGATCGGCTTGAAGGTCGATCCGGGCTCATACAGATCCTGCACCGACCATTCACGGAACAACGACGGCGCATAACGCCAGTAGCGGTTGGGGTCATAGGTGGGCGTGGAAGCGAGCGCCAGGATTTCGCCATTGCGTCCATCCATCACCAGAGCCACCCCCCGCTTGGCCTTCCAGTGCTTCACCTGACGCACCAGGGCCTGCTGGGCCACCTGCTGCAACGTGGCGTCGAGGGTGAGCTGCAACCTCAGGTCATCTCCGAAGAGCGTGCCCGGCTGCAGGCCATCGGGCAGCGGGGTGCCATCAGCGCCGCGCAGCAGGGAACGCACCGATTCCTGGCGGCGCAGATCCCGTTCCCGGCTCTGCTCGAGTCCCGCCTGGGGCACCCGATCGATGTTCAGGAACCCCACCACATTGGCGAACAGCGCACCCTGGGGATACACCCTCTGGGGATGCGGTTCGAGGTCAAGGCCGCTGATTCCAAGCCGTTTCACCCGCGACGCCGTCTCGGGATCGAGGTCCTGGCGCAGCTTGACGCCGCTCCGACGGTTGCCCATGGTGCGAAGCAGCTCCCCGGCGGGGACCGCCAGCACCTGAGCCAGCTTCTCCGCCACCGGCTGGGGCGGACGCACCAGTCCCGGTGGATCACCGGGCAGGTTGAAATACTGCGGATGCGCCCAGAGGGTGAAGCGCTCCTCATCCAGAGCGACCACCCGGCCCTGACGATCCACGATCGTGCGCCGCTCCCCCGTGGGATTGATCGTCTGCGTCTGAATCGCACGGGCCCTGGCATGAAGGCGAGGGCCCTCTATGATCTGCAGCCAGGCCAGCCGCACCAGCAACCCGAGCAATCCGGCGCTGAGAAGGGCGAACACCGCCACCAGACGGCGGGTCGGAAGCGGCTTCAGGTCCACCACCTGACGGCGGCGAGGCCTGGAGTGGCCTCCGGGGCGCGGGACCATCAGTACCCGGCGGGAATGGGCCGGGCCTTGACCCGGGCCAGAAGATCGGGCCCCGGGCTCGAGAGCCGGGCGACCGGCGCCGGAAGGTAGAAGAGTTTGTCGCTGCTGGTGGGTTCCAGCAGGCCCGGTCGATGGGCCGCCCCCATGAACTGTTGCTCAAGCAGAGCCGAGGACTCCAGCAGGCGGTGCTCCAGCACCTGATCGGACTCCAGCTGGCCGTAGCTCTGGCTCCACTGGTTCTGCCAATGGAGGGTGAGGGCGCTGAGCCCGAGCATCGCCAGGCCAAGACCGACGAGGACACCGTCGGCGCCGCGATGCAGGCTGGCAAGCAGGGGGGACTGGCGCTCGACCCGCCGGGCCGACAACGATCCCTGAATCAGGGCAAGAGGCTGATTGACCGCCCGGGACTCCTGGCCTCGACGACGGCGCTGAGGCCGATTGCGGCGAAGGGCATCGCCATCGTTCCGCGGAGATGATTCACCACGAACGGTCGATGCGGCGACGGCAACCAAAACAGCACCCGGCAGTCAATGGGCAAGTGAACCATGACCCGGCCCGTGCAGCAAGGTGATGCTGACCACAACCATTCCCGGCCTGGCAATCAACCGCCCAGCAACACAAGATTCAGAAACGTGAATCCATTCCAGAGACCGTGCATGAACACGCTGGCCGACAGCCTTCCTGATCGTTGACGCAGGCGCGCCAGACCGAGGCCGAGGACGAACAGCGATGGGGTTTCGCTGACACTCAGATGGGCCAGCGCAAACACGGCGCTGCTGAGAATCAACCCCGGGCCAATGCCGAAATCCCGGGCCAGCACCGGCAACAGCACCCCCCGGAAGATGACCTCCTCAAACAAGGGAGCCAGCACCAGGGCGGTGAGGGCGAAACAGGCCAGAGCCAGTCTGTCCTGGCTGTGGAGCACAAGTTCCAGCATCGGATTACTGCCGCTCGGGCTGGGCAGGATCCGCTCCACCAGCCAACCGGTGAAACTGACCAGAGGGAGGACGATCAGCAGACCCGTCAGTCCAAGCCGCAGCGCCCCCAGCGGAGGCATCCAGCGGAACTGCAGCCAGCCACCAGCGGGAGGAGAGCCGAGGCCCCGCAGCATCAGGGCCAGAATCAGCAGTGGGGCGACCGTCATGCTCAGGTAGAGCACCGGATAACTGAGGCCCTGACGCAAGGTGTCGGGCCAGGTCACGGAAGCCAGCAGCGACTGCAGCAGAGGCGTGACCACCAGCGGGGTGAGATTGCCGATCACCACGAACCCCCCGGCGACCAGCAGCGCCAGATCCACCAGGGTCAGATCCGGACCCACCAGAGGAGGGGAGGGCAGCAGACGCCCCCGCCCGAGCAACCACAGCTCACGGATCAGCAGGATCAGTCCCAGCAGCAAGGCCAGCCCAGGCAGGCCATTGACCAGAACCAGCTGCGTGGCGGCCTGGCGGGCGACGGCCGGCTCCTGACAGTCTCTGGGGCTGCCACCGCCGCGCTCACAGGCCAGAAGCCGCAGGGTCGGAGTCGGCAACCGCGGAGCCACCGCCTGAATGCCCCTGGAATCCGCCGCCAGCAGTAGCTCCAGCAACTGCTGCTCCTCCTCAGGCAGGGAACCCGGCGGACGCTCCCGCAGGCTCTGCAGATCCGCGTGGGCCTCGGCAGGCTGATGGGCGAGCTCGAAGAGCAAGGCCCGCTGCAGCCGCTGAGCCGGGCTGATCGCCTGATCAGCCCCCTGCTCCTGGGAGGTCATCTCCTTGAGCAGGGCCGCCCGGGGATCAGACCCGAGCAGAACAGCCTTCAGGGGGGGAGGAAGCGCCGGTTCCGCCAGCAGGGCCAGCTCCAGCTGAAGCAGGGCCAGATCCCCCCCGACGGAAGGGCGCTGCAGGCTCTCGATCAGCCCCCCCAGCCAGAGCAGCAGGCTGAGAGAAACAGAAAGAAGGGCAACGAGCACCTTCCAGGCGGCGGGACGGGATCGCGGACTGGACGCACTCACCAGGGGGAGGAGCCGGGCTCAGCGATTCTCCCCCGAGGAGCGCCCGGGGCCTCGGGGGCAGCGGCGTCGGTGGCGGAGCGGAGACCCTCCCATACGATGGCTTCAAGCTGCCGCCCGTCTGTGCCCCTGAGGATCGTGCTTGTCCGCCATGGACTGAGCAGCTTCAACATCGAGAAGCGCATCCAGGGCCGCGACGACCTCTCCAGCCTCACCGAAACCGGCCAGGACCAGGCCAGACGGACCGGCCAGGCGCTCGCAGGGCTGACGCTGGATGCGGTCTACAGCTCGCCGCTGCGGCGCGCCGCTGAGACAGCCCGTCTGCTGCTCCAGACCCAGGGGTCCGGTCTCGCCATGCAGCTCGAAACGGACCGTCGGGAGATCGACCTCACCCCCTGGACGGGCCTCACCCCGAGCGACCTGGCGGAACGGGACCCCGCCGGACTGGCCCTCTGGAAACAGGCTCCCGAGCGACTGCGTCTGGAACGTCCGGATGGCAGCGACTACAGCCCCCTCGGGGAACTGATGGAGCAGGCCCAGCGCTTCCTCGAGACCCTGCTCCAACGCCACGGTGGCCGCGATCAGACGGTGCTGGTGGTTGCGCACAACGCCATCCTGCGGGCGCTGCTCCTGCAGCTGCTCGGCCTGCCGATCGATCACTTCCGTCGACTGCGCGTCGACAACGCCTCCCTGTCGGTGCTGAACCTGCTGCCACCGCCGGCGGGTGCCGCCCAGCCGTACGCCATTCAGATCGAATCCCTCCACGGCGTCTCCCATCTCGGCACAGCCCTGCCGGCACCGGGAACCGGAAGCCGCATTCTGCTCGTCCGTCATGGGGAAACCGACTGGAACCGTCAGGGCCGTTTCCAGGGCCAGATCGACATCCCGCTGAACAGCAACGGCTGGTCGCAGGCCAGGGCGGCCGGCTCCTTTCTGGCTGACACCAGGATCGACCGTGCCTACAGCAGCTCGATGGCCAGACCGCGCCAGACCGCCGAAGCGATCCTGGCCTCCCATCCCGGGGTGCCCCTCACCACGTTGAAAGGCCTGGTGGAGATCGGCCACGGGCTCTGGGAGGGCTGCCTGGAGTCGGAGATCGCCGAAGGCTGGCCCCAGCTCCTGGCCGACTGGAAGCGGGCGCCGGAAACCGTGCAGATGCCCGAAGGTGAGACCATCCAGCAGGTGTGGGACCGGGCGATGGACACCTGGCACAGGATCGTCGCCAGCCTGGCCCCCGGGGAAACCGCCCTGGTGGTGGCTCACGATGCCGTCAACAAGGCGATTCTCTGCGCGCTGCTCGGACTCACCCCCGGCGACATCTGGGCGATCAAGCAGGGGAACGGTGGGGTCACCGTGATCGATCAGCCCCAGGAAACGGGTGGTTCAGCGACCGTCACCTCCCTCAACATCACGGCCCATCTGGGGGGTGTTCTTGATCGCACCGCCGCCGGAGCCCTCTGAGGAGCGGCCGCATGGCACCGCGTTATCTCCGACAGGTGCAGGTCCTGAGGGGGCCGGATCAGCGCCTGCGCCACGAGGATGCCCTGCTTGATGGGCCCCTGCTGCTGGCTGTCGGCCCGGAGGCAGGCGCACGGGCTGCCGCCCTCGGTCTCGACGCCGAGCCGACCCCATCGCTGCTGCTGGCCCCCGCCCTCGTCGATCCCCACAGCACCCTGGACCATCCCCTGCAGGGACCGGCCGAAACCGCCACCAGCCTCAGAGCTGCGGCGGCCTGCGGCGGCTACGGCACCGTGGCCCTGCTGCCGCGCTCGGAACGTTGGCGCGATCAGCCCGAACTGCTCCAACCCCTGCTGGCGGATGGAACGGGGCCGGAACTGAAGCTCTGGGGCAGCTTCAGCCGCCGCGGCCTGGGGGAGGCGCTGGCTCCCCACGCCGCACAGCTGGCCGCCGGCGCGATCGGCCTGGCCGACGACGACTACCTCCCCCCCCTGGCGTTGCTGGAGCGTGGCTTGCGCCTGGCGGAGATGGGAACACGACCTGTCCTGGTGGCTCCCCGCGACCCGGCCCTCTGCCAGCAGGGTTTCGTGCGCGAGGGTGTGGAGGCCTTGCGGGCAGGCTGGCCTCCCGATCCGGTGCTCAGCGAAACCCTGCCCCTGCAGAGCCTTCTGGCCCTGAGCGATGCCCTGCCCCTGGCGCCGGTGCAACTGATGAATCTCTCCCCGGCCTCCGCCGTGGAGCTGCTGGGCCGCCGCCAGAGACGACTGCCCGCCAGTGTCTGCTGGTGGCATCTCGTCAGTGACAGCGCCAACCTCGACCCGCAGGAGGAGGGCTGGCGCCTGGTGCCTTCCCTGGGCACCGCCGCCGATCGCGAAGCCCTGATCAACGGTCTGGCGACCGGGGTGCTCTCAGCCGTGGCCGTGCACCACATCGCCCTCGATCCCGAGGAGCAGCTGCTGCCGATCGACCAGCGCCGGGCTGGACTGGCCGGGTTTCCCCTGGTGCTGCCGCTGCTGTGGAGGGAACTGGTGCAGCAGCGAGGCTGGAGCCCTGAAGCGCTGTGGCAGGTCCTCTGTTGGGGACCGGCGGCGTTTCTCGGTCTCGTGCCACCCCGGCTGGAACCAGGCAGCAGACAGTGGCTGCTTTACGACCCTGCCCGCCCCTGGACCGTGCCGGGTCCGGGCCGGAGAGCCCCTGGAACGGCGGCCGGCATCGGCACCCTGGCCGCCAATCTCCCCTGTCAGGGCCAGGAGATCACGGGGCAGGTGGTGGCCTGCGGTCTGAGGCCAGGCCCTGATTCGACCGTTCTCGACACCTGAACCGACCACGGCCTGCCGCAACGAAGCCGTCGGCACATGTCACCTTACCGCTGAGGACTGACCGCTGAGCAATGACCGCTGAGCACTGAGCCGCCCGAGGGAAAGCGAGCAGGAAAGGATCAGGGCCTGGGTTGGCCGGCGGCGCGCAGCGAATCGGAGGCACCCAGGGGACCGAAGGTGCTGAAGGGATAAAACCGCCAGAACGCCCGACCGATGATCTCCGTCTCCGGAAGGAACGGGGTCCCCGGCCAGAAGCGACCATCCCAGCTGTTGGCACGGTTGTCACCGAGCACCAGCACATGCTTCGGAGGCACCACCACGGCCAGGGGACGGCAGGGCCCCATGCCCTGGCTGTCGACCGGGCAGTAGCGGGTGACGTAAGGCTCGACCAACGGCCGACCGTTGACCACAACATGTCCACGGGGATCGACCAGCACCCGATCCCCAGCCACGGCGACGACACGCTTGATGTAGGCATCACAGGCCGGCTCCTGCAACCCCGCGAGGGAGGAGATCCCAGGCAGGTTGGCCATCAGGCAGCGCAGGGGCCCCGGCGGGTTGGTGCCGCGCAGGGCGGGGTCAAAGTGATGGGGGGCGTGAAAAACGACGATCTCTCCCCGCTGCGGCTCCCGCAGGCGATAGGTGAGCTTCTCCACGAGGAGCTTGTCGTCGATCTGCAGACCAGGCAGCATCGACCCGGACGGAATGAAACGGGCCTCGAGCACGAACTGCCGCAGGCCCAGGGCCAGCAGCACCGCCAGGGTCAGCGTGCCCCAGAGGCTGCGCCCGGCCGGTGCCGACGCACTGGCGCTGTCGGCGATGGGTCCGGAGGACGTTCCAGCGGATGTCTCTTCATCCACCGGAGTCTTCGGGGTGTCCGAAGACTCCGAAGGGCTGGAATGGGGCGGGGTCTCCTCAGCCGTCAACGGGTTCGAATGCGCAGGGGGCCGGATCGCACATTAGGCGCCACCCTGAACCGCTGATTAGGCTCGGACCAATGGCAACGCCCTGATGGCCCGGCCCCGCTGGCATGCCCCGGCGCCAACCGAGCGCAGTCCGCTGTCTCTGGCCTGGGACAGGTTCGTGGCCCTGTGGGCCCTGCTCAACCTGCTGTGGGTCGCCTTTGACCTCAGCTACATCCCCCTGCGCACCTTCTGGCTGCAGCGCAACCTCTACCCCCTGCCATCGTTACCGCTGGTGGTGCCATTGCAAGCCATTCCGGACATCACCCCCTGGGTGGATCCGATCAAGGGCATCAGTCCGCACCGCGAGACCAGCGCCTGGCTCGCACAGTTCCAACGGCTGGACCAGAGCCTCAACAGCCACAGCCCGGGAAGCGTGACCACTCCCGAGCTGATGCAGGGCATCGAAGCCCAGCGACGTCTCACCCTGGCCCTGATCGAAACCAACCCGTTCCAGAATCCCGGCACTCTCGAGAAGATCAAGGAGCGGCTGCGGGAGCGGGCCAACCGGGACTCCGCCAAGGACGCCACCAACACCCTCCTCTCCAGCCCATGGCTGCTGCGTCATGGATGGGCCAGGGAGCGCAGCTTCTGGCACCACCAGGTGCTGCCGCTGGTCGTCAGCAACTACGCCCGCTCCAGCGATGACAACGGCCGACCGACCGACCATGCCTGGCGGTTGGATCTGCTCGTGTTTCAGAGCGTGTTCGCCCTCGACATCCTGTTGCGGGTGATCCGGCTCAAACGGCGCCTGCCGGGCTTGCGCTGGCGGGATGCGGTGCTCAGGCGCTGGGTGGATCTGCCCTTGCTGCTGCCCTTCTGGCGATTGCTGCGCCTGTTGCCCGTGACGGAGCGGCTGCATACGAGCGGGCTGATCTCGATCGAACCCCTGCGGGCCGTGATCAGCCGGGCCGTGGTCGCCCTGCTGGCGGTGGAGCTGTTCGAGGTGCTGGCGCTGCAGCTGATCGATGGCAGTCAGCAGTTGATCCGCTCACCCCAGTGGCCCGAAAGGATCCGCAGCCTCTGCAGCCATCAGAGCGTGCGGGGCAGCAGCAGCCGGCTGAGCGATGGTGAACTGAGCGAACTGCTGAGGATCTGGGCCCCGCTGCTGCTGGATCGGGTGGCCCCCCGGCTCGCCCCGGAACTGCAGGGAGCCATGGGTCATGCACTTCAGCAGAGCCTGGAAGCGGTGGTGCTGCCACCCCCCCTGCGGCCGATGGCCCCGCTGCTGCGAGTGGACGATGGCCTCAGCCGGCAACTGGCCGCTGGGGTCGTCAACAACCTGCTGGCCCTGGGCCGCAACACGAGCGATCGCCTCGGACAGCGGGATCAGCGCCAGCTGGAACTGCTGCAGCTCTGCATCGACCGTTTCTGGGAGGAACTAGCGATGGCGCTCGATCAGGGACCGGCCCTGCAGCGCAGCCAGGATCTGCTCTGCCGGCTGCTGGAGCTGGTCAAGACGCGTTATCTCGGGCAGATCAATCGGGAAAGCATCAGCGACCTGATCCAGGAACTGGATGCGCTGACGACCGGCCTGGCCCAGGAGCCTGCGGCAGGCCTGGAGCAGGAACCCGGATGATCGGAACTCAGGAGCTGAACAACTGCAGCCACTCGGGTTCCTTGAAGCCGGTCAGGATCCTTCCGGAGGCGGTGACCAGAAAGGGACGTTTGATCAGACGACCGTCGGCGGCCAGGGCCTCCAGCGCCGTCTGATCCTCCATGGCCTTGATGCGCTCCGAACCGATCTCGCGGTAACGCTTGCCGCTGGTATTGAAAAGGCGACGCCGATCCCCGAGCTGGACCAGGGCTTCAGCCAGAAGATCAAGCCCCGGGGGATCGGTGGTGATGTCGATCACCTCAGCGGCGATCCCACGATCCGACAACCACGTCAGGGCCCGCCGGCAGGTGCTGCAGGCCCCGTAGCCGTAGAAGCGCAGGACGGCGGTCAACGACCGACCAGCTGCTTGATCGCGCCGAGCAGGCTGTTCGAACCCTTGCCGACGCCGGCATCAGGACGGGTGCGGATGGTGACGTCACCATTGACCGTGGTGCGGCAGCTGAGGCGATAGCTGGCGGGACGATCGGCGAGATACAACTGCTCCACATCGCTGCGGGGCGAAAGGTTCCTGGCCCCTTCCAGCACTTCGACCACGCAGGTGCCGCACTGGCCGAGGCCACCGCAATTGTTGAAATTGTTCAGGCCTTTGTAGGGGTTGATGCCGGCATCAACAGCCGCTTTGCGAAGGTTGGCCCCTTCGATGCAACCGACCTGCTGGCCTTCCTGTTCAAAACGGATGGTGGGCACGGACGGTCTGGGGTATGGGCGCCGACCAACTTACTCTCTCAACCCTTTCTTGGATAGGCCCCAGGCAGGGCTCTTTGGCTTCGGGCTCCCTCCCATGGGCGGTGAAGGCTGCCCTGGCGATCAACCTGCCTACGATGAGCCCATCTTCCTGACCTCCTCCTTGGCCGGCCGCGACGACACCCAGCTGCACGCCTACGACCTGATGGTGCGGCAGCTGATTCCCGGCTACGCCAGCCTGGCGCGACTCTCGGTGGCGCTGCTGGCGGCCTCCCCCCTGGCGGCTACGCAGGGCGCCAGGGTGCTGGTGGCCGGCTGCGGCACAGGCGCTGAACTGGTGGAAGCCCACCGTCAGCGCCCCGACTGGGAACTGACGGCACTGGATCCGGCGGAGGAGATGCTGAGCGAAGCCAGAAAGAAACTGGCACCTGCCGATCGCGACGCGATCCACTGGCATCAGTCCACCGTCGAGGCCCTGCCGGCCGGGAAGCCCTACGCCGGAGCCCTTTCCGTGCTGGTGCTGCAATCCCTGCCCGATGACGGCAGCAAACTCACCTATCTGCGCGCCCTGGCCCAGCAGCTGGCCCCTGGCGGCCAGCTGGTCCTGATCGACCTGATGCGCGCTCAGCGGCCCTCCCTTCAGGCCCAGGTGGAACGGGCCTGGCTCGGCTTTCAACAGGCTGCAGAACTGCCACTCAATGCCCCGGAGATCGCCCCCCTGACCGAAGCGATGCATCCGATCGGCGTCTCCAGGCTGACGGCCCTGGTGAATGCAGCCGGTTTCAGCGATCCCGCCCGAATCTTTCAGGCCCTCGACTACGAGGGTTTCCTGTTGCAGCGCTGTGACTGATGGACAGGCCATGGGCCGACGATGCGCCGGAGGCCTCAACGGTTGAGGTGTCCGATCAGCCGCGGAATCTTGTCTGATCAGCAACGAAATCAACGTCCACCAACATCGATGACCGCCGGAGCCTCCGGCCGGACACCAACCCCCTCAGCCCGGATGGCTCGGCTCCCCCTGAAGGCTGGCCAACCGCCCATCAGTTCCGGCTGCGGCCCAGGAGTCGTACCGTCGGACAGACGTTCGGCGACGATGCTGCCAAGGGGAACGATCAGGGTGAGGGCAGCGATCAGAGGCCCGAGCACAATCGCTGCCGATGACCAGGGACTGGGAGGCTCCTCGGGGCTGTCATCCCCCTGGGCAGCGGCCGAGGGTTGCGAAGAGGACGTGGATCGGGGTTCGGGGTCGGAATCCATAGGGGGTGGCGGCACTCAGGCCCGGCCACATCACAGGTGAAGAACAGGAGAAACGGGAATGGTCAGGCAGCCGGGCGCGACTGCTCGAACTGATCACGGCGGGCGGAGAGGTCCGCAGGCCCTGTGGTCATGCCATCAAGACGCAGACGAGTCTCGCGCAGCTCTTCAAGAATAGAGGTGAGAAGCTGTTGTGTGGCCGTGGAAGGGGAATTGAGGACTTCAACGGTGACTTCCTTGATGCGCAGCACATCGCGGGCGAAACGCGCCACCTCGTTGGGATGAAACAGAAGGGCATCCTTCTGATCACTCCGGTATTCCGGATTGAGCTTGCGAGGATTGAAGCCTGGGTTGAGATTGCGGGGATCGGTATTGGTGTAGCGATAGACAGAACCCCGCGACCGATTCAGAGCCTTCTGCACATCATCGATACCGATCAGAGCCTCACTTCCCTCAGGAACCGAAGCAATGGATGCCCCCAGACCTTCCTGAGCAGAGGCAGGGGCTGGATGGACAACCATGGACAGGTGCTGCACCTGATACGTGAGGCGACATTAGCAGGAGTCTCCAGAGACTTATCGATCCGAGCACGCCCTGGAGGTCGGTTCCGCGACTGGCCTGGGCCGATCAGGTCGCGTGCCCTGGCGACAGGACGGGCGACGGGCGCGAGCAGAACGTGCTCTTCCATGGCTGCTGCTCGAAGGCCGTGAGCCCAGCGGACCGGCACACCGGAAGCGAAAGCCAGCCGGCAGAAAGGCATCTGGCCCGTCTCGAAGCGGGAGGAACCGCAGGTGGTAGTTTCCGTTTTCACGATGTCAGTGGTCCGATGCGCGTCTCCCGCCTGATGCTGGTGACGCTGCGGGATGACCCGGCCGAGGCGGAGATTCCTTCCCACCGGCTGCTGCTGCGCGCCGGATACATCCGCAGGGTCGCCTCAGGGGTCTATGCCTATCTGCCCCTGCTGTGGCGGGTGCTCCAGAAGATCTCCGCAGTCGTCCGTGAAGAGATGGACGCCACCGGGGCCCTGGAGACGCTGCTGCCCCAGCTGCAACCGGCGGAACTCTGGCAGCGCAGCGGTCGCTGGTCCGGCTACACCGCCGGTGAGGGAATCATGTTCCACCTCACCGATCGCCAGGGCCGTGAGCTCGGTCTGGGCCCGACCCATGAGGAGGTGATCACCTCCCTGGCGGCCGATCTGCTGCGCTCCTATCGCCAGCTGCCCGTCTGTCTCTATCAGATCCAGTCGAAATTCCGGGATGAGATCCGGCCACGCTTCGGATTGATGCGCGGGCGGGAATTCATCATGAAGGATGGCTATTCCTTCCATGCCGACGAAGCATCTCTGCGCGAGACCTACGCCGCCATGGACGGGGCTTACCGGCGCATCTTCAGCCGCTGCGGCCTCCGGGCCGTGGCCGTCGAAGCCGACAGTGGCGCCATCGGTGGATCTGCCAGTCAGGAGTTCATGGTCACGGCAGATGCTGGCGAAGACCTGATCCTGAGCAGCGCCGACGGCCAGTACGCCGCCACCCAGGAACGGGCTGTCTCCCTCGCTCCCGCAGCGGTCGCCCTGCCAGGAGGACTCCGTCAGGGCGGCACCGGGGACATCCTGAACACCCCAGACCAGACCGGCATCGAACAGCTGGTGAAGGCCCATGGTTTCGACGCCACCCAGCTGGTGAAGGTGTTGGTGCTGCTGGCACGGCTGGAGGACGGCCTGCGCCAACCGCTGCTGGTGAGCCTGCGCGGTGACCAGGAGCTCAACGACGTCAAACTCGCCAATGCGGTCACGGCCCGCCTCGGCGCTGAACATGGTGCCCTGCTCGGTCTCGAACCACTGAGCGCCGATCTGGTGCGACAGGAGGCTCTGGACCTCGACCTTGCCGCCCTGCCCCTGGGGTTCATGGGACCGGATCTCGATGATGCGGTTCTGAGCGACCAAGGACGGATCGTGGATCTCTCGGACACGACGGCGGATCTCGCCAAGGATTCGAACCGTGGGGCCGGAAAGCCCCACCTTGAGCGCACGTTCCTGCGGCTGTTCGACCCGAGCGCCACCGACCTGGACGCCTTCGTCTGCGGCGGAAACCGCCGCGACACCCACCGGGTGGGAGTGAGCTGGACGGGCCTCGGCGTCCAGCCGAGCTCGGAGCAGGTGGTGGACCTGCGGGCGGCCCAGCCCGGTGATCGCTGCCTGCATGATCCGGCCCAGACCCTGGAGGCCTCAAGAGGCATCGAAGTGGGCCACATCTTCCAGCTGGGTCGCAAGTATTCCGAAGCCCTTGAAGCCCGTTTCACCAACGAAACCGGTGTTGAGGAAGCGCTCTGGATGGGTTGTTACGGCATCGGCGTCTCACGGCTGGCCCAGGCGGCCGTCGAGCAGCATCACGACCGCCATGGCATCTGCTGGCCCGTCTCGATCGCCCCGTTCGAAGTGATCGTGGTGATCGCCAATGCCCAGGAAAGCGCCCAGGTGCAGCTGGCGGAGCAGCTCTACGAGAACCTCCGGGCCAGCGGGATCGACGTGCTGCTCGACGACCGAACGGAACGGGCCGGCGTGAAGTTCAAGGATGCCGATCTGATCGGCATCCCCTGGCGGCTGGTGGTGGGTCGCGGTGCCGCGAGCGGAGAGGTGGAACTGGTGGAGCGATCCACAGCCGGGACCAAGGTCCTGGCGGCCGCCGAGGTGCTGGAGACCCTGCAGCCGCTCCTGGCGGCCGGCCGTCTTGGACTGGCGCGTTGAGGACGCCTCCTAGGATGCATACAACTGCTGCACGGACCATGGTTGGGGTTTGGGACATGGCCGGGTTCTGGAAGCAGATCAGCAGCCGCCTGCTGCACGCCGTGGCGGCCCTCGGCCTCGTCCTCTGTCTGTCCCTCACAGCCTGCACGGCCGGGAATGGCCGTCTCACCGGCAATTACGTCGATGACACCGTGAGCGTCGCCCAGAGCATCCTGACCACGATCGCCATCGACCATGACGATCCCGCCCGTCCCGAGTCTGAGACCGAGGCCCGCGCCCTGATCAACGATTACGTGAGTCGCTACCGACCCCAGAGCCGGGTGAACGGGCTGGCGTCCTTCACCACGATGCAGACCGCGCTCAACTCCCTGGCCGCCCATTACGCCGGCTATGCCAATCGCCCCATTCCTGAGGCCCTGCGCACCCGCCTGGAGAAGGAACTGACCAAAGCCGAGCGCACGGTGGTGCGCGGCTCCTGACGCCATCCCAGATCCATCCCTCCGGCGAGGGTGCCGCCTCCAGGGGGTTCACCCATCGGGCTGGAGGCCAGCTGACCAGGCTTCAGCCAACTCCCAGGGCCCCCATCGACCGACGGGCCTTCCAGCGGCCCTGAAGCCGGGATTCGCTCTGGAATCCCCCTCCCCCAGCGGCGCGGCAGGGTCGACGGCCTGGATGAGGCCAAGAAGTCAGCGCCAGACAATCAGCCCGATGTCCGGCCAAGGGGCGAAGGGCAGCTCCGGGCGACGCAGCAGGCCGCGGGAGGAACACAGACCGCCCGCAACGGCAACAGCCAAAGCTTTGACGAAAGGGTGGATCCTCTGCAACACTCAATCTTTGTGCTCTGAAGCGGCTCCGGGCCGCTGTGTCCTTGGCTAACGTCGTCGTCATCGGTGCTCAATGGGGTGACGAGGGGAAAGGCAAGATCACGGATCTGCTGAGCCGCTCCGCCGATGTGGTGGTGCGTTATCAGGGTGGCGTCAACGCTGGCCACACGATCGTTGTGGACGACAAGGTGCTGAAGCTGCACCTGATTCCCTCAGGCATTCTTTATCCCGACACCACCTGCCTGATCGGCACCGGAACCGTCGTCGATCCGCGGGTGATGATCGGCGAGCTCGACATGCTGCTCGGCCATGGCATCGACATCAGTGGTCTGAAGCTGGCTTCGACCGCCCACGTCACCATGCCGTATCACCGCCTGCTGGATCAGGCGATCGAGCAACGACGGGGTGATCGTCGCATCGGCACCACCGGCCGCGGCATCGGCCCGACCTACGCCGACAAATCCGAGCGCAACGGCATCCGGGTGATCGACCTGCTCGATGAGGATCGCCTCCGCGATCGCCTGGCGGGACCGCTGACCGAGAAAAACCTGCTGCTGCAACAGGTTTATGGCCTCGCCCCCCTCGACCCCGAGGACGTGATCGCCGAATACGCCGGGTACGGACGCCGACTTGCCCCCCATGTCGTTGATGGAGTGCGCACGATTCACAGCTGCGCCCGCCAACGCAAGAACATCCTGTTCGAGGGAGCCCAGGGAACCCTGCTGGATCTCGATCACGGCACCTATCCCTACGTCACCTCCTCCAATCCCGTCTCTGGTGGCGCCTGCATCGGGGCCGGCGTCGGCCCCACCCTGATCGACCGGGTGATCGGTGTGGCCAAGGCGTACACCACCCGCGTCGGCGAAGGTCCTTTCCCCACCGAACTCCAGGGCAGCCTCAACGACCATCTCTGTGACCGTGGCGGAGAATTCGGCACCACCACCGGTCGACGCCGTCGCTGCGGCTGGTTCGACGGAGTCATCGGCCGTTATGCCGTCGAAGTCAATGGCCTCGATTGCCTGGCCATCACCAAGATGGACGTGCTCGATGAGCTCGATGAAATCCAGGTGTGTGTGGCCTATGAGCTCGATGGCCGCCGGATCGAGCACTTCCCCAGCAGCGCTGAGGACTTCGCCCGCTGCCGGCCGATCTTCGAGACCCTGCCCGGCTGGCAGAGTTCAACGGCGGAGTGCCGCTCCCTCGATGAGCTGCCGCCGACAGCCATGGCCTACCTCCGCTTCCTGGCGGAACTGATGGAAGTGCCGATCGCCATCGTCTCCGTCGGTCCGCAGCGCGACCAGACGATCGTGGTCGAGGATCCGATCCACGGTCCCAAACGGGCTCTTCTCAGCGCCTGAACCATCGGATTCGATCGCACGGCCGCCCCCCTGCCCCCGGGGGGGGAGACGCTGCACCACCGCAAGATCCTGGAATCCCGGAGAGCACCGAAAGCCCGGAGGCTCGAGGCGGCCACAGGCCTCTCTCCATCCCTCCGCCTTCGAGGCTTCACGCCTCTGGTGATCCGCAGACCGCCTGAACGATCCCCCTCGCCGGCGACAGCGTCGTGCCCGGGTGGCGATGCCGTTCTTGCACCGCTCCTGAGACCAGCCCTTCGCACTCCATGGCTCCCCGCACCGGCCCTCTCCGCATGACCAGCCCCTCCGTGGCCACCAGCACCACCGCCGAGAAACGCTTTGATGTGGTCGGCATCGGCAACGCCATCGTGGATGTGCTCGTGCAGGCCGATGACAACCTGCTCGACAACCAGGGACTGACCAAGGGAACCATGGCCCTGGTGGATGAAGAGCAGGCGGAGCGGCTCTACGCCGCGGCCGGACCTGGCCTGGAAACCTCAGGGGGTTCGGCGGCTAATACCCTGGCCGGCATCGCCCAGCTCGGAGGAGCCGCCTGCTTCATCGGCCGGGTCCGCGACGATCAGCTCGGTGCGATCTTCCGCCACGACATCCAGGCCGTCGGGGCTCATTACGCCACCCCCGCCGCCACCGAGGGGCCGTCCACAGCCCGCTGCCTGATCCTGGTGACGCCGGACGCGCAGCGCACCATGTGCACCTACCTGGGCGCCTCCGTGAATCTGGAGCCCGCTGATCTGGATCTCGATCAGGTGGCGCAGTCCCGGATGCTCTACCTCGAGGGCTACCTCTGGGACAGCGAAGCGGCCAAGCGGGCCTTCATCGCCGCAGCCGAGGTGATGAAGGCCGCCGGAGGTCAGGTGGCCCTCAGCCTGTCCGACGCCTTCTGCGTCGAGCGCCATCGCGACAGCTTCCTCGAGCTCGTGAACGGCTACGTGGATGTGCTGTTCGCCAATGAAATGGAGATCACGGCTCTGTATCAGGTCAACAGCTTCGAAGAAGCGGAAGCCCAGGTCGCCGATCTCGATCTGGTGGCCGCCCTCACCCGCAGCGAAGCAGGATCCATCGTGCGCCGCGGCCCGGAACGCCACACCATCGCCCCCTACAGGCTCGGTCCGCTGGTGGACACCACCGGGGCCGGCGATCTCTACGCGGCCGGTTTCCTGCACGCCTATGGCCGCGGCCGGGACCTGGCGGCCTGCGGTCAGCTCGGCTCCCTCTGCGCCGGTGCCGTCGTCACCCAGCTGGGCCCCCGTCCGCAGCAATCACTGGCTGAACTGGTGCGCCGTCACCTGGGCTGAGCCTGTTCAGGGCTTCAGGCCAGGTCAACTCCACCCCAGGCAGCACCGACGTCGGTCGTTGAAGCAGCACCAGGTGCAACCCGACATCCTCCTGCACCTGACGCCAGACCTGCTCGGTGCTTCCGGCCGAAGCCCGGGCCACCACCGTGGTGATCGACCATTGCCGGCACAGGGCCCCGAGGATGCCGCGATCCGCGTTGCCAGGACGCAGGGCCGCCAGATGCTCCGCTGGGAAGCCCGCCGCCAGGGCCAGGGCCAGGGATTCCGCTGTCGGCAGCACCCGCGCCCGCAGCACACGACCGGGCAGGGCCGCCCTGGCCTTCTGCAGATGGCGGGACCCGATGGCCAGAAGCACCCGTTCATCAACGGGGACCACCGTCGCCACCGCTGGCCAGTCGGGCACCAGCCGGACGCCAGCCACCGTCATCGGATCCACCGGCCGCAGCAGTCGCAGCAGAGGCTGAGCGAGCTCGGCACCGATCTGGGCCAGATCGCTGCTGATCCGGGTCGCGAAGGGATGGGTGGCATCGACGATCCAGTGCGGGGCCTCCCCCCGAGCCCTGGCTTGCTGCACCAAGCGGCGGAGGTCCGAGCTGCCCCCCACCGCTCCGACCCGCAGCCGCAGCCCCCGGGCGTCCGGGTAGGCATGGGCCGCTGAGGGGGTGACCACAAAGACCTCCAGCCGCCAGCCCCGCTCCAGCCAGGCCCTGGCCAGCGGAGGTCCCTCACCGGTGCCGGCGAACAGCCAGAGACATCGACCGTGTCCCTGGTCGAAGGGGAGATCGTGCATCAGGATGGTCGCCCGGAACCATGTCCTGGCCTGTGAACCATTGTCTGTTGGAAGGGGTGGTCGTGGAGGCCCCCCAGATTCGCTACACCCAGGACAACCAGACCCCTGTGGCGGAGATGACGCTGCAGATCGAGGGGCTGCGTCCCGATGATCCGCCGGGTCAGCTGAAGGTGGTGGGATGGGGCAATCTCGCCCAGGATCTCCAGAACCGGGTCCAGGTGGGCCAGCAACTGGTGGTCGAAGGGCGCCTGCGCATGCAGACCGTCACCCGGCAGGACGGGGTCAAGGAGAAGCGCACCGAATTCACCCTCTCCAGGCTCCATCCCCTCGGCTCCGGCAGTGCGGCACCGATGGCTTCCGCCCCCCAGAACCGCCCACCGGCGCCTGCCGGGGCCTCCGGGGCACCCCGTCAGCTTCCGAACCGTCGTTCAGGTGCCGCCAGCGGCGGAGCTGCCGCTGCCGCCGCTCCCCGGGCCGAGGAGGAGCTACCGACCTGGAATGCCTCACCACTGGTGCCGGATCTCCCGGAGGACGACGAGATCCCCTTCTGAGACAGGGAATCAGATCCGAGCGCTCAGGTCAGGCCCCGGCGATCCTCTCGCCAGCCTGATCGAGCAGCTGCCCCAGCTCCCGTTCCAGGGCCGCCAGATCCAGCCGCAGGTCCGGATAGGCCCCACCATCGATCTGTCGCAGCAGCCAAAGGCGATCGGCCTGAAGTTGCTCGATCAACTCCGAGGTGTCCAACTCCGCGGTGTCGATCGTCTCGGCGGACGCACCACCCGAGCCTGCGGCGGCGTCAGGATCGACGCCGGCAGGTTCCGTGGAGCGGTTCTCAGGGGCTGAGGTCGCCGAGGACGGACGGGTCTGCGACGGCTCCGACTCAGCGGGAGACGGGGTGAAGGCCATGGCTTGGCAACGCTGCGGAGGAAATCTGTCGCCATCCTGCTGCCCGTTGCCCGAAGATGGCGCCATGAACGTTCTGACCTCACCAGGCAGCCTGGTCACGATCGCGGGGGCCACCCTCACCGTGATCGGCTCCATCGCCTATGCCACCGACAGTCCCACGATCAGCCTGGCCGGGGTGTTCTACGGCGTGCCGATCCTGCTCGGGGGGCTGGCCCTCAAGTCCTCGGAACTGCCGCCAGCCCGACGCCTCACCCCGCCCAACCAGCTGCGCACCCTGCGCGAACAGCCCGACAGCGAACCGCTGCGCCGCCTGCTGGGCGATGTGACCCGCTGGCGCTACGGACAGAAAGCGCACCTGGAGAGCTCCCTGGAAGCCCTCAAGCTCTTGGATGAGGACGCCCCACCCCAGCTGATCAGCGCCGAGGAACTCGACCAGGACGGCGCCTACGGCCTCGCTCTTGTCTTCCGTCTTGAGGGGGTGTCTCTGGATCGCTGGCAGGCGCGTCAGGAGCGGCTCGGGCGCTTCTTCGGGAAAGGGTTGCAAGCCACCCTCGAACCCCTGAAGGGCGACCGCCTGCGTCTGCGCCTGCTGCCCACAGCCCCGGCCGAGCAGGCCTCCCCCGCCGACTGAACGGCAGCGCGGTTCCGCCGCGCAACGGCCCCATTCTCCCCGTTTCCCGATCCGCCTTGACCACCGATCCCGTCATCAGCGCCGACGACACCCTGCGGGTCTCGGTCCTCAGCGAGGCGCTGCCTTACATCCAGCGCTTCGCCGGACGGCGGATGGTGGTGAAGTACGGCGGCGCCGCCATGGTCCGGGACGACCTGCGGGAGGCCGTCTTCCGGGATCTGGCCCTGCTGGCCTGCGTCGGCGTCCAGGTGGTGGTGGTCCACGGCGGTGGTCCGGAAATCAATCAATGGCTCAGTCGTCTGGCGATCGAACCCCAGTTCCGTAACGGCCTGCGGGTCACCGATGCCGACACCATGGATGTGGTGGAAATGGTGCTTGTCGGGCGGGTCAACAAACAGATCGTCAATGGCCTGCACCGGGTCGGCGGGCGGGCGGTCGGCCTTTCCGGCAGCGATGGCTCTCTGGTGCAGGCACGCACCTACGGCAACGGCAGCAACGGTCTGGTCGGTGATGTGGCCTCGGTCGATCCGACCGTCCTGTTCCCCCTGCTGGAGAACGGTTACATCCCCGTGATTTCAAGCGTGGCCGCCAACGCCGAAGGGCAGGCCCACAACATCAACGCCGACACGGTCGCCGGCGAGCTGGCGGCTTCACTCCAGGCCGAAAAACTGATCCTGCTCACCGACACCCCCGGCATCCTGCGCGATCGTCAGGATCCGGGGTCGCTGATCCGGCAGATCACCCTGGCGGATGCCCGGGAGCTGATCCGCGAGGGGGTCGTCGATGGCGGCATGACCCCGAAGACGGAATGTTGCATCCGTGCCCTGGCCCAGGGCGTCGCTGCCGCCCATGTCGTCGATGGTCGTGTACCCCATGCCCTGCTGCTGGAGGTGTTCACCGACGCCGGCATCGGCACGATGGTGGTCGGCAGTCAGCGCGATCTGCATGGCGCGGCTCCGGGTCCGGGCCATGGCTGAGGGGGGGATCGAGCCGTCGCCGACGGAGTCAGCGCCGGACGCCTCCGCAGGGACACCGCCGGAAGTCCCGGAGGACGACCCCAGCCTGGTGAGCGCCCGGATCGCTCTTGAGCGCGGAGACTACGGCCTGGTGCTGCGGCAGCTCGAACCGCTCTGCGCCCGGGAATCGAGCCGCAGCCGCCTGGGCGGGGAAGCGCGGATGCTGATGGCCACGGCCCTGCTGGGCCAGGGCCAGGCGGAGCGTGCCACGGCCCTCTGCCGACAGCTTCGGGCCTGCGCCGATGCGGAACTGCGCCGCCAGGCCAGAGATCTCGAGGAGGTGTTGCAGGCGCCTGGACTGGAGCGCCCGAAGGAATGGTCCCTGACCCTGCCCAGCCTGGGGGCCCTGGAAACGACGCCCACCGGCCTGAAGGGGCTGGCCGCCCGCCGTCGCAGACGCCGCCAGGAGGACGAACCACCACCACCGCCCGTCGGCCGGACCCGCGCCCCCCTGGGATTTGCGATCGCCGTCACCCTGGTGCTGGTCCTGCTCACCACCCTGCTGGGCGGCTGCCTCAGGATCAGCACCGAGGTGGCGTTTCCAGCTCCTGGTCGGCTGCAGGTCAGCCAACAGTTCAGCAGCCGCTCAGGGCTGACCCTGCCCTGGCAGCAGCGGCTGCAGCAGGCGCTGCGCAGCCGTGGCCTGCGCCCCCTGGCGACGGACCCCACTGGATCACCGGGAACGATGACGCTGCGCTCCCAGGTGCTGCCGGCCCGCGACGCCCTTCAGCTGATCAGCGCCAGCGTCGAAGCGGCCTCGGCCCTGGCCGACCTGCCCGTGCCCGCCCCGCAGATCGCCTGGCAGGAGCAGAACTGGCTGATCGGCGTGCAACAGCAGCTGCAGCTGGACCTCGATCTCCAGGCCCTGGAGACGCTGCCGGGGCTGGACCTGACCCTGGTGCTGAACGACACCCACCGGCGGGCCATCCGTGAGGTGCAGCCTCCTGAGATCCACCAGGAAGGCACAAAGCTGATCTGGAGACTGCAACCTGGGCAGCGGAACCATCTCCAACTGCGCAGCTGGCGCTGGAGTCGGCTGGGGCTGGGGGACCTGATCGTGGCGCTGCTGCTGCCGGCGGCGCTGCTGTTGCAGCGCCAGCGCTGGCTGGCCGGCTTCGGCTGGCCGGAACTCCCCGCCTGAAGCCGATCAGAGCTGCAGGGGATCGGGGTCGATGGTCAGGCCCACACCCGCCGGCAGAGCCCGACGGAGTTCCGCCTCGGGAGGCAACGGCAACGGGGAATCCCGGGGACCGTGCAACAGGATCTGCCAACGGCTGCGACCGGCCACCCGGGCCACCGGTTCCGGAGCCGGACCCAGGAGCCACCAGGCAGCCTCCATCACCCGGGCTCGGATCTGCTCAGCCAGGGCCGCCGCCGCCGTGGCGGTGGTGCTGGCGGCAGGCCCGGAAAGCCGCAACAGGCAGGCCCGTTGAAAGGGCACGAGGGAGGCGGCGCGACGTTGTGCCAGTTCCTCCTCCAGAAACCGCTCATAGCGACCATCGACGAGGTGGCGAATCACCGGATGTTCCGGGGTGTAGGTCTGCACGAGCACCTCTCCGGGCCGAACGCCGCGGCCGGCCCGGCCGGCGAGTTGCAACAGCAGCTGCAGCCCCTGCTCCGCGGCCCGGAGATCAGGACGATGCAGCAGACCATCGGCGGCGAGTACGGCTGCCAGGGTCACGGCGGGGAGGTCCATCCCCTTGGCAAGCATCTGGGTACCGACCAGCACATCCGCGTCTCCGGCGGCGAAGCGCTCGAGCAGGCGACGGTGACCATCGCGACCGCGGGTGGTGTCGCGATCGAAGCGAAGCACCCGCAGCCCCTCGAGTTCGGTCATCAGCTGATCCATCACCCGCTGAGTTCCGGCACCAAAGGGCTTGTAGGCCGTGGAGCCGCAATGGCTGCAGCGATCAGCAAGCTCCTGACGGTGATTGCACCAGTGGCAACGCAACCATTGGCGCGCCCCGACGCGATGCACCGTCAGGGAGACATCGCAATGGGGGCAGACAACGGCCTCACCGCAGCTGCGGCAGCTGAGAAAGGTGTGATACCCGCGGCGAGGGACGAGCACCACCGCCTGTTCGCCACGGTCCTGAAGGGTCTCGAGACGGCCGATCAGGGCCCGGCTGAGCAGGCGACGGTGGCCTTCCGCCAGCTCATGGCGCATGTCGACCACCCGTACGGGTGGCAAGGGGCGGGATCCGATGCGTTCCGGAAGCGAGAGCAGCTGCACCGCACCCTCGGAGCGGGCGCGCCACCAGGTTTCGAGCGCAGGCGTGGCGCTGCCCAGCACCAGCCGCCCTCCCTGCTGCGCCACCCGCAGCCGGGCCACCTCCCTGGCGTGATAGCAGGGCATCGGACTGTCCTGTTTGTAGGAGCTGTCGTGCTCCTCATCGAGCACGATCAATCCGAGGGGGCGCAGGGGCAGGAACACCGCCGAGCGTGTGCCGATCACCACCAGGGGGTGTCCATCGCGGTCCGCCAGGGCCGCACGCCAGGCCCGCAGGCGCTCAGCATCGCCGAGACCGCTGTGATATTCGAGAACACGGCCGGGGAAGCGTCGACGAAAGCGATCGAGCAACTGCGGCACCAGCCCGATCTCGGGCGCCAGCACCAGGGCATGACGCCCCCGCGCCAGCTCAGCGGCCACCGCCTGCAGATAGACCTCCGTCTTCCCGGCCCCGGTCACGCCCCAGAGCAGAAGTTCAGCGCCATCGCCGGAGGCGTTGATCCGCTCCACCGCCTCGGCCTGGGCCGGGGTGAGCTGGGGCCACAACGAAGGATCCGTGGAGAGGGCAGGGGCGAGGACGTCGGGGGAATCGTCGGGATCAGCAGCGGCCAGCGGGCGACGGCGCAGGACACCACGGGTCTCCAGGGCCTTGAGCACAGCGCGACTGAACCCGTCCCGCCCACAGAGTCGATCGAGACGGCCGCCACCACCGTGGCGATCGAGATGATCCAGCAGAGCCTGCTGACGTTCCGTGAAGGTCGGCGGATCGGGGCAGACGTCCGTGCGCTCGATCCACCAGCGCTGCCGCGGCTGGGCGGGTGCACGCCTGGGCCGCTGCCCGAGCCAGCCAGCCGGGAGGGCGGCCTTGAGGGTCCGGAAGAGGGAGGTATGGCACTGCTCGGCCACCGTCTCGATCCAGCCCTGCCAGGAAGGATCAAGGGCGGCAGGCTGGAGCCGTCGGACAATCGGCTGCAGAGCCTCTGCCGGCACTTCAGGGGGGCAGGTGTCAGCGAGGGCCACCAGCAGCCCGGTGTGGGGGCGGCCCCTGAGGGAAACCTGGACCAGATCGCCGGGCGCGAGGGCAAGGGCCTCAGGATTGGCGTAGGTGAACACCTGGCCCTCCCGGCCGGCCTCGACCCAGACCTGGGCATAGGGGGCCTGGGAGTCCTGCACCGTTGACCCCGGAATCGCCGCCAATCTTGCCAAGCCCACAAGCCTTTCTTAAGATGGGATCGTTGAGTGGCCGATGAGGCTGCTGTCGGAACCAGGCAGAGTTCCGTCCAGTGGGAAGACCTGTAGAACTGTCCCAGAAGCCTCGGCTCCTCGACGGTCCGGTCTGCGACCACCCCTGACAGCACTGCCTTCCTGGCGTCCGAGGCCTCTCTGGTCCGTCTGCCCGGCCCTCCCGCTCCCCTCCTGCCGTCCTCTGAGCAACACGTCACTCCCCATGCTCGGGTTTTCCCCTGCCAGGGATCATCGTTGCCGTCTCCCCATCTCCCTGTCGAGACCCCATTGAGGCGTCTGACATCCCGAGCCTCCCCGGAGACCATCGATCCCACAGGCGTACCGAACCCCGCAGGCCTCTCAACGTCGGAGGCCTGCGGTAACCCGAGCCCGGCTACCGCAGGTCTCCCGAACCCGGAGTCCATGGAAATCCCCGGGCCTGGATGTCGTCGATGTCCCGAGTTCTGGAAGGTGCGGGTGAAACAATCCCACGCCCTCCCGCACCGGAGAGCCTGGCGACGGCCGTTCTGCGGTCCATCCGCCCCCGCTCCCTCGCGGTTCAACGGTTGATCCGCCTTCAGTCGAGCGGATTTCCGGTCCAATCGTTCACCAGCGCGGCGCTTTTGATGACCTGTTCCTGAAAGCCAGCGCTTCCGGCTCGGCCAGCTGCCGTTGCCCTCGAATCGCGTTCAGCACCCTCCCCCTCCC
>JBJTBH010000232.1:0-3992 GCA_046091285.1 Cyanobacteriota bacterium | reverse complement strand
GGGCAAGGGCAAGCAGCAGCCGACCACCGGCCGTCGCGGCGATCTTTACCTCAACCTTCAGCTCACGCCCCACCCGATCTGGTCGCTGGAGGGGGAGCAGCTCCGGGCTGATCTTCCCCTCAGCCTCGATGAGCTGCTGCTTGGGGCCGAGGTCAAGGTGGTGACCCCCGATGGCGAAGCGACGGTGCAGGTGCCCCCGGGGACACCCCCCGGTCGCAGCCTCCGGCTCAAGGGCAAGGGCTGGCCCACCCGCCAGGGCCGCGGTGATCTGCTGTTCACCACCAGCCTGCGGCTGCCCACAGCTCTGACGGATCAGGAGCGGCAGCTGATCGAGCAGCTCCGGGAGCTGCGCCGAGTCGATCCCCGCGCCGACTGGCTCAGCAACGCCAGGCTCTGAGGGCCGGCGGTTCCCGTTGGCCCTGACAGCCAGGGTTGACCTCAGGGGACGTTGT
This sequence comes from Cyanobacteriota bacterium, assembly GCA_046091285.1. Classification (GTDB taxonomy): domain Bacteria; phylum Cyanobacteriota; class Cyanobacteriia; order PCC-6307; family Cyanobiaceae; genus CAIXOZ01. Next base: position 3,540 of record JBJTBH010000232.1, on the reverse strand, counting down.
TGGCCGCCCGCGCCCCCCGTCCTGCCTCCACGGCGCACCTGCCTGCACTCGGTCACAACCTTCCCGGCCAGGGCCTGCGGCGGCAGAGCCTCTCCGTAGGATCCGTCGATCCCCCGGCAGCCCATGGACCTCACCTACCGCCCCCGCCGTCTGCGCCGCACCCCGGCCCTGAGGGCGATGGTGCGCGAGCATCACCTCAGTCCCGCGGATTTCATCTATCCGCTGTTCGTGCACGAGGGCGCCAGCAACGAGCCGATCGGTGCCATGCCTGGTGCCCAGCGCTGGAGCCTGGAGGGACTGGTGCAGGAGGTGGGGCGTGCCTGGGATCTCGGCATCCGTTGCGTGGTGCTCTTCCCCAAGGTCTCCGATGGCCTCAAGACTGAGGACGGCATCGAGTGCTGCAATGAGGGGGGCCTGATCCCACGGGCGATCCGCCGCCTGAAGGAGGTGCATCCCGGCATGACGATCATGACCGATGTCGCCCTCGATCCCTATTCCTGCGATGGCCATGACGGCATCGTCAGCCAGGAGGGCGTGGTGCTGAATGACGAGACGGTGGAGATTCTCTGCCGCCAGGCCGTGGCCCAGGCCCGTGCCGGCGCTGATCTGATCGGCCCCAGCGACATGATGGACGGCCGCGTCGGCGCCATCCGCGAGGCGCTCGATGAGGCCGGCTTCGAGCACGTGGGCATCATCAGCTATACCGCCAAATACGCATCTGCCTATTACGGCCCCTTCCGTGAGGCGCTCGATTCGGCGCCCCGGGCCCTGGCCGGAAAGCCGATCCCCAAGGACAAGAGCACGTATCAGATGGATCCCGCCAACAGCCGGGAAGCGCTCACCGAGGCCCAGCTCGATGAGGCCGAAGGGGCCGATATTCTGATGGTCAAGCCTGGTCTGGCCTATCTCGACATCATCCTGCGCCTGCGTCAGGAGAGCGAGTTGCCGATCGCCGCGTACAACGTCAGCGGGGAATACGCGATGGTCAAGGCGGCGGCTGAACGGGGCTGGATCGATGAGCGGGCTGTGGTGCTCGAGACCCTGCTCAGTTTCAAGCGGGCCGGCGCTGATCTGATTCTCACGTACCACGCCTGTGATGCGGCCCAATGGCTGAACAACGCCTGAGCGGCGCCCTGCGATGGGCGGTGATCGCCCCCTGGGGGGCGGCCGTCCTGCTGGTGCTGCTGGCCCTGCGGCTGCTGGCCGCTGCTGATTTCAATCTTCAGGCCTCCGGGTGGGGATTGTTCGGCAGTGCCGCCATCTGTTTCTCGATCGGCTGTGTCTGCCGCGTGTCGGCGCTTCTCGCCCAACGCCACTGACGCCCCCCGATTGACGCAACGCCACTCCCCCAACGCCGCCAGGCCAACGCCCAGGACTGCTTCGATCGAGAATGGCTGTCTTCGACTCCTCCGCCGTGTCCTCTCCCGCCATCCCCCGGCTTGGCCATGTCGCCCTGCGGGTGCAGGACATGGACCGGGCCAAGGCCTTCTATCAGGACCTCGGACTGCGCCTCACCTGGGAGGCCTCCGACTGGGCCTACCTCCAGGCACCGGATTCCGGTGATGGCATCGCCCTCCTCAGCCCTGATTACCGGGCGGCAGGGCCCCAATTCGCCTTTCACGTCCGTGATCGTGCCGTTGTGCAGGCGGTGCATGACCGTCTGGAAGCCGCTGGCCGGTCTGTGGGGCCTGTGCACGATCACCGTGATGGCACCGCCAGTTTCTATCTGCAGGATCCGGAAGGCAACTGGCTGGAGGTGCTCTACGAGTCCCCGGCCGGCATCCCCTCCAACATCGAAGGCCAGGCGCCGATTCCGGCGCCCCTGCCGCTCCCTCTCCCCAGCGCAGGTTGAGCTTGTCCCCTGTCGCCACGCTGCCGATTCAGGCGGAAACCCTTGAGCTGCTCGAGTGGTCGCGTCTGGCTGAGCATCTCGCTGGTTTTGCCAGCACCGAGGCCGGCCATCGCGCCTGCCTGCGCCTGCCCCTCGGCGCCGATCGGGCCGCCAGTGAGCGGCTGCTGTCTGAAACCACGGAGCTGCTGGGCCTCGATGGTCTTCTGGAGGGTGGCCTCAGCTTCAGCGGTGTGGCCGATATCGCGTCCACGGTGGCCCTCTGTGCCAAGGGGGGCTGCGCCGGTGGTGAGGCCCTGCTCGCCCTGGCGGGCACGCTGGCGGCGGCCCGGCGCCTGCGGCGTCAGATCAGCGATGAAGAGCTTCGACCGATCTGCACGGAGGCCGTCGGGGAGTTGCGCACCCTGCCGGAGCTCGAGCAGCGGCTGCATTTCTGCCTGGATGATGGCGGCCGCGTCGCGGATCGGGCCAGCCCGGCGCTTGAGGGGCTGAGGCGGCAGCTGAAGGGTGCCCGCGCCGAGCGCCGCGAGCGGTTGCAGGAGCTGATGCGTCGTTACAGCGCTTTGCTCCAGGACACGGTGATCGCTGAACGTCAGGGGCGGCCGGTGCTGGCGGTCAGGGCCGGTGCCGGCGCTCAGGTGCCCGGTCTGGTGCATGACAGCTCCGCCTCCGGCAACACGGTGTTCATCGAGCCGCAGGCGGTGCTTGGCCTCGGCAACCGCATCCGCGATCTCGAAGGGCTGGAGCGGGAGGAGGAGCTGGTGGTGCTGCGTCAGCTCAGTGCCCTGGTGGCGGAGGAGGCCCCAGCCCTGGAGCGCCTCCAGGCGGTGCTGGTGCGGCTGGATGCCGCCCTGAGCCGGGCCCGTTACAGCCAGTGGCTCGGTGCCGTTCGTCCCCGACTGCATGCCGACCCGCAGGGACCCTTCCGCCTGCTGGAGCTGCGCCATCCGCTGCTGCTCTGGCAGGAGCGGCGTCTCGGTGGCCAGTCCGTGGTGCCCGTCAGCGTCACGGTGCCCGGTGATCTGCGGGTGGTGGCGATCACGGGTCCGAACACCGGCGGCAAGACCGTGACGCTCAAGAGCGTCGGACTGGCGGCGCTGATGGCCCGCGCCGGCCTGTTCCTGCCCTGCGAGGGAACGCCGGAGCTGCCCTGGTGCGCTCAGGTGCTGGCCGACATCGGCGATGAGCAGTCGCTGCAGCAGAACCTTTCCACCTTCAGCGGCCATGTCCGCCGCATCGCCCGCATCCTCGAGGCCCTGCCGTCGGCGGCGGAGGGCGATGTCGCACGGGCCGGGGCCAGCCTGGTGCTGCTGGATGAGGTGGGGGCGGGCACCGATCCCGGTGAGGGCGTGGCCCTGGCGGTGTCGCTGCTCCGCCATCTGGCCGATCGCGCCCGGCTCACGGTGGCCACCACGCACTTCGGAGAGCTCAAGGCGCTCAAGTATCAGGATCCGCGTTTTGAAAACGCCTCCGTGGCGTTCGACAGCGAGACCCTGTCTCCCACCTATCGCCTGCTCTGGGGCATTCCGGGTCGCAGCAACGCCCTGGCGATCGCCAGTCGTCTCGGTCTTGATCAGGCCGTGATCGGCTCCGCGGCGCCAGCAGGAGGCGGCCGAGGAAGCGGCGGCCCTGCTGGCCCGCACCGAACTGCTGCATGAGGAACTGCTGGCCCGTTGGGAGCAGCAGAAGGA
>JBJTBH010000231.1:0-9369 GCA_046091285.1 Cyanobacteriota bacterium | reverse complement strand
GCGCCGTAGAGCCGCTGGAACTCAGGCAGGGAGAGGCCTTTCTGGAACTGGATCGCACTGCGGGCCATGTCCGTACTGGTAGCTATGTACTACTCTAAGGCCCCAGGGCGGCCACCGCGGAGTGAGCTGGGTAATCAAGTGACTTTTTGCGACGTAGTCAATGTCATCGATTCGTGCTTTCTAGCTTGAAGTGACTGACCCCCCCCCCAGTGACGCTTCAGGGACACACCAGGGTCGTCTCAGGAGAGTTGTTTCAGGGGGAGTTGTTTCAGGAGAGAGTCCTCATGGGTCCTTGTCACTTGTGGGGTCGTTCTGATTCGGCCTTGGCACTGACGAGATTGTCTGTCTCGCCAGTTCTTGTCTGTCGCCAGGTCTTGTCAGTCGCTCACGACACCCATGGATCGGTGCTGTCCAGGGCGCTTCATGCCATGCCTGGCGATGACTGCACCCAGGACTCATCGGTCTGATGCCACCGAGATGATGACTCCACCGTGGTCAGTCCCGTCTTCGCGGGGTCGTGTCACTCAGTCCCATGGTTGATTCCAACAGTCCTGCCTGAAAGCCGATGGTCAGATCACTCTCCCGCCTCTCTCTGGCTCTGCTCGCTGTTTCCGGACTCGCCGCTGGGCAGTTCATTCCAGCTCGAGGCTGGGCGGGTGCACGAACTGGAACCAATCAGGCTCAGAGGGAGTCCTGCGTGATTCTGGACAATGACTATGACATTGATGACATGCAGGCCATCCCATTGGTGCTGGGTACCAAGCATGTGGCGGCCATTGTCCAGTCTGAGGGCTACACCCTTCCCGAACAGGCGGCACCAGCTGTGAATGCGCTGGTCAATCAGTTGCCCGATCAGCCGCAGGCCAGAAGAATCCCAATCATTGTGGGAGGCAAGCAGGCCCAGAGCCCCGATCTGAAGCCATGGCCCTGGCTGCCGTTTTTCCGCTCGATGATGAATCGCTCCAATGGGCTGTTGCCCGAGGAGTTGAAGCCCTGGCCCCTCGATCCTGATTACGCGAAGCGGGTCGCTGAATCAGTGCGCGATTGCAAAAAGGTGTCCGTTCTGATCATTGGTACGTACACATCATTCAATCAATATCTTCCGTTGATCAAAGACAAGATTGATCGAGTGGTGATCATGGGGCAGCCGATTGGAGATGATTCCCGCACGCCTGGTAAGGATTCATTCAATTGTCGCTATGACATGGACGCCTGCCAGCAGGCCATGCCGGTTCTAAAGCGGTTGTATGCCTTTTTTGTTGATATTCCCCGCTTTGGTGATTGTCATGATATTAAATCACCGGTCCCCCATTGCTACAGCCCCAGCCTGGAGATGGTTGCCGGCGCCGTTTCGGCCAACGGTCAGAGCGAGGGTGGATTGATCATGCAGGGCTTGCCGGGTCGGTTGCGCAAGGCGTTGCTGAATAACATCTCATGTTCTGGTTTCTACACAACACCTGGGACCATTGGCCGCCCTTGCAGCTCACAATCCACCTGGGAGCCGCTGGCCGTCGCCTCTGGGCCGGGAGGTGAAATGTTGCTCTGGGACCAATCCGCAGCTCTCTTTCTTGTTAAGCCGGAATTGTTTTCTCTCTACTACCCTGAAGAGTCTCCTAGGAAGGGAGGCAAGCACTATGAGCCGACACTTGTGAACGGATCCCACGCTCAAACGGTGCAGGCGCTCCGTCGATCCTGGACGAAGTTTACCAATCAGTCTCTGAAGATTCAGTAGACCCTGCCAGCGGTACACCTCATCGATGGAATCCAGCTTGGATGGCACCCCACCGGTGGATGCTGTCTCTCGCAGTTGTATTCCTTGACTGCGGTGTGTTCGGTTGTTAGGTGTCCGGCGTCCAGGTCGGCAGGCTGCGCCATTCCGCCACCACATAGGGCGGCACCGGTAGTTCGGTGAACACGCCGCTCAGGCGCAGTCGCAATGGCCGGTTCTGGTGCAGATCGTTCAGCAGCGGCTCCAGGTTGAATTCGGCTACCGCCGCCCGGCCGTCACCGGCGAGTTTCGGGTTGTCGAGGGTGGTGTCGGGCAGCTCCCAGCGGTTGCGGCCGCTCTCCACCTGCAGATCGGTGGGATGGTCGAGGCGCACCCGGCCCGGATAGCCGACGATCCGCAGCCGTAGCGGCCCGCCCGGCGGGCCATCCCGATAGGCCACCACCTGCCAGCTCTGGTAATCGAGATCGCGCAGGCTCTCAAGGCTGCGGGCCAGGGGTTGGCCGGTTTCGTCGTCGTGGAGATGCAGCAGGGCCAGCGCCGGCGCCGGCTGCATCAGCAGCAGGGGGAGGCTCAGCAGCAATGGCATCAGCAGTGGCATCAGCACGGCCAGCGCCAGGCCGAGCACGGATGATCGGCGCAGGCGTCCGCCGTGGCTGGCCAGGGGCCGCAGGCCTCTGGTGAAACGTCTGGCGTTCAGCAGGGGCTCTAGAGCGGCTCGCAGCTGGCAGCGAACCAGCGAAGCTCGCGCAGAAGCCTCGCCCATGGCTGTGGGGGTGACGCTCACGGCTGACGCTCGGCGCCAGGGATCGGCTGCCAGTCGGTGTGGGTGGCCCACAGCGCCCAGATCGCCATCGCCCGCAGGTAGTGGCAGGCGCGGAAGGTGTGCACCCCCGTGATCGCCTCGGGCGTGCGGAACTGCAGGCCGCCGCTGTACACCTGCTCGACCACGGCCGAGCAGATCGCCAGGGCGGTTCCGCTGTCGCCCATCAGCCGGTAGTAGGCCGCCAGGCCGAAGTTGATGCCTGTCCACACCTCCAGGGGATGGGTGCCATTGGGGTCGAGGGGGGTGCCGTCGCGCCGCAGCCCGTTGGCCACGCCGAGCCGGCCGCCCTCGAAGCCCTCGAAGCAGGACTCCTTCACGGCCTTGAGGGTGGAGTGGGCCCGTTCATCGGCCACCACCGGCGGCAGCCCCAGCAGGCGGGCATAGAAGTCGCCGCAGAGCTGGTCGGCCATCACCACTGGGGTGCCGCTGCCGGCATCGATGCGGTAGTACTCGCCGTTCCAGAGCAGGGCGTCGAAGTTGGCCCGCGACTGCTCCAGCCAGCCGGAGAACTGCCGTTGCTCCTCGCCGGTGTCGAGCCCGAGCTCGAGCTGCAGCCGCTGGCCCATCGCCAGGGCCGCCTCGAGGGCGGCGATCCAGAGCGCACCGCAGTAGGCGCTCACCCCCACCAGGGGCCAGTCATCGAAGGTCTGGTCCGGGGCGCCGCCGTTGTCGGGCAGGCCGTCGTCGTTGATGTCGAAGCGCTTCAGGTAGCGCAGGGCCTGCACCGCAGCCGGCCAGCAATCGGCCAGAAAACGCAGGTCCTCGCCGTTGGGGGCGAGCCTGAAGGTGCGCCACACCTGCAGCACGTAGTCGCTGGCCAGATCCTTCCAGAGGTTGCAGTCCTGGTAGGCGGTGTAATTCGTCGCCTGGAAGGGGCGCTCATTCGGGGCGCCGAGATCATGCGGGGTGGCTCCCTCCACCTTGCGTTCGGCTTCCACCCGGCCACGGCCCTGGGTGAAGTACCAGCCGATCGGCCGCGGCGTCGGATCAGAGGCCGGGATGGCGCGGGCGAAGCTGCGCAGCACGGCCTTGTCGAGCTCCGGCCAGAGCTGAAGCAGGGCCAGGGAGCCATACAGGCGCACATCCAGGCTCTCGTACCAGGCGTAGTCGAGGCACTCGAGCACCCCGAACCGGCCGACGGGATCGTCATGGCTGGCCGCCGTCCAGAGGGTGCCGCCGCTGGCGAGGTCGTAGAGCTCGTTGAGCAGCGCCATCCGCAGCGGTTCCGGCAGGTCTGTGCGGGCCAGCACCGGCGCCTGCCAGGTGGTGATCTCCCGGTGCCAGTCGCGCCAGTCCCGCAGGGCCTCGGCGGCGATCGCGGCGGCGTTGTCGCCACCGCTCCCGAAGACATCGGTGTAGCGGCGCAGGGCCTGGCTGCCGCTGGCGAAGGCGGTGACCGGCAGATCCCAGCTGATCACCACGGCGATCTCGCGCTGTTCACCGGGCTGCAGCTGGAAGCGCAGGGCCATGGCGGCGCTGCCGGGTTCCCCCGGGCCTCGGCGGCGCTCGCCCGGATCCGCCGGCAGGGAGCCATCGCGTGCAAAGGTTTCCCAGAGGGTGCTGCCATCGCCGCTCGGATCCCAGTGGCTGCAGCGCTGCACCTCCACTCCTGTCTGATCCACTGCTGTGGCCAGGCACCACTGGCCTTCACCTTCGCGGATCGGCTGATGGCGATCGCCTTCCAGCAGCACGCCGATCAGCCCATCGCCGTCCACCAGCCGCTGACGCTGACCGTCGCTGCGGCCGATGGCCGGTACATAGGCGTGCTCGGGGCTGCCGTCATCCCGGAAATGCACCTCGGCACTCGGATCGGTGTTGGTGAACCAACCCACCGTGTTGCGCCAGCTGAGCATCAGCGAGAGATCCAGGACATCGTTCGTGGGGTTCTGAAAGGTCCAGCGGAACACCGCCACCGGGTAGCTGGTGCGTTGGTAGTCCCCGGGAAGGATCGGGCTGAAGGCCTCGCAGCGCACCGCTGCCTCGAACACGCCCCGGTAGGTGAAGGCGCTAAGGGGATAGCGGGCGGTGTAGGTGCCGGTGCTGGTGGTGGCGTCACTGGCGGGATACCACTGCCAGGCGTCAAGGGGTGGCGTGGCGGCCTGCGGCAGGGAGTCGTCGCGTTCCGGGGCTGTGGCCAGGGCATGAGCCCGCCGCTGGTCGCCGTGCTGCTCAAAGAGCGCGAACTGGCAGTCGGGGATCGTGCCGAACCAGTGCTCGCCCCCGTCCAGGTGCCAGAGGTTGAAGGTTCCGTCGGGGCCACGACCGATGCAGCCGGCACCGAAGCCCCCCAGGGGAGCCCCGTGGGCGGGTCCGTCATCCAGGTTGCTGGCGGAGCGCACCGTGTAAGGCCGCTCCCAGCCCAGTCCGAAGGGGCGCTGCCAGGTGGCGGTGCTGTCGACGTCAGGCTCGCTTGGGCCACGCTCTCCCAGCAGTGATTGGAGGGCGGAGAGACCGAAACGCGCCATCGAACCGTCGGAGGTGGGCACCAGCTTGTCAGAGCCTGTCCGTCGGCGGTGGGCGCTGGAATTGTTCTGCGAGGCCGTCAGGGACTGTTCATCGTTGGTGCCGGCATGGCTGGGTCACTCAAGGCCCCCAGCGTATCCATGTCCACTCCATGGGCACGGCCAGGGGGTCGGCAGGCCTGTGACGGCTGGACGCGTTGGATTGGCTGGTCGGCACCGAAAGCTAGTGGGGTCAAGCTCGGCTCATCGCATTAATCGATGACGCTGAATTCGGTGTTGACCATGAGCGGAGTGCCTTTGAAAGTTCCAATGATGGCTGCATTTTGATTACTGCCCGTCAGGCTCAGATTGCCAATGGTGAGCGCGGTGGCATTGGCTGTCGTGTAGAAGAGATTGCCTGTGGCCTTGTCATACACGAAGCCACCGGAGCTGAAGTCCGCGCCGACGGTCGCCTGGACATTGTTGACTGCGCGAAACTTATTGCTGCTCAAGGCTCCGGTGCTGCCAAGCGCTTGACCACCGAAGGAGGCACGGGAGAGGCGGATGCTGTCATCGGCAATCCCATAGTCGCTGATCGTATCGCTACCGATGTTGGCAAGAACCTGGGCAGCGGTGCCAACAATCGTGTCGCTTCCCAGCGCGCCTGCACCGCCGAAGATCAGGACGTCTTTCCCCGCACCAAGGGTGATGAAATCATTCCCGCCAGCACCGGTGATCGTATCGTCCCCTACAGCGCCATTGATCGAATCCACGCCGTCTGTTCCCAGAAGTGTGTCCTTGGTGGCGCCACCGGTTTTCAGGGTGTCAAAGACAGCGAGCGTGAAGGCCGTCGATGCTTTTGAGGTATTGCCGGCAGGATCCTTGGCCGTTGCCGTGATTGTGCGGTCGGAGCCATAGCCGACTTTGGAGAGATCGCTCAGGGACAGCGTCCAGCTGCCGGTGCCCGATGCGGTGACGGTGCCAAGAATGGTGGAACCGGCGGCAACGGTGACCGAGGCATTCGCTTCAGCGGTGCCGGTGATGAGATTGTCATTGGTCGCCGTGGTCATTGTCTTGTCAGACCCTCCCGCTTCTTTGATCACAGGCGCACTGACTGTGGTATCGACCTTGTAGAGCGGATTGTCGGAGACGGCGGCATGGGTGATGACGGCCTTGTTGCCAGCTTCATCGGTGAGGGTGGAACCAGCGGGGAGGGTGAAGCTGTCCTTGGCGATGCTGATGCCGTTGGTGTCAGAGAGGGTTTGGTTGAGTGGAATGGTGTAGCGGAAGATCAGGGAGTTATTGGTGCTTTCACCGCTGATGTAGGTGGCATTAACGGATGACTTGTCGATCAGGAGCTTGAGAGTGGGAGCACCTGTAAGGCTGAAGTCTTCCGAGAGGGTGACCGTGGCATCCACGGTGTCACCAGCATTGAGGAAATTGTTTTCAGCACCGCTGCTGCTGGTGAGGAGAACGGAGGTGATGGTGGGAGCGACGGTATCGATGAAAAGTGAAAATGAAGAGTCGGCGGAGGTTTGGCCGATTGGATCTGTTGCTTTTGCCTTGATGAGATTTTCGCCTTGGTTCAGCTTGGTGAGACTGGTGCTGGTTAAAGAAAGCGACCAGCTCCCGTTTGATGAAGCCGTTGCAGTTCCAAGATTGCTTGCTCCTGCAAATAAGGTGATAGTGTTCCCGCTTTCTGCCATTCCTGAGATGATATTGTCTCCATTTGCGGTGCTGATTACGCCGTCTGTTCCGCCAGCCGTGTCAATGCTTGGGGAAGTGGGTGGTTCTGTATAGATTGTAAAGTTAAAAGTGGAGGATGGAGGAGAAATGTTGCCGGCAAGATCTTCTGCAATGGCGGTGATCGTTTTGTCGGTGCCTTGGCCGAGGGTGGCGAGATTATCGTCGGAGAGCGTGAAAGACCAGGCTCCAGAGGCTGAAGCCGTGACGATGCCGAGACTGTTGATGCCGGAGGAAATGGTGACGAAGGCATTGGCCTCGGCGGTGCCCGTGATCAGCTTGTCTCCGCTGACATTGCTGACGATTTTGTCCTTGCCGTCACCGATTTTTGAGATGACAGGAGCATTGACTGTGGTATCGACCTTGTAGAGCGGATTGTCGGAAACCGCGGCATGGGTGATGACGGCCTTGTTGCCAGCGCGATCGGTGAGGGTGGAACCAGCGGGGAGGGTGAAGCTGTCCTTGGCGATGCTGATGCCGTTGGTGTCAGAGAGGGTTTGGTTGAGTGGAATGGTGTAGCGGAAGATTAGGGATTTATTGGTGCTTTCACCGCTGATGTAGGTGGCATTAACGGATGACTTGTCGATCAGAAGCTTGAGAGTGGGAGCACCTGTAAGACTGAAGTCTTCCGAGAGGGTGACCGTGGCATCCACGGTGTCACCAGCATTGAGGAAATCGTTTTCAGCACCGCTGCTGCTGGTGAGGAGAACGGAGGTGATGGTGGGAGCGACGGTATCGATGAAGAAGGGGAAAGCCTCCGAGGCGTCTGAGATGTTGCCAACAGAATCGGTGACCGTGGCGGAGAGGGTTTTGTCTCCCTGGCCGAGGCTGGTGAGGTTGGCGGTGGAGAGGGTATAAGTCCAGAGCCCCTGACTGCTGAGGGTGATCGGAGTGCTGTTGAGGGTGGTTGTTCCGTTCAGCAGGGTGATTTTTGCTCCTGGAGCAGCGTTCGATGTGCCTTTGATGATGCTGTCACCTGCGACGGAGCTGACGATGTTGTCGCTTTCACCGGAGCTGTCGGTTTTGCCGATGGTGACAATGATGGGGGGATCAGGCGGCTGAGTGGCGACGGAGAAGGCGAAGGCGGCGGAAGCTCCTGAGGTATTGCCGGCCAGATCTTCTGCCATGGCGGTGATCGTTTTGCCGGCCCCTTGGCCGAGGGTGGCGAGATTGTCGTCGGAGAGCGTGAAAGACCAGGCTCCCGAGGCTGAAGCCGTGACGATGCCGAGACTGTTGATGCCGGAGGAAATGGTGACGAAGGCATTGGCCTCAGCGGTGCCCGTGATCAGCTTGTCTCCGCTGGCGTTGCTGACGATTTTGTCCTTGCCATCACCGATTTTGGAGATGACAGGCACACTGACGGTGGTATCCACCTTGTATGACGCGTTGTCAGCAACAGCGGCATGGGTGATGACCGCCTTGTTGCCGGCGTCATCACTGAGCGAGGCCCCAGTCGGCAAGCTCAGACTGTTGGTGGCAATGCTGATGCCATTGGCATCTGTTTGCTTACTCGTGATCGTGTACTCAAAGACAAGGTCACCTGCTGCAGCTGGCACTCCAGTACCCACGAAGTCAGCCTTCACGGATTCTGCGCCGATCTGCAACGACAGATTTGGAGCACCAACAACCACGATCGGCTCAGAAAAGCTGACCGTTGCTGAAACCTTATCGCCAATGCTCAACCAACCATTCTGCTGACCCTTGCTGCCAGTTAACAGGACGGATTTAATGGTTGGAGCAGTTGTATCCAGCGCTTTGACAACGGGGTCAAAAGAGATGGAATTACCACTCTCCATCCACCCATCCCGGGGAGTGAGCGTAAAAGCGGGTAGATCCTGAGCGCTGTTGACCAGGGACAGACCTGCCTGAGAAAGAAGCACTTGCCCGGCGGTGATGCCGCTTCCCAGGGAATAATTTTTTGTATCGCTAAGAAGAACGTTAAGCCCAGAATCGTCGAGATCGGAGATGGCATACGTTGCGACAACATCACCAACCTTGGCGCCACTGTTCTGCACAAAGGTGGGCGTCAGTGGCGAGGTTGCGGTGATTGTGGGTGCATCATTCATCCCCTTGATTGAAAACACCGCCTGCGCAGTCCCCTGCAACCCTCCATCGGTGACCACGACGGAGAAAGTCTCGGTCGCGATCCCACCACCGGTGAGAGCTTCTGTGGCGGGTTTGCTGTTATCCAGCGTGTAGGCAAGACCGCCAGTGGCGGTCGTAAGGGTTACGGTGCCGTAGGTGCCGGCCTTGGTGTACACACCAGAGCCAGAAGCAGTTTCACTCCAACCGCTGGTGACATAGGTGGGCGTGGTGCCGTCAGGGTCGCCTTTGGTGAGAGCGATGGTGGCAGTGCTGGTGCCGGGGGTGCCGTTGCTGATGCCACCGGCTTCCACCAGCTGTGCCGATTGGGCAGCGGCGGTGAGCGTGGGGGCGTCGTTGGAGCCGGTGATGTTGAAGACGGCATTGGTGGTGGCCTGGAGGGACCCGTTGGTGACAACAATCGCGAAGGTATCGTTGACCGCCTGATTGGCTGTGAGTTGCTGAGTTGCGGGATTGTTGTTGTCGAGGGTGTAGGTAAGAACGCCGGTGGCGATGTTGAGGGCTGCTGTGCCGTAGGTGCCGGCCTTGGA
>JBJTBH010000230.1:0-8119 GCA_046091285.1 Cyanobacteriota bacterium | reverse complement strand
AGAGGAACTGGAGAAGACCTTGATGACTCCTGAGCTAATTTGACCACCTCCAAGATTAATGCCGCCAGACCCAGCATCTCCCCATGTGACAACAGATCCATCTGACTTCAGTGCTGCAAAGGCGCCTTCTGTTGCAAATATCTCCCTAACCCCTGATGTAAGTCGAGGAGCGGCAGCGCCACTGGTCGTTCCTCCATAAGACGCATGGCCCCAAGTGACAACTGACCTGTCATTCTTCAGTGCTACATATGCAGACCCATTCGAGAAGATCTGCGCGACTCCGGAGCTGATCTGTCCTGAAATGCTTTGGTACCTATATGGATCGCCTGGTAGCGCAACACTGCTCGATCCTCCTTCCCTCGGTTCTCCCCATGTGACGACGGAGCCATCGGCCTTGAGCGCTGCGAAACTCCGGCCAGTGGAGAAGATCTGGGTAACGCCAGAGCTGAGCCGGCTAGCCACCCCACTGCTGTTGCCGCCAAAGTCAAGGTCACCCCAGGTCACGACGGAACCATCGGCCTTGAGCGCCGCGAAAGCGTAGTCCTTGGAAAAGATCTCCGTGACTCCGGAGCTAATTTTGGAGGCCACCCCACTGCTGTCTCCTCCTTGCGTTGAGCTCCCCCAGGTGATGACGGAGCCATCGGCCTTCAGGGCCGCGAAGGCGTAGTAATTGGAGTAAATCTGAGTGACACCAGAGCTGAGCTGGCCGGCCACTCCACTGCTATTGCCGCCAGTCCCACCATCTCCCCATGTGACAACAGATCCATCGGCCTTCAGGGCCGCAAAGGCACCTTGATTTGAGAAAATCTGAGTGACGCCACTGCTGAGCTGACTGGCAATGCTCGTATAGCTAAATGTATTGGTCGTTGGAATGTATATTGCAATACTGCTCGATCCTCCTGATCTCGGTTCGCCCCATGTGACGACGGAACCATCGGATTTTAGCGCTGCAAAAGCATAACAGTTTCTGTACTCTCTGTTTGTTCGGCCTGGATAGGAGGCACGAATCGGGGCGCTTGTGATGGTGGCCTGCTCCACCGCAATCGTCTGCCCTTGCACCACAACGGTGCCGGCATCCTTCTGAAGGCGTAGAGCCTGAAGCTCAGCTACCGAAACTCCTGGGTTCGTCAGCAGGTTGGCGAAGATCTGCCCCACATCCCCCGGCGTGTCTGCCGCGTTGAGCAGGCCATCGAGGTGGTGGCCCAGCTCCTCGGTGAGCACCGCCACCGCCTGCTGTGGGGGAGCTGTCTCAAGCCAGTCGGCATTGAGATAGATGGTGCCTGTTGAGATGGCATAAGCCCCCAGCGCCCCATTGATGTCGGCGGAGGAGAGCAGCACGATCGCTGGCAGCTCGCTGAAGTCCCCTTCTGCCCAGCGGCTCACCAGCGCCCGCAACGGTGGCGGCGTTCCCTCCAGCTGCAGCGCTTCTGCGGCTGCGCGGCCGATCGCACCCTCCAGCGCCCACCCCTGAAGCAGCTCCTTCCACTCCGGCAGCAGCAGCTCCAGCCGACGGAAGGACAGTGCGGAGGGGCTCATGGCGGCAGGGAGCAAGGAGGAAGCAGGAGGTAGCTCCCGTTAGCAGGTCTGCAGGGAATCTCTTGGAAGAAATCTAGGGCAATGGCGGCCATCTTCTGGTTGTCGAGGTAAGCGAGCTCTGTTCTTGTGCGCTACCCTGCGCCGATCTTCAGGCTTGGGCGGCTCCGATCGAGCCGGCGGGCTGCCAGCATCGACGTGCCGATGAACCTTGACCGTGCTTGCCAGCAGTCCAGCCCCCGGTGGGATCGCCATCCACGGCCGTTCTGAGGCCCTGCGGGCCGAGATGCCCGCCCTGGCCAACAAGACGTACTTCAACTACGGCGGTCAGGGGCCCCTGCCCGACTCGTCGTTGGCGGCGATCACCGAAGCCTGGGGCACGGTCCAGCAGCTCGGACCATTCACGGGGGAGGTGTGGCCCTACATCGAGCGCACCACCACCCGCCTGCGCCAGCGGCTGGCCCACTGGTGCGGGGTCGGCGCCCATCGGATCAGCCTCACCGAAAACGTCACCAGTGGCTGCGTGCTGCCCCTCTGGGGATTGCCCTGGCAGGCCGGTGATGAGCTGCTGCTCAGCGACTGTGAGCACCCCGGCGTCGTGGCGGCCTGACGGGAGCTGGCCCGCCGCCAGGGATTGCATCTCGCGACCCTGCCGGGGCAGGCCCTCAGTCGCCAGCACCAGGGGGCGGCCCTCGAGTCGGCCCTGCTCAGCAGCCTCGATCAGAGCCTCTCCTCCCGCACCCGCCTGGTGGTGCTCTCCCATTTGCTCTGGAACACCGGCAGCCTGCTGCCTCTGACCGCCGTCGCTGAACGGCTCAGGCTGCACCCCAGGCAGCCCTGGTTGCTGGCGGATGCCGCCCAGTCGATGGGCAGCGTGCCGGTGCAGGAGGCGGCCGCTGTCGCCGACATCTACGCCTTCACCGGCCACAAGTGGTGCTGCGGACCGGAAGGGCTCGGGGCTGTGGTGCTCTCCGAGCGCCTGCTGGCCGAAGCTCAGCCCACCCTGATCGGCTGGCGCAGCCTCAGCCATGAAGCCAGTGCCGAGAGCGGCTGGCATCGCGACGGTCGCCGCTTTGAGGTCGCCACCTCCTGTGTGCCCCTGCAGGCCGGCCTCGATCACTCTTTGGCCCTGCTTGAGGGCATCGGCTCCGCTGAGGAGCGGCTGGCGTTGATTCAGGCCCGCAGCGGCGCGCTCTGGCAAGGTCTGCAGGCGATCCCAGGCGTCGTCCCCCTCCTGGAGCAGCCCCCGGAGACGGGTCTGGTGAGCTTCACGGTTCAGGGGGCGTCTCCTGAGGCGGTGGTCCGGGCGCTGGGGGCGAAGGGCCTCTGGATCCGCAGCCTCGATGATCCCCACTGTCTGCGCGCCTGCACCCATCTCATCACCACGGAGACGGAGATCGAGGCGCTGATCTCCGAACTGCTCGCGATCAGGACCGCAGTCGGGCCCTGAGCACCTGCTCCGCCTCGACGCGATCATCGAAGGGCACCTTGACCGTGCCGAGGATCTGATAATCCTCATGGCCCTTGCCGGCGATCAGCACCAGGTCCTCCGGTCGGGCGGCTTCGATCGCCCGGCGGATCGCCACGGCCCGGTCGCCTTCCACCACGGGGGTCTGATCGGCAGGGATGCCGGCCACCACATCGGCCAGGATCGCGGCCGGATCCTCGGTGCGGGGGTTGTCGGAGGTGACCACCACCTGATCGGCCAGCCGGGCGGCGATCGCTCCCATCAGCGGTCGCTTGCTGCGGTCGCGGTCCCCCCCGCAGCCGAAGACGCAGATCAACTGACCGCTCGTGAACGGCCGGCAGGCCGCCAGGGCATTCTCCAGGCCATCGGGTGTGTGGGCGTAGTCGACGATCACGGCCGGAATCGCCGAGCGATCCGTGCCCACCTGGATCCGCTCCATCCGGCCAGGCACACCCTGGAAGCTGGGGATCGCCTCCAGCAGCAGCGGCACCGGCAGCCCCTGCAGGGCCAGGGCACCCACGGCCTGCAGCAGGTTCATCAGGTTGAAGCGTCCCACCAGCGGTGAACGGAATGTTCCGGCCCCCATCGGTGTGACCAGGCGCCCTTCCACTCCTGCGGCAGAAAACCGCAGATTCTCCAACCGCAGCTCTGCGCTCTGTTGATCGAGGGAGCTGCGCCAGCAGCGGTGATCCCCGCTGTGGATCAGGCGATCGGCCAGCCTGGCGCCCCAGGGATCATCGATGTTGATCACGGCGTCGCCGCCGAGCAGGGGATCGGTGAACAGGCGCGCCTTGGCCTCGAAATAAGCCTCCATCGACGGGTGGTAGTCGAGGTGGTCCTGGGTGAGGTTGGTGAAGACGGCCGTGGCGAACCGACACCCCGCCACCCGTTCCTGCTCCAGGGCATGGGAGCTCACCTCCATCGCCGCCAGCTGCGCCCCCGATTCCGCTGCCAGGGCCAGATCCGCCTGCAGCTGGTCGGCGAAGGCGGTGGTGTGACGCGCGGTGACGCTCTGGCCGGGCCAGCGATTGACCAGCGTTCCGAAGAGGGCCGCCGGCCGGCCGCAGGCGTTGCTGAGATGTTCGATCAGATGGGTCGTGGTTGTTTTGCCGTTGGTGCCCGTGACACCGATCAACGGCAGACGCAGACTCGGCTCCGCCCAGAAGGCGGCCGCCAGTCGTCCAGCCCAGCGGGCCGGTGCCTCCTGCACCAGCAGCACCGCATCCTCCGGACCGGGTGGATCCTGCGCCCAGGCCTGGGCACCGATCACGGCCGCCACGGCGCCATCCGCCAGGGCCTGGCGCCAGAAGCTGCCGCCATCGAGGCGGGTGCCGGGCAGTCCGATGAACAGCGTTCCCGGTCCGACCCGGCGTGAGTCACAGCTGAGGCTGATCACCTCGGCATCGGCGATCGTATTACCAGGCTCCAGGCCGACCTGCCGCAGGAGGGAATGAAGCAGCACGGTCATGGCAGCAGGGCGAACGGTCGCCGGAACGCCGGCCTGTTCTAGGCGGATTCCGCCTCGGAACTCTGCCGCAACAACCACTGCTGCAGGCCGTCCCCACCGAGTCGGGGTGAGACCCGCGGCAGGTCGCGCCAATGCCCGTCCACTGCGATCGCCAGCACCGGCACCTCGAGCCCGTAGCGGGCCTGAAGATCCGGATCCTGATCGACATCGACCAGTTCCAGCGGCGGCGGCGGCATCAGGGCGGCCAGGCGTTCAGCCAGGCCTTCGCAGAGGCAGCAGCCTTGGCGGGTCAGCAGTCGGTAACGGCGAGGGGGCATCAGTCGGGCACCGGATCGCACCCGCAGGGGGTGAAGGGATGGCAGCGCAGCAGGCGCCGCACGGTGAGCCAGCCGCCGCGCCAGGGTCCATGGCGTCGGATCGCCTCCAGGCCATAGGCGCTGCAGGTGGGGATGAAGCGACAGCGCGGGCCGATCAGGGGAGAGATCCCGACCCGATAGAGATGGATCAACCCGAGCAGCAGGGCGGCGATCAGGGCGTTGAACCGCCCGAACGGGGTGGGTACGGCTGTGGGGATCGGGTGCGCTGGGGTCCGGGCCGGATCGGGTTGACCGTCTTCCGGCAGCGAAGGGTCGGGGGGCAGGCTGGCCATGGCGTCCATCCAAGCTCAGCCATGCCGCCGATGGGCGGGGCCTCCGAGCACAGCGCGTCTGCACTGGGGTCTCATGGACCCTTCAGCCCGTAGGATGACCGATCGCCTCTGGTGCAGCAGCTGCCGGATCAGAGGCGATCCTTCCATCGTTCCTTTCAGAACAGCATGTCTCGTTACCGCGGCCCTCGTCTGAGGATCACGCGGCGCTTGGGGGACCTTCCCGGTCTCACCCGTAAGTCCGCCAAGCGGGCTTATCCCCCCGGTCAGCACGGCCAAGCCCGTCGCAAGCGCTCCGAATACGCCATCCGTCTCGAAGAAAAGCAGAAACTGCGCTTCAACTACGGAATTTCCGAACGTCAGCTGGTTCGCTACGTGAAGAAAGCCCGTGCCCAGGAGGGTTCCACCGGAACCAACCTGCTCAAGCTTCTGGAGAACAGGCTCGATAACGTCTGTTTCCGCCTCGGCTTCGGCCCCACCGTTCCCGGTGCCCGTCAGCTCGTCAACCACGGTCACGTCACCGTGAATGGCCGCGTCGTCGACATCCCCAGCTTCCAGTGCAAGGCCGGTGATGTGGTCGCCATTCGCGAACGCAAGTGCAGCAAGCAGCTGGCGGAAGGCAACCTCGCCTTCCCAGGCCTCGCGAACATCCCGCCCCACCTCGAATTCGACAAGAACAAGCTCACCGCCAAGGTGAACGGTCGCTGCGAGCGTGAGTGGGTGGCCCTGGAGATCAACGAACTGCTGGTGGTCGAGTTCTATTCCCGCAAGGTCTGATCATTCGGGCCGTCAAGGACATCTTTCCCGTCCTGCGGCTCTTGCAGCCTTTGGAATCCTCCCCAGGCTCCGGTGGGTGATCACACTCATCCGCCCGTTGCCAGGATGTTCCGAGCTGCACGAGCCCCCTGGAGTGACAACACTCCTGCAACGCCAATCCCCCGACAGTCCATTCACCCTGGACTGCCTGGAGATCGCCAAGCCCGGCCCAGGCCGGGCTTTTTTCATGGCCAAAGGCCGCCTGGCCAGCGGATGCAGCTGATCTGACCAGAGGGTGACCCGGCCAGATCTCCATGGGCCCTGCCAGGCCCTTCCCTTCGCTGTGGCAGAGGCCTCTCACCCCCCGATCAGCGTCTCCAGCGCCGCCGTGACATCCTCCTGGCGCATCAGCGATTCACCGACGAGCACGGCATCAGCGCCGGCGTTCTGGACCCGATCGAGGTCGTCGCGGTTGAACAGGCCCGATTCACTCACCAGCAGGCAGCCTTTGGCGCGGATCTGTTCGCCATAGCGGGAGGTCAGGGTCTCGGTCGTGGCCAGATCGGTGTGGAAGGTGGAGAGATCACGGTTGTTGATGCCGATCAGCTCCACGCCATCCAGGGTCAGCACCCGCTCGAGTTCCTCGGCGTCATGCACCTCCACCAGCACGGACAGCCCGAGGCTGCGAGCCGCCTTCAGCAGGTATCCCAGGTCCTGGTCGCTGAGGATCGCCGCGATCAGCAGGGCGGCATCGGCACCGGCGGCCCGGGCCTGATATAGCTGATAGGCCGACAGAATGAAGTCCTTGCAGAGCAGGGGCACCTCCACAGCCTCCCGCACCGCCACCAGCACCTCGAAGCCCCCCTGGAAGAACTCCTTGTCGGTGAGCACCGAGAGGCAGCTGGCGCCACCGGCCTGATAGCCCTGGGCAATCGCCACGGGATCGAAGTCTTCGCGGATCACCCCCTTGCTGGGACTCGCTTTCTTCACTTCCGCGATCACCGCCGGTTTGCGGCAGCTGGCGCGCAGGGCTCCCAGGAAATCGCGGGTGGGGGGCAGGGCCGCCACCTGGCGCTTGAGCTGATCGAGACTGACGCGCTCCTTGGAGGCGACCACCTCCCGGTCCTTGGCCCAGACGATCTTCTCGAGGATGTGACGCGGTTCCGATTCCGGATGGGGAACCGCGTACTCCAGAAAGGCCACCTTCACCGGTGGATTGGGGGGACGGCGGCGGATCTCCAACGACAGACGGCGACTGCGGCGATCGTAGAAGCGGAGCCGTCGTTGGTCGGTGCGTTGTTGGTCGTTGCGTTCGGTGGTCGGTGCGTTCAGCCCAGGGCCATGGCTGCCTGCTTGTAGGCAACTTCCACCAGTTCGCTCAGGGTGGGGTGGGTGTGCACCTCGGTGGCGAGTTCCTTCACCCCCTGACGCCGGGCGACGGCATTGGCGATCTCCTGGATCAGATCGGCGGCATGCAGGCCGTAGAGATGGGCCCCCAGCACCTCACCGTTGTCCTTGCGGAACAGCAGCTTCATCAGGCCGTCGCTCTCCAGTTCCGCCAGGGCCTTGGTGTTGGCCTTGAAGTAGCTGCGCACGATGCCGAGCTCGAAGCCTTCGCTTTCGGCCAGGCTCCGCGCCTCCGCTTCCGACAGACCCACCGAGCTGATCTCCGGATGCGTGAAGGTGGCCGCCGGAATTGAGCGGTAGTTGATCTCACGGGCGTGGCCCAGGATGTTGTCCACCGCCACGGCGCCCTGGGCGGCGGCGGTATGGGCCAGCATCATCTTGCCGGTGACATCACCCACGGCCCAGAGGTGGGGCACGGGCTGACCATCGATCAGCACCTGCAGCCGGTCGTTCACCGGGATGAAGCCGCGGTTCGTCTCCACCCCCACCGAGGCCAGGTTCAGATCCTTGCTCACCGGCACCCGGCCGGTGGCGACGAGCACCGCATCCACCTCGATCGTCTCCACCAGCTCGCGGGTCTTCATGTCCGCCAGCTCGATCGTCACCGGACAGCCCGGCGTGATCTTGCGCGCCAGCAGCCCGGCCCGGGTCTCGATCTCGCGTCCATCGATCAGCTTGCGGGCCGCCAGCTTGGCGATGTCGGGATCAAAGGTGGGCATCACCCGATCGAGGGCCTCGATCATGGTCACCTCGCAGCCCAGCGCCGTGTACACATCGGCGAACTCCAGGCCGATGTAGCCGCTGCCGATGATCGCCAGCCAGCGGGGCAGCCACTCCAGGC
>JBJTBH010000229.1:0-29958 GCA_046091285.1 Cyanobacteriota bacterium | reverse complement strand
GTGCGGCTTCGATCTGGTTCACGGCCGCCCTGGGGGTGAGCGTCGCGGCCTCCACGCCGACCCTGGCTTTTCTGGCCCTGGCCCTGGCCCTGGTCACCCTGACCCGCACCCAGAGATCCGGGGCCTCCTGGTCCCAGGGAGTGGATCAGGATCCCGACCACAACGGCGGCTCCCCCCCTCCACCTTGATCACCACGGTCCAGCAGCCACAGCCGACCGGACGTTGAGCGCATGGTGCCGTTGGCCAGGCGTGCCTGCCGGGGCGGGAGCGATCGCACCGGAGCTCAGAACAGAAATCAGAACAGGAACTGGTAGCGACCGTCCCTGGATCCGGTGCCACCAGACGCCCCCCCGCTCCTGGCGCCCGGGGGCGGCCCGGCGCCATCGGCGGCCGCGGCATCCAGCGGCTCCGGCGGCGGCCATACAGCCTCCCAGTAGCTGATGCCATGGCGATAAAAAGGTCGTCCTTCGAGCCGATGGGTCTGAAGACGGGTGCCGCTCATGGCTGTCACCAGGCCGCCGATTTCCATCGGCCCCAGATCGGTGCGCAGGTCCTTGCCGGCGGCTGAAAGCAGCACGGGCAGTTTCACCAGCTCCTGAGGCTGGGAGAGTTTCTTCACCAGGGCCTGGATGGCCAGCTTCTGACGCTCGAGCCGACCGATGTCACCGAGTTCATCATGACGAAAACGGAGGAAACCCTCCAGGTCCCTGCCCTTGAGCAGCTGGGGACCGGGCTGGAGATCGATGAAGAGGCCCTGACTGCGATCGGTGTAGGCCATGCGCTTCGGAACGTCGACGACGATGCCACCGATGGCATCCGCCATGCGGCGGATCGCGGCCAGATTGATCAGCACGTGATGCTGCACAGGCCGACCGAGATGGAGGGAGAGCTCCTGCTTCACCGCCTCCGGACCTCCGAGGCTGTACAGCGCATTGGCCTTGAGCGGACCGAAACGACGGGATTCGATGTAGGTGTCCCGGGGAACCTGGAGGACCTCGGTCACCCCGTCACGGACCCGCAGCACCGTCATCACATCAGTGTTGCCGCCTCCGACATCCGTGCCGAGCACCACGACATCCTGGCTGGCGATCCCGGCCCAGCGGCTGAAAGGATTGACCATCGGGCTGGCCGGTCCGATCGCCTCGCCGCGCAGGAAGCGGGCCAGGGGGGCAGAGAGGAGCCAGCCACTTCCCAGACCGAACGCGACGGCCAGAAGGATCGATGGACGGCGCCGTTGCCGGGGAGCGGCTGATGGGGTCATTGAGCTCAACTTATGGCATGGACCCCATGCCGACAGGTGCGTCAGGAACCGCTGCAGCGACGGCGCCGCTGAGGCGATGGCGAACCGCTGTCTACCGGCGGCTGGCGGCCAGGGCCTGCAGAGAGAGCTGCAGGTGGGCAGCCAGGGCCCCGAGGGCCATCAGCTGAGGCGGGCTGTAACGGCTCTGCAGGAACTCTCCCTGGCTGGAGAGCTCCTCGAGAATGGCCTGGCTGAGGCCCTCATGCTGCTCCAGCAGGCCCTCCAACCGGGAGACACGGTCGGGCAGGGGACCGATCGTCGGCAGCGGGCCGATGGCGACTTCCTGCTGGTCCGCTTCACGGGGAGCCTGCCGGAACCATTCCAGAAGCTGGCGATGGCTGAGGGCCTCGGGGGTGGATGGAAACTCCTGGGCCTGGTCGGGAGATTGGGGCCTGTCCATGGGAAAGGCGAACGGATGAAGCAACGCTATGGGCCGCCGCCGTGACGGAGAAGGAGGGGCGATGGGGGGATCACCGCTCCCAGCGGAACGGTCATCCCAGCGGAACGGTCATCCCGGCGGCACCTCAGACCTGGAGCGGTTCATCGCGGCGCAGGCCGGCCTGCACCCGCCAGAGGGCGGCATAGGCCCCACCAAGGGCGATCAGTGCATCATGGCGACCGGTTTCGACGATCCGACCGTGATCGAGCACCACGATCCGATCGGCATGGCGGACGGTGCTGAGCCGATGGGCAATCACCAGTGTGGTGCGGTCGGCGGTGATCAGATCGAGGGAGCGCTGGATCGCCGCCTCGGTTTCGTTGTCGACGGCAGCCGTGGCTTCATCGAGGATCAAGATCGGTGGATCCTGGAGAATCGCCCTCGCCAGGGCCAGGCGCTGGCGCTGGCCACCGGAGAGACGAACGCCCCGCTCACCCACGACCGAGTCGTACCCGTGGGGCCGAGCTTCGATGAAGCCATCCGCTTCAGCCTGACGGGCGGCAGCGGCGATCTGAGCCGGAGTGGCCTGAAAACTCCCATAGGCAATGTTCTCGGCGACGGTGCCGTGAAACAGGAACACCTCCTGACTGACCAGACCGATGGCCCGCCGGAGATCCTCGAGCCGCAGGCGATCGATCGGCTCGCCATCGAGACGGATCTGACCGGCCTCGAGGGAATACAACCGCAGCAACAGCTTGACGATCGTGCTCTTGCCAGACCCGGTGGCCCCGACCAGGCCGAGGGTGCTGCCGGCGGGAACCGTGAGATCGAACTGCTCGAGCAGGGGCTCACGACCGGGATAACGGAAACGGACCCCCTCGAAGCACAACTCCCCGCGGACCTGCTCCAGCGGCAGGGATCGATCACCACCGGGGATGGTGATCGGAGTGTCCAGCAGATCAAGCACCCTGTTGGTCGAGGCCATGGCGCGCTGATAATCATCCAGGGTGCGCCCAAGTCCGGTGAGAGGCCAGAGCAGCCGCTGGGTGATGAAGACCAGAAAGCTGTAGGAACCGACAGCGATCAGACCGCTGGCGGCCTGCAGACCGCCGATCACCAGAATCGCCAGGAAAGCGAACAGAATCGCAAAACGGATCAGGGGAATGAAGGCGGCCGACAGGCGGATCGCGCGACCATTGCTCTGGCGATAAGCCTGGCTGCTCTCGCTCAGACGAGCCGTTTCCCAGCGCTCGGCGGTGTAACTCTTGATGGTGAGCATGCCCCCGAGATTGTTGGCCAGGCGACTGGCGATATCACCGGCGCGCTCTCTGACCTCCCGATAACGTGGAGCCAACCGGCGCTGAAAGGCCAGCGAGCCCCAGAGGATCACCGGAATCGGCAGGAAGGCCACCCCGGCCACCCCCGGCGACAGCCAGGCCATCGTGGCGCCGACCGCCAGCACGGTGGTGATCAGCTGCAGCAGCTCATTGGCGCCCTGATCGAGAAAACGTTCAAGCTGGTTGATGTCATCTCCGAGGATCGTGAGCAGACGACCGCTGCTGCCGGCCTCGAAAAAGGCCATGTCCAGCGTCTGGAGATGGTCGTAGGCCTTGATCCGCAGGTCGTGCTGCACCGTCTGGGCGAGATTGCGCCAGAGCAGGGCATAGAGATACTCGAACAGGGATTCGGCGCTCCAGATCAGGAAGGACAGCCCCGCCAGGACCGCCAGCTGGGAAGGGACATCGCGCACTCCGAGCACACCCAGCCAGGAGCCCTGACGCTGAACCACCACATCGACGGCCAGACCGATCAGCACCGGCGGCGCCAGATCGAAGAGCTTGTTGAGCACCGAGCAGGCACTCGCCAGCCACACCAGACGGCGATACGGACGGAGCGTGGCGAGAAGCCGGAACAGGGGCGGACGCGCAACAGGCCCGGGGGAGGAGAAACGCACGCAGAAGGAACCGGATCCTTTCATTCAAGAGGCACGGACGCCCCAGGGTGACACCAGCGGCTTCAGGGCTCCTGTGTCGTTGTTCACGACGAACTGTTCATTCGCTTCCGGCAGGCCTAGACAGGATCCATCTCCCCAGGAGGTGCCATGTCCCGTTCGAGAGCATTCAATCGATTCCACCGCTGTACCGCCAAGGTGCGTCGCCGTCATCTGAAGGCCTGGCGGCCCGAAGGTCATGAGGGCGAGGCGGTGCTGGCGATGGCCGGCAACGATCGTCGTCAGGACGCAGCCCTGCGCGATGCCCTGCGCGAACTCAACGACCCGCAGGGTCTCCTGGAGACCCTCGACCCCGTGCCGGAAGCCTGAACCTCGACCCTCCCCACCGGGGCCGGCCTGTCATTCCATCCAAGGGGGCCCTGCCAGGGGCCCCCTTTTCTTCTGGCGGTGTGGACCGGCGGTCCAGGGCCTTCGCGGGCGCTGTCGACGGCGGTGCTGATGGTCACAGCGGGCCGATCGAGGCCCGACGGCGGAACGGCGTTCCAACCGGTGACCCTGACGAGCGGATGGATCACCCAGTCAAAAGCCCCGCACAGCTGAAGCTGACGGGGCTTGGTTCCTGAACCGGCCGAGACCAGACGGAAAGTCTGCTGTTGTGCTGACGCGTGCAGGGGAACCGCGAACCCTTCAGGACATCCTGAAGGGTTCGCGGATGCCGTTCACCAGCGGTTGCCGCCGCCGCCGTAGCCGCCGCGATCGCCACCGCCACCGCCGTAGCCACCGCGATCGCCGTAACCACCACGGTCGCCGCCGCCGCCATAACCGCCGCGATCGCCACCGCCGCCGCCGTAGCCGCCACGACCGCCACCACCGCCGTAGCCGCCGCCGCCGCCACCACGGTTGTTTTCACGAGGGGTGGCCTTATTGACGCGGATCATCCGCCCCATCCACTCCACGTTCTGGAGATCATCGATCGCTTTCTGTTCATCAGCGTCGTTCTCCATTTCCACGAAAGCGAAGCCGCGCTTACGGCCGGTTTCGCGATCGAGGGGAAGGCTGCATTTGGCAACGGTGCCGTACTGGGCGAAAAGATCCTGCAGATCCCCCTGTTCAGCCTGAAACGAGAGGTTGCCGACGTAAATGGTCATTCCTTGATTGGAACCTGGAACTGATTCGTGGATGCTGGTGTTCCTTGGGAAAGGCCAGTGAAAAACGGTGAGCCGGGTGAAGCGTGTCGTCCTGCTGAGCGAACCGAAGGGAGCCTGAATACCATGGAATCATTCCTGATATTACAGGATCGCCTGCCTTCACGGCGGGACATGGAGATTCGTGTCCCGAATCTGAAGCGATCCCTGACTTTCGGACCCGAGCTCCCCTAGGGTCCCATTGTCAGCAAATCCTGATCGTGGAGCTTGACCTCTGATGGTTGCCCCCGTCCCCTGGAGCCTGGCCTGGCATGACAACGGCGAGCTTGCCGCCCAGGATCGTTTTGATCTGCTCCAGACCCTTGTGGCCAGCGAACAGGCCTCGATTCAGCCAGGCCTGATCGCAGCGATCGAAAGTCTGCCTCTGGAGCAGGTGACGATGCTCTCCACCAACTCCGTGACCGGCCTCTGCGCCTGAGTGCCGCGGCCTGATCGGCGATCAGGCCGGCCCTCCAGGGGAATCAGGGTGATCTCCCCGGACTGCGCCTGAGATTCACCGCCTGAGATTCACCGCCTGAAAGGAACGCTCCCGGGGAACACCACTCCCCGCAACCTCGCCAGGCACCGTCACCACGAAGGCCCCAGCGATCCCGGCGTTCTTTCCCGGTCGCCAAATCCTGACAGAACCCAGGAGCGGCTCACCTCTGCCGCGGCGCTGATCCAGTCCGATGGAGCTGGCACGCCCGAGGCGTCCAGACCGTCCTGCTGCATGGATGCAGCAGGACGGTTTCGGCTCAGGTGGCCGTGTTCTGAACGCCCCCGGCTCGGGAGAGGGTTCAGGAAGGGATGCGGCTGATCTGCAGCTCCTTGTTCATCACCCGCAGACGACGCAGCCCCTGGAAGACATCCTCCGGCATGCCGCTGGGCAGATCGACGGTGCTGTGGGTGTCAAAGATCTGAATTCTGCCGATGCTGCGGCCGTTCAGACCGGCCTCATTGGCGATGGCGCCGACGATGTTGCCCGGCTTGACCCGATCACGCCAGCCCACCTCAATCCGGTAGCGATCCATATCAGCCTCCGGAGGCGCCGCAGGTCCCTCGGCCCGGGGACCGGGCCGGCGACGATTGGAACCGGCCGGATCGGGAAGTCGACGACGCTCCCCACCATCGCGATCCTGGCGCTGGGCGGGCTGCCGCAGCCACTGCTCATCCCCATGGACCAGCAGCGCCTGCTGCCCCACCGACATCCGCAGGGCCGCGAGGGCCAGCTGATCCGGACTGGTGCCCTGCTCCTGGCAGACACGTTGGAGAATCTCCGCCAGCAGCGCCCGCTCCTCTTCGCTGCCGCTGGGATTCGTGAGTTCGCCGGTCAGCTTCTCGCGCAGGCGATCGAGACGATTCTGGTTGATGGTGGCGTTGCTGGGGACATCCATCGCCTCGATCGGCCGTCCCACGGCCCGCTCCAGGCCGCCGAGGAACCGGCGCTCCCGGGGCGTGAGGAACAGGATGGCGTCACCGCTGCGACCGGCGCGACCGGTGCGGCCGATGCGGTGGACATAGGCCTCACTGTCGAAGGGAATGTCGTAATTGACGACCAGCGAGATGCGCTCGACATCAAGACCCCTGGCCGCCACATCGGTGGCAACCAGCACATCGACCGTGCCGCTGCGCAGGCGTTCGATCGTGCGCTCACGCTGAGCCTGGGGGACATCACCATTGAGGACGGCCACGTCATAACCGTTCTGCTCCAGCGATTCCGACACGGTGAGGGTGATCGCCTTGGTGCGGGCGAAGATGATCACACCCTCCCGACGCTCAGCTTCCAGCACCCGCTTCAGGGCCTCCAACTTGTGGGGAGCATTGACCGTCAGATAGCGCTGACGGATGCGGGTGGAATCGGCCTGCTTCTGGCGGATCGTGATCTCGGCCGGATTGCGCAGGTGGGTATGGGCGATGCGGCGGATCTCCGACGGCATCGTCGCTGAGAACAACACCACCTGGCGCTGCTCAGGAAGCTGCTGCAACACCCACTCGACATCATCGATGAAGCCCATGCGGAGCATCTCATCGGCTTCATCAAGGACCAGGCTGCGCAGGCCGCTGAGGTTGAGGGTGCCCTGGCGCATGTGATCCATGACGCGACCGGGAGTGCCGACCACGATCTGCACACCCCGACGCAGCTGATGAATCTGATCGCGGAAATCAGCGCCGCCGTAGAGAGCCAGCACCCGCACCTGGGGCATCCGGGCGGCATAGGTGCTGAAAGCTTCCGCGACCTGCAGGGCCAGCTCACGGGTCGGGGCCAGCACCAGCACCTGGGGGGTGCGCTGATCAGGATCGAGGGCGGCGAGCATCGGCAGTGCGAAGGCCGCCGTCTTCCCGGTGCCGGTCTGGGCCTGACCCACCAGATCACGACCGAGCAGCAGCTCCGGAATCGCCGCCTTCTGGATCGGGGACGGGGCTTCATAGCCGCAGGCGGCCAGGGCCTCAAGCAGCCGGGCCTCGAAGCCGAAACAGGCGAAGCCCGACGGTTCAGCAGCCGCCGGGACCACCTCGGCAGCCGTCAAAGGCGACGCCGCTTCAGCGGTCACGGCCAGATCGGCCGCCGTGACGTCGGCGCTGGGATTGGAAACGCCGGCCATGGAAGCAACGCTGTCGACACCTTCCTCAACGTCCTCGACGTCGGTGGAAGCGGAGAGGAGCTCCTCGCCGGCAGATCCGGACTCGCTGGCTGCAGGCGCGCGGAAAAGAGCCTCCTCGTCGATCAGCGCCGATTCCATCGTCGTGGAAGCGAGCTCTGCCCCCCCCTCAAGATCCGCGTCGACAGCATCGGGAGCGATCGAGGAAACGGAGGCGCTGAGCTCGACAGAGCAGCTGAAAGCACTGCCCAGGGTGGGTTGCGTCACAGAAAAGATAGGGCCTGTAAATCCTTCAACGCAGGCCGGCAGGAACCCATCGGAATCTTGGGTGGGCCGGGGAACAGAGATCCCGTACCAAACACCCGTGGCTGCCCTGCCCTTTATCAAAGGCTGAAGTTGAATCCTAACACTTCATGACGGGACCCTTCCGTAATCATCCGCGAATCGTTCGATGTCCCCTTCAAGCAGCATCGATCCCCGCTGCACCTCGATGATCTCCAGGCCCTCGGCTCCGGCACTGGCGCGATGGATCGCCCCCTGGGCGATGAACAGGGTCGCCCCCACGGACGCGGCGCTGACCTGACCGTCGTTTTCGAGCACACCATCACCGGCCACCACCACCCAGTGCTCGCACCGATGCCGGTGGCGCTGCAGGCTGAGCCGACTGCCGGCCCGGATCCAGAGGCGCTTGAGGAGATAGTGATCCCCGATCGCCAGCGTTTCGTACCACCCCCAGGGGCGCTCGAAGCGTCCGATCTCAGGGGGCTCGGCGAGGGAAGCCTCCAGCGTGAGGCCGTCGTCGATCGAAGCGGGAACGGAGGCCACGGCCGTGTCGGCACAACAGCCTCAGGATGGGCGGAAAGGGAGCGTTCCGGGAATCCGTTGACGGTTTGCACAATGACCGGCCCGCCGGTTTCAGGACGTGACGCTCAGTCGGCAGGAGTGATCAGCACGGCCCGCTGCCTGGCCCGGGTCAGGGCCGTGTAGAGGAGACGCCGCTGATCCAGGCTGCGCTCGGGAAGCAACACGATCACCGACTCCATTTCGCTGCCCTGGGCCTTGTGCACCGTCAGCGCATGGGCCGGACTGACATCACCGAGCAGAGCCGCAGGAATCAACCGCGCCGGCTCCGATCCAGCGCCGGCGAAGAGCACCTGTCGTCCGCGATCGAGCGCCAGCAACACGCCGACATCCCCATTGGCCAGATCCAGATCACTGCGGTTGCGCTCACAGAGCACGGGGGTGCCGGCCGGCCAGGCCTGGGGGCCCTGAGCGGCGGCCGGCCCCAGCAGGGCGTGATGAATGGCCTCCAGGCCCCAGGGTCCACGGCGGAGGGGGGTGAGAACGGCGAGCTGCTCCTGGGCGATCAGCAACCGGCTGGCCGCCTCTCCCGCCAGCAGCGCCTGCAGGGTTGAGGCCTCCGCCCCGTCGAGGCGATCCCTGAAATCAGCCGCCAGACGGGCCAGATGATCGCGGTGCGTCGCCAGCCTCTCCAGCACCAACGGGGGCAGGGTGCGACCGGGCGCCTGGAACCACTGCAGATTGTCAGCCGGGTCGAGTCGATCGAGGCCACTTCCAGACAGCAGATCCGCCTGATCCGGCAACTGCCGCAGCTGCTGCGCCACGGCAGCGATCGCCCCCTGGTTGCGATAGGTCGTGGTGAGGGTGATCGCCGCCGATCCCAGGGCCTGATGGCGTCGATTCAGCTCCTGCAGCACCGCTCCCGGCCCCACGGGGGGCAGCTGGGCCGCATCCCCCGCCAGCAGCAGCCGACAGCCGCTGGGCAGGGCCGCCAGCAGCGCCGCCATCAACGGCAGATCAACCATCGACAACTCATCCACCACCAACAGATCGAGCTGGAGCGGATGGGCCCGATCACGGGCGAAGCGCTCACCACGACTTTCCAGCAGGCGATGCAGGGTGGTGCAGGGGAAGGCCCCGATGCGGACCGCCAGCGGTGCCTCCAGGCGCTCGCTGCCCCGCTGGATCGCCTGGCGCAGGCGGGCGGCAGCCTTGCCGGTGGGAGCCGCCAGGTGCACACGGGCCTCCGGTTTCTGCCGCAACAACGCCGCCAGCATCTGAACCACCGTGCTGGTCTTGCCGGTGCCAGGCCCCCCCTCCAGCAGCACCAGCGGTCCCTGCAACAGCGCCAGCACCGCCTGCTGCTGCCGTGAATCAAGACCGGCCGCCGCCGCCTCGACGCCGGCCCGCTCCAGAGCGGCGGCACTGATCTCCGTCGCCTGGGGCCCCTGCGACCGCTGCACCAGGGAATCGATCACCTCCTCCCGCAGCTGATGCCAGCGGCGCCAGTGCAGTCGATCCCCGTCAAGCACGAGCGGGCCATCGCTGCGGCTGACGAGAGCACTGGCCTCCAGAGCCCGGCGGCAGGCGTCGGGCCAGAGCGCTGGATCGAGCCCCTCAGGTGCCGGACCGCGCAGATCGAGACTCACCTCCCCGACCGCCAGGGCCCGGGTCAGGGCCGCGATCAGGTCCGTCAGGAGCGGATCGGTTGCGGTGCCGTACAACCTGGGCAGGGCCTCAGCCAGGGAATCGGCCAGATCGGTCAGCCAGGCCGGTGACATCGCCGCCCCGGGCGGACCACCGCCATTCGCTCCGCTGCTCACGCTGTCGCTCATGGGGTCCCCTCCTGCAGCAGCGCATCCAGAGCCAGAATCCGATCCAGCGGCGGTCTCTCCACAAACACCCCCGGAACGGCGCCCGCGTCCGCCGCCAGTCCGTCACCGAGAGGACCTGGCACCCCGCGCAGAAACACATAGCCATAGCCCCCCAGATCCCGCTCGGGCCGGTAGCCGTTCAGGCGCCAGCCCAGGTAGCGATGCAGGGCCACGAGATACAGATGGGCCTGCAGGGGATAGTGATGCTCCACCATCGCCTGTCGCAGCGCCGCCGGGTGATAGTGACGGGGTGCACAGGCGCGGGGCTGGCCCTGAGCATCCCGTTCACCGATCCAGTTGCTCTTCCAGTCGACCACCCACCAGCGGCGTTGCCCCAGTTGATCCTCAGCCGCGAACACCAGATCGATGGAACCGGTGAGGAAGCCGCGACTGGCCACCGACAACCCCGCCAGACGTCCCGCGTACTCCTCACCAAAGGCTCCACCCGGATGGTGGCGGAACACCGCCGCCAGATCGCGGGCGCGCACCAGCTGAAGCCGATCGTCGCTGGCCGCCAGGGGCAGATCAAAACTCAGCTCAGGCAGCCGTCCGGTCGGCGTGAGGCCGGCCAGCTGAAACCGCCCCAGCGCTCCACCGAAAGGCGTCAGCCGCAGCCGATCGAGGGCGACGCCGACGGCCTCGGCCTGGGACGACGCAACGCCGGATCGGGCCAGTTCGCGCTGCACGATGCGCTGGGTTTCGGGATCATCCCCGGCCAGCTGGAAATCAACACGCTCCAGGATGCGGTGCAGGCAATCCCCCGCCGCGGCCCCCCGTGGGAAGGCCGCCAGGGGACCATCCGCGAGCAGGTGCTGCCGGAGCTCGGGATCCTCGGAGCCGAGGGTGCCGCCCACAACAAGAGGCTCGGAGGCCTCCATCCACTCCAGGGGCGCCACCTGAGCATCACGGTCCCGTCCTTCCTCCAGGGCAGCCGGAGCCTGTGCCGGTCCCTGGCGCTGGGTCCAGCCGCTGTAACTGCTGCGGCCCCAGCTGGTCTCCAGAGGCCAGGTGGGCACCGCAGCGCAGACGAGTTCCGCACCGTCGCCGTCAGCATCCGGTGCGCTCCCTGGCGGGTCGGTCCCGTCAGCCCCGGCCGGCCCCGGATCTGCCGCGGCGTCTGCTGAGGGCAGAAGCGTCAGGGTGAGCGCCAGGCCACGGCGACGCGCCTCCTGCTCCAGCCGCTCGCGCCAGGCGACGGAGCCCTCGGCCTGCTGACCCTGAGCACCACGGGGCAGCACACCATCGGCCCCGAAGCGCGGATCCTCGCCGACCAGCCACGGCAGCAGAGGATTGGCGTCATGGCCTGCCACCTGCGCGTAACAGAGCACCAGCAGCACCTGAGCGCGGGTGACCGCCACGTAGGCGAGCCGCTCCCGTTCCTGCTCCTGGGCCTCGAGATCCTGCGCCGCCGCGGCCCAGCCCTGTCCCCAGAGCGACGAAAGGTGCAGATCGAGACGGGGGCTGTGGCTGCCGGGGGGACTCCAGCGGATGCCCAGACCGCGGGAACGCTGACTGGGGGCCTGCCACAGATACGGACAGATCACCACCGGATACTCCAGCCCCTTGCTGCGATGCACCGTCACCACCGAAATGGCGGCATCAACGGCATCACTGTGGAGCTGGTGGGTATCCGGTGGATCCAGATCCGGATCCAGACGTCGTCGTCGCAGCCAGTCGGCGGCGGCCCGCGGTCCCAGGGCCTCGCGATGGATCTGCTCCTGCACCAACGTGGCTGCCTGCTGCAGATCGGCCAGCACCCGTCCCCGCAACGTCAACCGGGCCAGACCATCCCGTTGCAGCAGCTGATTCAGGACACCCAGCAACCCCAGGCCGGACAGCTGTTCCGCCCAGTCCCCGAGACGGGCAGCCAGGGCGCTCCACTGCAGGGGTGTGGTGGCAGCCAGCCGTTCGGCACTCCAAGCGAGAAGCGGCGACGCGGCGAGCAGCCTGAGCCGGTTGCCATCCCCGGGATCCGCCAGGGCATCGAGACAACGCTGCAGCACCATGGCCCCTTCACTGGCCATCACATCACCTGAACTCACCAACCGGGTCGCCAGTCCCCGCCGCTCGAGGGCCTGGCGAAGGGCCTCCGCCTGCTGATGGCGCGTGACCAGAAGGCAGAGATCCTCCGGTCCGAGAAGCCGACGGCGGCCGCGGTGCTCCAGGGCCAGGCCGCGACCGAGCAGAGCCTGCACCCATCGGGCGAGCGCCTCGGGAAGCTCGGCCTCGATCGCCGTGAGCGAGGGCAGGGGACCCCCGGCCGCGCGATCGGCGCCGAACCAGAGCAGCTGCAGAGGCGATTCCGCCGCCGGAAGGGCCAGTCGCGGCTGCCTGGCGGATTCGGTTTCCGGACTGCTCACCTGAGGCACGGGCAACCTGGAACGCAGCAGCCCCGGGGCCATCAGTCGGTTGAGCTGATCGAGCAACACCGCACTGCTGCGATGGTTGACACCAAGACCGACGACGGCAGCGCTGGCCGCGCGGGCAGCCCGATAGGTGGCCAGTTCGCCACCACGGAAGCGATAGATGGCCTGCTTGGGATCCCCCACCATCACCAGCAGATGCCGACCGGTAGCGACGAAGCAGCGCTCGAGGATCCGCCACTGAATCGGATCGGTGTCCTGAAATTCATCGATCAACGCCACCGCATAGCGACGTCCGACGGCCTCGAGAAGCGCCATGGCCTGGGGGCTGGACGACCCGGGCCCCTCGCCATCACCCGGATCGAGCGCCTCGAGAAGCTGCGAGAAACCGATCGTGCCGCGCTGCTCACGGCGGCGTGCCAGTTCCGGCCGCACCCAGTGACAGAAATGCAGCAGCAACCGTTCCGCCGGACCATCGACCACAGCGGCGATCGCCGCCATCAGGGCCGGATCCGGCAGGGATGGATCGCCGTGATCGGGATGTTCAAGGGCGCGGGCCACCTTGCAGAAGGCACCGGGATGGAAGTAACCGGCCAGCAGCTTGTCCTGCTCAAGCACCGCGCGATAACTGCCGCCGGGAGGTTGGTCAGCGAGCCAGCCGCTGATCAGGGCCGCACGGTCACTGCGGGGGGCCGCGGCATAGGGGGTGGTGCTCGTCGCGCCGTACTCCTGACGCCAGCGCCGGGCCTGATCGCGCAGGCTCTGCTCCAGAGCGGTGCCACGCTCACGCCAGAGGGTGACGAAACGGTCCCAGGGCTCGAGCCAGACGGCCTCCAGCTGCTCCACCATGGGACGATCCGACCGCAGCCCTTCCGGGAGGGGATCAGGCCCCAGGGCCGGATCGGAATCGAGGCTGCTCAGCACCTCCGCGAGCCGATCCACCTGCAGCCCCCGCTTCTGCAGGCCGGCCAGCAGCTCTGGCGGCAGGGCCAGCACCTGACCCTGCCAGTAATCGTGGCAGAGCTCCTGACGCAGGATGCCGGCCTCGGTCTCGAGCTTCAGATCCGGGGCCCGGCCGGCCTCCAGGGCCTGCCGCTGCAGGGTGCGGCTGCAGAACCCATGGATGGTGGTGATGTCAGCGCTGTCGATCTCCTCCAGGGCCAGCAGCAACTGCCCACGCAGACGATCGCGATCGGCGGGCTCCTCGGGAAGACCCGCCAGCCAGCCGGCCAACGCCCCATCCGACGGCTGATCCGCTTCTGACGTCAGGCAGCGCAGCCCCTCCTGCAGCCGCCGGGCAATGCGATCGCGCAGCTCTGCCGCCGCTGCGTTGGTGAAGGTGACCACCAGCAGCTGGTTGAGGCGCAGGAAGCCGTCGGAACGCGGTTCTGTGACCAGCCGCAGGACCAGATGGGCGAGGGCAAAGGTCTTGCCGGTGCCGGCACTGGCCTCCAGCAGCCTCAGCCCAGGATCGAGGGGAAAGCGATTGGCCTCGAACGCCGGCAGCGAGGACTGCCCGGAGGACAGGGCGTCAGTCGCCGGCGGAAACGGCTTCGTCATGCTGTCCAGGTGAGGTGTTCGAGCAGCGGGGCCAACAGCTCCTCGGCCATGGCCAGCCGTTGCTCCTGTAGCAGCACCCTTCCGGGCAGGAGGCTTCCGAAACAGAGGGCCTGGGCCTCCTGGTCCCGTTCGCCACGAACCTTGAATCCCCCCTCCCAGACCTGGATCGCCCTGTCCAGCCCCGTGACTGGACGCTCCCGCTCACGCTGGGCATAGGCCAGAGCCGTGCGCGGCGGCAGGGGCCAGCACCGCCGACGCCAGCGCTCCAGCAGGTCCAGCAGCCGCTCCAGTTCGGCCTCCGCCTGCGGCAAAGCGGGCGGCTGCAACGTGGCGCAGATCCCGAAGCGTTCGCCATCGCGGGCCAGCAACACCGCCCGGTCGGGGGCCTGATCGGCCGCCACCGCCAGCAGCAGCTGCAACCAGAGCTCAAGCACGTGGCGCGCCTGCCCCCTGGCGGTGTGCAACAGCAGCAGCGTGGTCCCCTGCCAGCGGAGCGGTGCCTCCAGTTGCCGCCAGCGGCAGGGTTCGAGGCGGGAGGAGCCACCAAGATCGCGCAGGCAATCCTTGAGGCTCTGCCAGCGTCGCTGCAGCAGGGACGCCTCCAGCAGACCGCCGCTGCGGGCCGGCAGCAGACCGCGACCACGGCTGAGATCGATCCAGGCAGCGCCACCGTCGTCGTCGTCGTCACCGCCCACCTGCGGGGGCCCGGAGGTGACGAGCTGATCCACGGCGGCGAGGCGTTCCCGCAACAGGGCACTGCGCTGGCGTTCATCAAGGCTCAGGGCCTCGAGATCGAGCCGCTCGCTGCTCCACTCCCGGGCCCGCAGCCCCAGTCCGGCCAGCCAGTGCTCCTGGGGATCGATCAACCACCGCCGCAGATCGTCGTAGGGATCAGCCACCGGCCGGCTCGTCACGTCAGCCTCGACCGGCATCGGCCCGAAGGCCAGGGCCGGAACCTCACCATGATCAGAGCGTTCACGTTCGATCAGGCGACGGGCCTGGAGCAGCCGCTGATCGCAGCTCGGAGGCGGCCGCTCCGGCAGAGGCAGGAAATTGCTCCGTTCCAGGGGGTTGGTGGCGTGCTCGACCAGCAGGCCATCCAGGGCACCGGGTCCGAGGCTGGCCTGCAGCAGCTCCAACCACTGGCGGACAGGAGTGGCGGGAGGCAACGGATCACCACTGCGGGGATCGCGGCAGCTCCAGGTGATCAACAGGTGATCACGGGCCGAAAGCAACGCTTCGAGAAGCACATAACGATCCTGGTCAGCCGGCTGGGGGTCGCCCAGCTGGCGGCGGCGTTCCATCAGATGGAAGCCAGGCCGGGTCTGACGACGGGGGAAGAGTTCGGCATCCAGACCCATCAGCACCACCACCCGATGGGGGATGGCCCGCATCGGCTCCAGAGCGCTGATGGTCAGCGAGCCACTGCGATGACCGAAGCGGCCACTGTCCACCGCCAGCCGCTCCTCCAGCACGGCCGCGACCACCGGGGCTTCCAGCAGCGCCTCGGAACCTGCGGCGGACAGCTGCCAGGCCTCGATGGCGGCCAGCAGCTCCTGGCGTTCCCAGTCGCCGGTCTCCGGATCGGGCCCGAGGGCCTCCAGCAGCCGCCGCAGCTCGAGCCCCCAGGCCTGACAATCGCGGGGCTGGCGCAACTGACGCAACCACCGGCGCAACCAGGTGAGCAGATGCAGGACCCGCCCGCCATCAGAGAAACTGCCTGTGGGTGCCTGGGGAGCGCAGGACCCGATCGCCAGACCAGGGTGCTCCGGCAGCACCAGACCGAGCAGGAGGCGATCGATGGCCCAGCTGAGGCTGTGGGTGGGATCACCCGCGCGGTCAACAGCGTCGAGTCCCCAGCGAAAGCCGCAGCGCTGCAGGGTCTCACTGATCCTCTGGCCCGCGTCGCCCTGCAACTGAAAGCGCCGACGCAGGCTGGGGCTTTCGAGCAAGGGATCCAGCGAGGAAGCGGTGAGCCGGGTGCCGGCGAGATTGAGCAGGATGAGGATGGTGCGGGAGAGCGCCGCTTCCCCCTGCTGGCTGCGGTCGGTGAGGCGCCAGGGCAACGCCACTCCGGTGGCGGCACCATCGCCGAACACGGAGGCCAGCACCGGCGCGAAACGATCGACCTGGGGCGTCATCACCAGGATGTCGCGCGGGGCCAGGGTGGGATCGGCAGCGAGCAGTTGCAGCACCCGATCGCGCACCACCTGGGCCTGCCGCAGCAGACCGGAACAGGCATGGAATTCCAGGGAGCTGTCGCCATGGCAGCGCTCAAGCTCGGGCCAGGCCTCGGAATCGACCAGCTGCTGCTGGAGCTGGGCCAGCAGCGGCGGTCGATGCTCAGGATGGGTCTCGCGGGCCACAGCGGCGGCGGCGAAGAAGAGATCGCGCTCCTGCCAGCCGCCGAGGGTGACCTCCCCGGTGCCCTCGAGCAACTGCTGGAATTCACCCCCGAGGCGCCCGAAGCGGGCCTCGAGCGGAGGGGCTGCAAGAAGCCATTCCAGATCGAGGGGCTGATGGAGCGCCAGGCTGTCCTGCAACTGGCGGCGACGATCGATGCAACGCTGCCAGAGATCCCGGCAGGGGGTGAGGAGGTACAGCTCCACCGACCGCACCGAGGCGATGGCCTGCAGCAGCTGGATCTGCACCGGCGCCATGCTGCTCAGACCGAACAGCCGCAGCGGCTCCTCGCTGTGGCAATCAGGGATGGTGCCGCTGAGAAGCCGATCGATGGTGGCGAGCACCTTCAGTCCGAAGGGCTGCACCACCAGGCGCCGAGCCAGCCGTCTGAGCAACAGCGGCTGCCAGCCCTGACTCTGCGGCAGGGGCAGGCCGAAACCATCGTGATCTTCCCCCTGCCACCAGGCCATCACCATGCTGGGCCGATAAAGGGTGTAGTCATCGAGGGCATCGGCGATCGCCCGGGCCAGCTGCCAGGTGGAGCGGTCGATGCGTCGTGTCGGGTCATGCCCATCAAGCCAGTGCCGCAGCGCGGCCGCCTCAGGCTCCTGAGTCAGGGCGGGCAGCTCCTGCAGCACGGCCCACACCAGGTTCTGAGCCCGCCAGGGGTCGGCGGCCGTGGCCTCCTCGGAGCCATCTTCCCCGAGCAGCTCATTGACGACACGGCGCAGACAGGCACCGGGGAAAGGAAAACGCAGATGGCCGCAGATGCCGAGATTCAGGGCCAGTTGCTCCCCAAGCCAGCGGCTGGTGGGCCAGGTGTTGACCACCACGGCCACCTCGGAGAAGGGATCCGGCGGCGCCAGGGCCAGGCTCTGGGCCAGGATTCTGGCCAGGAATTCGGCCCGATTGCTTCGAAAGACCGTGAGCACTCAGGCTTGGCCGACCGTTTGCAGGTGCGGGCGGAAGACGGTGGGATCGGGAAGGCCCAGACGGACGCCGGCCACCTGTCGCACCTCCCGGGTTTCGGGGCAGTAAGCGGTCAGAGGGCCGCCGTAGCAGGCGCCGGTATCCACAATGACGACCGAGCGGTAGCGGCGCAGGGACTGGTCGGGGGTATGGCCGACGATCACCTCACCGAAGCGGCCGTCGTAATGGCGCCAGAAGGGCTGGCGGATCGTCAGATCCGGCTCCCAGGTGGTGAGGTCGAAACCGGCATGGGTGGCGACCCAGCCCTCACCCCAGTAGGCCAGAGGAAGCCGTTGCAGACGATCGAACCAGGCACGGCAGCGGTTTTCACCAAGCTGGCGGAGGGTTTCGGCATGGGAAAGGCTCAGCTCGGGTCGGGGCAGCCCGGAGCGCAGAGCCTCGACCAGGGCCCATTCGTGGTTCCCCATCAGCCAGGTGGCGCGACCCTGCTCCACCAGCTCCCAGACCCGCTCCATCGCCTGCTCGATGGCGGGGCCGCGGTTGATCACATCACCGCAGAAGATCAGATGATCATCGGCCGGAAGGCGCGCCAGCAGGGCCCCGAGGGAGGAGGCGCAGC
Organism: Cyanobacteriota bacterium; assembly: GCA_046091285.1. Taxonomy (GTDB): domain Bacteria; phylum Cyanobacteriota; class Cyanobacteriia; order PCC-6307; family Cyanobiaceae; genus CAIXOZ01. The sequence continues at coordinate 11,994 of JBJTBH010000229.1, read as the reverse complement.
CATGGACATCGCCGATCACCCAATGGCGTCGGCGACGTGGCTCTGAACAGGGACCGGAGCCAGGGGACTGGCTGACTGGATCCGGAAGGACATCAAGGCCATGGCTGGGGGGGAGACTGCCGGGGCAGGGTCTCTCAGCCGGTTCGGACGTCATGGGGACGACGCATTGATGTCATTCTGACGTCTTCGTGGCCCGAACGCTCCCCTGCGACCGGCTGGAACCAGCAGATTCGACGCCACTGGAAAGCGCTGATACGGTTCGCCCCATCGGCAGGCCAGCGCATGGAAGGGAGCAATCAGCAGGAGACGATCGAGCCGCAACCGGACGACAGCTCCGGACAACAGGACAGTCCCGGAGCGCAGGCTCAGCCGGCGAGCACCTCCGCCATCGATCCCCGCACCCTGCCGGTGGGTCAGCGGATCAGCCTGCTGGTGCGGGCCCTGAACGGAGCCAGGCGCACCAATGAAGCCCTGGCCCGCTGCCGCGATGGCGAGGAAATGCTCGATGTCCTGCTCAACGCGTCGAGCACCCTCGGCCTCGGCCTCAGCCGCCAACAACTGGCCAGCACCCCGCCGATCCGCGACTGGGTGTGGTGGAAGAACAAGGAAGCGCTGCTGACGATCGGCGACAACAAGCCCCGTTACCAGCAGGACGGCGGGCAGGGACAGAACGGGGATGGAGAACCGCCGCGACGACGGTTCCTCGGCCTGTTCTGAGCCCCCCCGGCGATGACGTCAGGTCGGGGAAGGCAGCCGATCAGGCCAGGCTGGCCACGGGATCGGCCAGGTTGAGATCGGCCGCCTCAAAGCTTCCACTGGCCACGAATTCAAGCCGCAGCTTCAGAAAGGTGATGAATTTCTCATCGGTGGAGATCACGGCAGCGGCCGGCTGGGGCACCTGAGCAGCGATCGCGGCCAGCTCAGGTGCCGCGAGGAAGGCAGGACGGCGGACGAGCCAGAAATCGATCGCCTTGCCCTGCTCGCCATAGTTGCGAACGCGTTCACGCAGCACCTCTTCCAGGGGTTCCTCCTCGGTGAGGAAGCGTTCGCTGGCGGCCACGAAGTGATAGGTGCCTGAGGTCATGGGGTGATGGTGCCGAAAAGGGGCTCGCGGCGGGGATTCTGAACCAGGGCCTTCATCTGCCGCACCGCCACCTCCAGTCCGACCACCAGGGCGCGGGCCACGATCGTATGGCCGATGTTGAGCTCTTCCATCCCCTCGATCGCCGCCACCGGCTCCACGTTCTGATACGTGAGGCCGTGGCCGGCGTTGACCCGCAGGCCGAGGGTGCGGGCGATGACGCTGGCTTCGGTGAGGCGGGCCAGCTCCAGGGGCTGCTGCGGCCAGCTGGCCTCGGCATAGGTGCCGGTATGCAGCTCCACCCAGCGGGCGCCGGTGCTGGCACTGGCCTCGAGCTGATGGCGATCGGAGTCGACGAACAGGCTGACGCCGATGCCGGCGTCCTGAAGCCGACCGACCAGACCCTGCAGGGCGGTGAGCTGAGACGCGACATCGAGGCCGCCTTCGGTGGTCACCTCCTCGCGCTTCTCCGGCACCAACGTGACCATGTCCGGCCGCAGACGCCGGGCGATGGCCTCCATCTCGGGCGTTGCCGCCATTTCCAGGTTGAGCCGGCTGCGCACCGTCTGACGCAGCAGCTCGACGTCACGATCCTGGATGTGACGACGGTCCTCGCGCAGGTGGACGGTGATGCCGTCAGCGCCACCGAGTTCAGCGAGCAGCACGCAGGTGACGGGATCGGGTTCGACCGTGCGTCGGGCCTGACGCACCGTGGCGATGTGATCGAGGTTGACCCCGAGGCTGGCCATGGAAAGGAGCAGGCGCTGGCCTGATCCTATGGACGGGGGCCGACCAGCCAACTGCCCGTGCCCTGGCCCTGACGATGGTCCTGGCTTTTAGCGTCGGACCATCGCATCGGGCTTCAAGGGGTGACGTGCAGGTGACGGCGCAGATCGCTCTGATCGAACGACAACGCAATCTCTGCAACGGCATCAGCCCCTGGCTGGGTCCTATCGCCATGGTGGTGACCCAGGATCTCGTGTTGCCCGGCTTTTTCGGTGACGTTCAGGTCCATGGTCAGCAGCACCTGCCCCAGGCCGGCCCGGTGCTTCTGGCACCCACCCATCGGGCGCGCTGGGATGCCTTGATGCTGCCGTTCGGGGCGGGCCGCCGGGTCACCGGCCGCGATTGCCGCTTCATGGTCAGCAGCGACGAGATGACCGGCCTTCAGGGCTGGTGCCTGCATCGACTCGGCTGCTTTCCGGTGGACACACGCCGGGCGGGGCCAGCCTCCCTGCGCTATGCCCTCGACCTGCTACATCAGGGCGAACAGCTGGTGATGTTCCCTGAGGGCCGGATTCAGCAGAGCGATGGACCGATCAGCCTGCGGCCCGGCCTGTCACGACTGGTGCAGCTGGCCGCCGGCCAGGGGGTTGCCGTACCGGTGATCCCGGTGGGCATCGCCTATGCCCATGCGCGCCCCCGCTGGCGTGATCGGGCCGCGATCTGTTTCGGCGAAGCCCAGCATCTGAACAGACCCGATCGGGAATCAGCCCGATCCTTCACGCAATCGGCCGCCGAGGCGATGCGGGCAGCCGAAAAGGTGGCTCGCACCCTGGTGGGAAGACCCCTGACCGGCACCTAGAGTTCCGATCCCTCGACCCCTTGCCGTGTCCCGGCCCCTCGTCGCCCTCGGCCTCACCCTGACCGCCCTGGCAGCGCCTCTGCTCGGTGCCGGTGTCGTCAGAGCCCAGGCGACCGCGCCCGCCAGGACGCTGGAGACCTCTGGTTCCACCTTCAACATCAATGCGGTGCAATCGCTTCTGGCCAAGGGAGACGCCGCGGCGGCCGCCGGAAATCTGACCCAGGCGAACACCTATTACGACCAGGCCCGCGACATCTGCCGCAAACTGATCACCTGGTATGTGGGTCTGGCCGGATCCTTCCGCGGTCTGGATGCGCGCATCCCCAGGGAGATGGATCTCAAGGGTCGTGAGGTGCTGGAACTGCAGGTGAAGACCAATCTGCGCCTGGCCGCTGTGTACCGCCGCATGAACCAGCCGGAGATCGCTGTTCCGCTGCTGGTGGAAGTGGTGAAGCTGGTCACCCCGGCCTCCGAGGACGGTCGCAAGGCGTATCAGACCCTGGTGGAACTGGGCTTCGTCAGCACCCCCTACGCCGGCCCCACCTCGGAAGGCGGTAAATGAGCGCGGCGTTCACCACCACCTGAACCGCCTCCGTCCCGAGATCCCCTTCCTAAAGTCCCGCAGCACTCCGTTCCTTCCATGGTTCAGCCCGATCAGGTCAAGGCGGCGATCGTTGCAGCCCTGCCCGACGCTGTGGTGAGCGTGGAGGATCTCACCGGCGGCGGTGACCACTTCCAGGTGAGCGTGGTGTCCACGGCCTTTTCAGGGCTGAACCGCGTCAAGCAGCATCAGCTCGTGTACGGGGCCCTGCGGCGTGAACTGGCCACCGAAGCCATTCATGCCCTGGCCCTGCAGACCTCCCTCCCCGCCTGAATCTTCCTCGATCCTCGCCATGGATTCCTCCACCCAGCAGCGCATCGCCACCCTGATCGCCAGCAGCCCGATCTTCGTGTTCATGAAGGGGAACAAGCTGATGCCCCAGTGTGGTTTCTCCAACAACGTCGTTCAGATCCTCAATTCTCTCGGCGTTCCGTTCGAAACCTTTGATGTGCTCTCCGACATGGAGATCCGCCAGGGCATCAAGGAATAATCCGACTGGCCGACGATTCCTCAGGTGTACGTGAAAGGGGAATTCATCGGCGGCTCAGACATCCTGATCGAGCTCTACAACTCCGGCGAACTGCGCGAGACCCTCACGGTTGCCCTCGGGTCCTGATCGCCCGGATCCCTGAACAGAGCGGATCCTGATCCGCTTCAGGGGGAAGCTTCCCAGCGGACTGGTTGTCATCCCCCCTGGCAGGCGACGTCCGAGGGCCATCGCCATGGGTGGCCCCCATTCTTTCCTGAATCCCAGCGGCAACCGGTGAGGCGATTGCAGCGCCTCTCAGACCTTTCAGTTGCGACCGGTCTCGTAAAGGGTGCTGACATCCCCCCCGGGACCGATGAAGCTGGAGGGATCAAGAATCCAGCGATCCACCAGCTCCTCCAGGCGCCGCTGGGCGAGCGGATCCAGCACTTCGGTGCGGCGTAGGGCGTGGAGATAACCGTCGGCGTACAGACGCAGCTCGGAGGGGCCGTGGTAACGACTGGCCAGATCCTGGCAGGCGTCGCACACCGACTGAAAATGACGGATGGCTGATGGATCCTGAAGGGTGGTCATGGCCGGGATGAAGCGGAAGCGGGGTCCGGAAAGGAAGGATCGGAAGAGGTCGGTGACAGGAAGGGGAACATTCAGAGCATCAGAGCGGCCACGTCAGCCATCACGGGAGCTGAAACCGCGTCAGGAGCTGGGGCGACGGCCCCCTGAACGGCCCGCAGAGCCGGACCGTTCTGATGGAAGGGGCACGTAACCTGAACGTGGGGGGCGTGAACCGGGGAGCGGGGCGATGAGGGGACAGATCGAAAGGCATCGCCCGATACTGGCTTCCATCATGGTTGCTCGTTAGCGTAGGAACAATTGCCGGATCGAGTGGATCTCCCCCCGAGCCCTTTGATGACGAACAGTGGCTCCGGTGCATCAGCCCTGCCCAGGAGGGTGCTGGTGGTGGAGCCCCACCCCACGCTGCGCACCGTGCTCGCCCAACGCCTGCGGCAGGACGGCCATCTGGCCGCCGCCGTGGCCACCGCCCGCGAAGCCCTCGAGCTCTGCGACGAACAGGCCCCCGATCTGCTGGTGAGCGCTGAACTGCTTGAGGAAAGCAGCGCTCTGCGACTGGCGGATCAGCTGCGCGCTCCGGTGATGGTGCTCACCGCCCGCACCGGATCCGAACCGGTCGTATCGCTGCTTGATGCCGGCGCTGCCGATGTGTTGCGCAAACCCTTCGGTCTGGAAGAGCTGGCCGCTCGCTGCCGCACGCTGCTGCGCCGCGGCCACGGCACCGGTCTGCAGGAACGGGTCTGCGTCGGCCCCCTGGAGGTGCAGGTGCTGCTGCGTCAGGTGACACTCCGCGACCAGCCGGTGGAGCTCAGCCCTCGCGAATTCGCCCTGCTCTGCGCGTTGCTGATGCCCCCGGGGATGGTTCGCTCCCGCCAGGAGCTGCTGCGCATGGCCTGGCCGCCCTTCAGTGGTGGCCCCCGTTCGGTGGATACCCAGGTGCTCACCCTGCGCCGCAAACTGGAACAGGCTGGCCTGGGCGAAGGAGGCGGGATTGAAACGGTGCGTCAGCAGGGCTATCGCTTCAGCCTCGACACCCTGCCCGAATCCCCGGAACTGACCGGTGCGCCGCAGGCTCTGATGGGCCTCGGCTGAACCGGGCCCAGCCGGCAAGCGGAACCTCCGAAGGTCTGACCTGCGCCCGATGGGCGTCCCTGAACACTCCCCCGATGGGCGGCTTCGTTCAGAGGCCGCCGATCATCAGCCTGCCGCTCTGCCGGAACCAGAGACCAGCCGCTTCCGCCACCAGCATCAGGCCACAGAGCACCGCCAGCAGCTGGTAGGTCCAGGGGGGTGTCAGCCTGCCGATGCCGCTGGTGTCAAGACCGGTTGCTCGTGACAGCTGGACCAGGAAACCATCGAAACCGGTGATGCGCTGCGGCAGCAACCAGGCCTGCCCCGTGGTGGTCTTCAGGTAGTGAACACGCCCACCCTGGCTGGTGCCGACAGCCTTGATCGCGGTGATCTCGCGCCACTGGAGCTGCCAGCCGCGACGCCAGAGCAGCCAGCGGCACCAGGGGGCCGGTCCCACCGCCAGGCCCTCGCCATCCCAGCGCACCTGCTCGCTGGTGATCGCCAGCACGAGCAGGGCCCCGAGGGGGAGCGCCAGGGCCAGAGGTAGGCGCAGACCTTCAGGAGCGAGCAACGGCAACGGCAACACCAGGGCCAGATAAAGAGCCATCAAGGTGCCGCGGATCAGGGGCTGCATGCCATGCAGGCCAGATGACCCGGGGCTGAGAGCCTCCTCACCCAGGGCTGGCCGGGTTGAGCTGGCCAGCCTCCCGGACAGGTCGCTGTCCGCAGCGCTCATCGATCCTCCGGGGAGCCTGGCAGGGGCTCAACCACAGTGGAAGGCTGGTAACGGCCACCGAAGACCTCAGCCTCCCGACCCTTCCAGAACTCCCCAAGTCGCATCAAATCGTGATGGGCCTCCTGCACCTGGCGCATGTAGGTGTCGGGATCCATGGACCCTCTGGCCTCCTTGAGCTTGGTGAGACGCAACAGGTGCCACATCCAGGGCTTGCCCAGCTCGCCACGCTGCTCGAGGTAGCGGGCCAGATCGGCGGAACTGGGGATGGGAGCGGAGCTCATCCAGGGGACTTCACTGGGGGTCAGCCTATGGAGATCAACGCCTTGGTTGTGGATGGGTCACCGGCAGGACAGCCTCAATCCGGCAGCGCCCAGGGATTGAGGCCCAGATCAGCGCCGATGCGATGGGCGCAGGCGAAGCCGCTGAAGGCCACGGCATTCAGTCCCTGGCCGGGGAAGCAGGAATCGCCGACGCAGTACAGGTCGCGGACGCCGGTGCGATTGAAGGGCATCGGCAGCAGGCCCGGCAGACGCAGCGCCGGAATCGGGCCGTAGCTGCCGCCCATGCGCCCCAGGAAGCGACGGTGGCTGCGGGGGGTGCCCACCTCGCGATGGCGGATCGCGCCCTTGAGTCCCGGCAGGATCGCCTCCAGGCGCTGAATCAGGCGATCGGCGTCGGCTTCTTTCCTGGCTGTGTAGTCGGCCGGGGAGAGATCCTTCCAGGCCTCAATCGAACTGGGCGTGAACGTATGCAGGATGTGGCGCCCTGCCGGTGCCAGGGAGGGATCGAGCAGCGTCGGCATCGACACGAAGATCACGCCCTGTTCCGCCTCGATTTCAGCCCAGTCCTCCAGCAGCAGATGGTGGCAATGGAAGCCCTCAGGCACCACGGCGGCATCGATGCCCAGATGCAGGGAAAGGAAGGAGGGAGAGGGGCGATAACGACGACGCCAGGTGGTTTCAACCTTCGGGGTATGGGCGGCATCCACCAGCGGCCGGGCCACAGCGCCCTCGCTGCCGGGCGTGCCGGCGAAGGTGTCCCAGCGGGTGGCGTTGCTCACCACGCGACGGGCGCGGATCGTCTCGCCACTGGCCAGCCTCACACCCGCCGCCCGGGCCGTGGGGCCTTCGCCTTCAAGCAGCACCTCGGTGACCCGGGCCTTGTAGCGGATAGCGCCACCATGGGCCTCCAGGCCAGCCACCAGCTTCTCAGCAATCACACCGACACCACCTCTGGGGTAATTGATGCCGCCGGCATGGCGATCGGTGAACACCATGCCCGCGTTGATCATCGGCGTGCGATCCGCCGGCATCACGCTCCAGCAGAAGCATTCCATGTCGATGAACCGGAGCAGCTGCTCATCGGTGATGTGGGCCCGGGCCACATCGCCGACATTGAAGGGAAGCCAGCGGGCCAGCCCGAGGCAGGCCAGCGGCGCCCTGAAGAACACCTTGGCGAGATAGGCCGGATCCTCAAGCGAGAGCAGCGGCATCGCATCGAGGCACTGGAACACCTGGGCACAGGTGTCGTAGAAGGCACGGATGCCCCTGGCCTCGTGCGGAAAGCGGGCGGTGAGGTCGGCGATGAAGCGCTCGTAGTCGCGGTCCACCGCCACGTTCAGACCGCCAGGCAGGTGGTATTCCAGCTGGGCCGGATCGGGAATCGTGTCGCAGTGCTGCCCCACATCGGCGAGGGCGCGGGTGAGCAGGTTGGTGTGGCCCTTATCTCCGAAGCCGAAGATCATCGAGGCGCCGACATCAAAGGTGTAGCCGTCGCGCCGGAAGCTGCCACCGGAGCCACCCGGGATCAGGTAGCGCTCCAGCACCAGCACCTTCGCCCCCTTGGCGGCCAGCTGACTGGCGGTGACCAGCCCGCCGATGCCGGAACCGATCACGATCACGTCCCAGCGGCTGTTCTGATCGGCGCTCGTGGCGGGGCGGCTGGTCACAGGCGGGGTGGCAGAGCCAGGCAACGATAGATAGCGGCGTTCTCGATCGAAGCGCCGACCTCAACCGTCAGCGGCGTTCGCGTTCTGGGGCCATGGATCAGAACGTTCAGGTGCCTGGCTGACACCTGACGACCGCCGTTCAGATCAGGCCCTGACCCGGCGCCATGAATCAGTCCTGGACCTCAGATGCCGCATGATGGGTGTGGACGAATTTGGAACACTCAGCCGTGTTCAAAGCTGGCTGAATGATCTGTTTGAACCCACCATCCAATCCTACGGGGGTCGCATCATCAAGCTGATGGGCGATGATGCACTGGTGGAGTTCAGAGAGCCCTTGGAAGCCGTCGGCAGCGCCATTGCTGTCCAGCAACTCACCCGCGCTCGTGAACAGAACACGCCTGAATCGTGTCGGATCGTGCTGCGCATCGGCATCAATATGGGCGACGTCTTCAGCCATGGAGACGACATCTTTGGTGACAACGTCAACATCGCGGCCCGCCGACGGCTGGGATCGCTTCAGCGACGCGCTGCGGGTCGCCGGGGCGGCTGATTGATCAACGGCCGTGATCGGAAGGTCGGAGGTCTGGGAAGCTCCCGGGCGTTCTGAGCGGCTCGACCTGACGACCTGACGACCTGACGACCTGACAGAGCGAACCTACACACACTGAGGAGTCCGCTGGCCATAGGGCGCCAGATCAGCCAGCGAACGGTCGCGGTAGGCGCCGTAGCGGCGCCGCTTGTCACGGATGCGCTCGCTCAGCTCCGGCAAGAGGCCGAAATTGGGCGGCATCGGCTGAAAGCCACCCCGCTTGCCTTCACCAGCACAGGGGGCCTCGGCCACGAAGTGGGTCAGGGCTCCGATCATCGTTGTGGGCGGCAGACTGATCGGCTCGAGGCCCCGCACCAACCGGGCGGCATTGGTGCCAGCCAGCCAACCGCCGGCCACCGCAGCGGCATAGCCCTCAGTACCGGTGATCTGCCCAGCCGCCAGCAGGCTCGGGCGCCGCCGGAACTGCAGGGTGGGATCGAGCAATTGCGGGGATTCCAGGAAGGTGTTGCGATGCATCACCCCGAAGCGGATGAATTCAGCGTTCTCCAGACCAGGGATCAACCGCAGCACCCGCTTCTGTTCTCCCCATTTCAGGTTGGTCTGGAAGCCCACCAGGTTCCAGAGGCGGCCGTCTCGATCCTCCTGACGCAACTGAACGACGGCATAGGCCCGGTTGGCACGACGCACCTCCCGATCGTTCACATCACCCCAGCGCGGATCCCAGAGTCCGATCGGCTTCAGGGGCCCGTAACGCATGGTGTCCTCGCCACGGCGGGCCAGCTCCTCGATCGGCAGGCAACCCTCGAAGAATGTGGCGCTCTCCTTCTCAAAATCCTTCAGTTCCGCCTGTTCAGCGCCGAGCAGCGCCTCTCGGAAGGCGAGGAACTGCGCCTTATCCATCGGGCAGTTGATGTAATCGGCATCGCCCTTGTCGTATCGGGAAGCACGGAAGGCGACGGAGAGGTCGATGCTCTCGCCCGCGACGATCGGACTGGCGGCGTCAAAGAAATGACAGTCATCGCGGCCGGTGAAGGCCCGCAGCTGCTGGGCCAGGGGTTCACTGGTGAGCGGACCGGTGGCCAGGACCGCCACCCGATCATGGTCCGGCAGTTCGGTGGCTTCCAGGCGTTCCACCGTCACCAGGGGATGCTGCTCAAGTGCGGCCGTGAGGGCAGCGCTGTAACGCCCACGATCCACAGCCAGAGCGCCACCCGCCGGAACAGCGTGCCGATCGGCGGTGCTGATGACGAGCGATCCGAGCCGCCTGAGCTCCTCCTGCAACAGGCCGGCGGCCCGATCACTGGAAAGGGCACCAAAACTGTTGCTGCACACCAGTTCGGCGAATTCAGCGCTGTGGTGAGCCGGTGAGCGGCGCAGGGGGCGCATCTCCAGCAGGCGCACAGGAACCCCGGAGAGGACGACCTGCCAGGCCGCCTCCGTTCCCGCCAGACCGGCTCCGATCACGACAACCGGCTCTGATCCTGTCGTTGACACTGTGCTGCTGACGGCCAGCACTCAGGCTATGGGTCCGGTAGAGCCGCAGCAGGACCGAAAGGCTCGTTGAAGCCGGTCAGAACGTGAGGCTCGCCGACAGGCTGTGGATCAGGCGCGGGCCCGCTTGAGCAGAAGCTGCACCTGACCGATGGCGGCACGACCGATGTTGAAGGCAGCCCAGCCCACAGCCAGCAGGACGGGAGTGGCGACGAGCACGAGCCGAAGGTCCATGGCTGGATGGGAACAAGCGTCCGTGGATCTTACGGAGAAGAGCCCCTGAATCGCCAGAACGTCAGCCAGCTCGATGAGTTTTGCAGCAAAACAAGGCGTGAAGGCCGCCGTGAACCGTCTTCAGGCCTCGCGGAAGCCGATGTCCTGACCACGACCGGCATGGGCCTCGGCCAGCCGGCGGTAGCGCCGTGCATGCTCCCGTTGCTCGAGCACCGCTTCCGGGCTGAGCTCCCGGCGCACGACGGCCGGGGCCCCCATCACCAGGGCGGCGGCGGGCACATCCCGGGTCACCACCGAACCGGCCGCCACAAGGGCACCAGCGCCGACGGTGACGCCGTTGAGAACGATGGCGCCGATACCGATCAGACAACCATCCTCGAGGGTGGCGCCATGGATGACGGCGCGATGGCCAACGGTCACGTCGGTGCCGATCCACACCGGATGGCCTGGATCCCCATGACGAATGGCGCCGTCCTGCACGTTGCTGCCGCAACCGATGTGAATCGGGCAGACATCACCGCGGGCCACGGCTGTGGGCCAGAGGCTGGCCCCGGCCTCAAGGGTGACGGCACCGATCAGCACCGCCGTCTCGGCCACCCAGGCCTCGGGATCAACCCTGGGGGCGGGCCAGGGAAAGGAGGACGCAGTCACGAAGGCAGGCCACTGGGGCCTCCATTCTTGAGGAGCCGACCGGCAGGAGCGACAACCACACAGCGGCGTTCCGCCTGGGTGATAAGTTTCTGAGAGCCCGACAGGGCTGCCCAACAGGGCGGGTCGCTAGCTCAGCGGTAGAGCACTCGGCTTTTAACCGATTGGTCCTGAGTTCGAATCTCAGGCGACCCATGACATCCTGAGTGCATCAGAAACCCTCGGAGTTGCAGTCGCTCCGGGAGGGGATCGTGGCCATCACCAGGGGTCCTCGCCGCCAGGCTGCAGGAACCGACAGGGGCGCATCGCCGTACTCACTTGAGCCCTGCGGCCGCTTCAGCGCTTCGACCGCCACCGGACAGGTCAGAGCACGAATCCTGCGGCCAGCCCTCAGACGTTGGTTGAAAGCATCGCGGGAGAGGTTGCCGGCGGGCGTAACCATCGGCGCCGACTTCTGTCGCCAGTCTCTTCCGCGCTGGCCTTTTCCGCGCTGGCCTGATCAGTCTCAGGATCCCATCGCAACGAGGGATCAGATCCAGGACATTGAATCGGATCAGGCTCCGGTTCGGGCACAACCGCCTCAGACCGATGGCGATCTCGACTCACTGTCTGAGGAACAGTCTGGGCCGCAGACTGTCCAACAACCAAGGCACGGAGTTCTGTCCGGAGGCTCTGAAGATGGGGCACGGAGCCGGCAGCCATCAGGAGGCTGGCCGGCAGCCTTGAAAGACCGTCGTCTGACGATCACGACACGCCCGCGTCAACAACGCCTGCGCTGTCCCGACGACCAGCCTCATCGATTCGCTGGAAGACCCCGGAAGACCACGGGTGGGCGCCTCAGGATCTCCGTGGGCCTAAGTGTGTAGTCCCACCAGGTTGTTCATCTGACAAGGGGGTGTGAGGTTGCCAGGGTCGGGGTGTCACCGCCCAGCCCAGAACCTCACACCCCATGCATAGCCACCCCAATGCCCGGCTGACGCTGATCAGTCGGG
>JBJTBH010000228.1:0-6283 GCA_046091285.1 Cyanobacteriota bacterium | reverse complement strand
GGCGCATCAGCAGCGGCACATGGTGCTCGATGATCATCACCGTGAGCTGATGGCGCTGGCGCAGCGCGGCGATCAGCTGGCAGAGGTCGTCCTTCTCGGAAGGGTTGAGGCCGGCGGCCGGTTCATCCAGCAGCAGCAGCTGCGGGCCGGTGGCCAGGGCTCGGGCCATCTCCAGGCGGCGGCGGTCGCCATAGGCCAGGGTGCCGGCCTCGCGCTCGGCCAGCTGGCTCAGCCCCAGCTCATCCAGCAGCTGCGAGGCCGTCTTCTGCCGCTGGCGTTCCGCTTGGCGGTGGCTGCCGCTGGCCAGCAATCCGGCCAGGGCGCCGCTGCGGGGCCGGCGCTGCAGGGCCACCAGCAGGTTCTCCCGCACCGATAGCCCATCGAACAGGCGCAGGTTCTGGAAGGTGCGCGCCAGGCCGAGGCGGTTGCGCCGATGCGGTGGCAGGCCGGTGATCGGCGCGCCCCGCCAGAGCACGCTGCCGGCGGTGGGGGTGGTGACGCCGGAGATCAGGTTGAACAGCGTGGTCTTGCCGGCACCGTTGGGGCCGATCAGGCCGAAGATCTCGCCCGGCTGCACCGCGAAGCTGACGCGATCCAGCGCCACCAGGCCGCCGAAGCGGCAGGTGAGGTCGCGCACCTCCAGCAGCGGATCGCTGCTCATGGCCGCTCACCCAGGCGACCCAGCCGCTCCAGCAGGCCGGGGGTGATCAGCCCCTGCGGGAACAGGGATGGACCCAGCAGGATCACCAGGCCGAACAGCACCAGGCGCACATCGCCCACCGGCCGCAGCAGCTCGGGAAGCGCGGTGAGCAGCAGGCCGCCCAGCACGGGCCCCAGCCAGCTGCGCGAGCCCCCCAGGATCACGAAGGCCAGCATGGTCACTGCTGTGTCGAAGCTGCCCTGGCGGGCGTTCCAGGTGTTGAGGAAGTGGGCTGCCAGGGCGCCGGTGCTGCCGGCCAGCACGGCGCTGAGCACGAAGGCGGTGAGCTTCACGCGGGTGGTGTCGATGCCCATGCAGCTCGCGGCCAGTTCGTCGTTGCGGATGGCGGCCATCGCCCGGCCCAGCGGCATCACCTCCAGCCGCTGGCACACCCAGCCCGCCAGGGCCAGCAGACCCAGGGCCGGCAGCAGGTAGCCCGCCGCGGTTTGGAACGGCTGCGGGATGCCGAAGATGCCGATCGCCCCGCCTGTGAACGGCAGGTTGAGGATCGCCACCCTCACGATCTCCACCAGGGCGATGGTGGCGATGGCCAGGTAGATCCCCTGCAGCCGCAGCACCAGCCGCCCCACCAGCAGGGCCAGCACGCCCGCCAGCACCCCGCCGAGCAGCAGCTCCAGCAGGAACGAGCTAAGCGGGACGCTGCCATCAGCGCCGGCACCGAGGGCGGGCCAGCTGGTGGACAGCAGGGCCGCCAGGGTGCCACCCACGGCATAGAAGGCCGGCGTGGCCAGCGACAGCTGGCCCGCCGCCAGCGGCAGGTAGACCGACACCCCCAGCAGGGCGCCGATCAGCATCTGCACCAGCAGGCCGTTATCGATCACGGGCTGTCTCCCCTGGCGTTGATGGACATGCGGCTACACCTTCTCCACGAGGCGGCGGCCCAGTAGGCCCGTGGGGCGCAGCAGCAGCACGGCGAAGAGAATCGCGAAAGCCAGTGCATCGCGCCAGCCGGAGGCCTCGCCCGGCACCAGCGCCTCAGCCAGGCCCATCAGCAGGCCTCCGGCGATGGCGCCCGGCACGCTGCCCAGGCCACCCAGCACCAGCACCGCCAGACCCTTGAGCCCGTAGCCGATGCCCACATAGGGCCCCGGCAGGCTGATGCTTACGCCGATCAGGCCGCCGCCCAGGCCGGCCAGGGCGCCGCTGAGCAGGAAGGCCAGGCGCAGCATCGCGTCGCTGTTGATGCCCAGCAGCCGGGCGGTGGTGGCGTCTTCCGCCACGGCCTTCAGGGCCCGGCCACTGCGGCTGCGCTCCAGCCAGAGGGTCAGCGCGATCACCGCGGCGGCGCAGACCGCCAGCAGCAGCACCTGCACGCTGCGGATGCGGGCGCCGCCGAGCACCACGGCATCGGGCAGCCCGGCCAGGGCCGTGGCCGGAAAGGCATAGCCCTCGGCGCCCATCAGCATCTGCAGCAGGTTCACCAGGACCAGGCCGGCGCCGAGGCTGGTGATCAGATACAGCAGCGGTTCGGCGTTGCGGCGGCGCAGCGGCGCGAAGGCCAGCCGCTCCACCCCCAGCGAGGCGATGCCGGTGTGGGCCGCCGCCAGCAGCAGCGCCAGCGGGAAGGGCAGGCCAAAGGGCAGCCCCCAGCCCGGCAGGCCGCCGTTGGCGCTGATGTGGCCGCCCATCAGCAGATAGGTGAGGTAGCCGCCGAGCGAAAACAGCGCCCCGAGGGCGAAGTTGATCACCCCCAGCACCGAGAACACCAGCGTGTAGCCGAGGGCCACCAGGGCGTACACACCGCCGCTGGCGGCGCCGTTGAGCAGCGTCTGCAGCAGGGTTTCGATCATCGGGCTGGTGGGGATGCCGCGGGCGCGGTGGCGTTGCGGATCAATGCGAAGCGGCCGCTGCGGCTGCCGGGATCCATGCGCACCTGGGCCACATAGAAGCGCCCCTGCACCACCTCGCCATCGGGGGTGAAGTGGATCGGGCCCAGCGGTGTGTCGTACTGCCCGCCGAGCAGCTCAGCCATCAGCGCCTCGCGGGCCTGGCCGAGGCTGACGCCCGCCAGCCCCCCGCGCCGCTGCAACCGCTGCACCGCTTCGAACACCACCTGATAGGCGGCGAAGGCCTGGGCTGCGATCTGCGAGGGGGGCTGGCCCGGCCTGACGCCTTGATAGAGGTGCTGGAAGGTGCGGTTGATCGGCGTGTCCAGCTCCGGGCTGTAGGCCTGGGCGATGAGGATGCCGTCGCACCAGCGCTGGCAGATCGGATAGATGTTCGGTGTGTTGAGGCCGTTGCCCACCACGATCTGGCCGCGATAGCCGAGCTCGCGCAGCTGGCGGATCAGGTTGCCGCCGGCCACCGCCTGCACCGAGATCACCACCAGCTGGGGCTGCTGCTGCAGGGCCGCGGTGATCGGGATCTGGAAGTCGTTGTCGGCCAGCTGCACCCGCTGCACCGTGACCGGCGGCAGCCCGCGGGCCGTGAGGGCCTTCTGGAAGATCAGTGTTTCGGCGGTGCTGTAGGCGTCGTCCTGGGCATAGATCACGGCCACTCTCTTGATGGCAGGGTCGCGCCGCAGGGCCTCGGCGATCGACAGCGGCGCGATCACCGAGCTCTGGGCCGACACGCGGCTGATGAAGTGGCCGATCTGGGGGATGCCCTTGGCGGTGTTGGAGGGCGCCACCACCGGCACGCCGCGCCGCTGGGCGATCGGGTCGGCGGCGAAGGCCTGCTGCGACAGCGTCGGGCCGATCAGGGCCAGGGCTCCCTGGTTGATCAGCAGGTTGAAGCCGGCGATGGCCGTGGCCTCATCGCTGCCGCCGTCCTCCAGCTGCAGGCGCAGGGGCCGCTGGGGCGACTGGCTGAGCGACCAGCGGCGGGCCAGATCGATGCCGAGGCGCTGGTCCTGGCCGTATAGGTTGGCGTTCCCCGTGAGCGCAATCACGGCGCCGATGGTGAGGGCACCGTGCGGAGCGCTGGCTGCTGGCAGGGGCTTGGCCGATGGATCGCCCTGCTGGCCCGCGAACGCCAGGGCTCCGACGGCTGCCGCGAGCAGACAGGACAGACGAAGGGCTCCGCGCTGGCGCCGTTGCAGACGGGAAACCCCGGAGGTGGCAGGCGTGGTGTCCAGCGGCCTGGTTGTTCTGTGCGGATGGTACGGCGAAGGTTCCGCTGTTGCCCAAACGTCGGGCAGCCTGGTGTTCGCGGAGCGTTTCTTCGGATGTGCCTGTTCATCACGGCTGTGGTGCCCCGAAGCGCCCTCTGCAGCGGCTTCGATGCTGTGGTCGCCAGGCACAAGTTGGCGTTCCGGCCCTGCAGGAATCCTCACGTGATCGCCCAGCTCAAACCCGCCGAGCACTACGCCCACACGAGCTCCGGCGGCTGCGACTGCGGCTCACCGCTCTTCTTCGCCGCCCGCGATCACCTCGAGAAACAGATCGGCAAACTGCGGGCGAAGGGTTGGAGCAACGCCAAGATCAGCCGCTGGGTTGAGGACTCCCGGCCGCGAGCCCATCAGCAGAACGGAGCCCAGGATCGCTGTTGGTCGATTCCAGACTGGGCCGCCTTCTTGGAGGAGGCGCTGGCCCTTCCCGGGGTGAGCTTCGTGGGCCTGATCGGGCACTGGTACCAGTGTGATATGGACAAAGAGCCCTTCGTGATCAACGGACGGGTCGCCCATCGCCTGGCAGAGCTCCGCGCCGGATCCCTCGGGGTTCTCGACCAGGACACAATTCATCTGTTCAGGGCCAGTGCGCCCGGATCCGATGCGGCAGCCTCTTGATGCCGCCCAGCCAGGCTGCCGATCCCTGCAGGGGGTTCAGGCCGGGCTCCGCGGTGGAGAAACGGGCCTCCTTCACCTGCTGCGATACCGGCCGCTGGGGCAAATGCGTGTTCAGTGGGCGCTTCCTCAGTGATCCCGGCAAGCCACCGATCAACGCCTTTCAGTAGTTCAGGCCTGAGCGCGGGCGAGAGCGCGGCCAACAGCGCGGGTTCAACCCCAGGGCTGGGCCTCAAATGGCCTGCTGCCAGAGGCGCAGCAGGTCGTCTGGCTGGGCACGGTCGGGAGGCGGCAGGCGCCGCACCCGGTTCGCGGCCGGGCTGCCGCCCCTCCCATCCAGGCCACGGAAGCCGAGGGTCCTGAGCACCGCCTGCGCTTCCGCGCCAGCCAGGAAGCCCACGAAGCGCTCGCCATCGGCCTGGCGCCCGGTGGCCTCACCCCGCAGCACCGCCGCCGCCAGCACCATTTCGATCGTGGGGTCCGGCACCATCAGGCGGTAGCCCCCAGGCCAGCGCTGCTGCGCCTCGGCGGAACGCATCAGCGCCGCCGCTTCGTAGACCATGGCGATGTCGCCATCGTTGCGGCCGCCGCTGATGAACTCCCGCAGCAGGATGTCGGTGGAGCGGGCAGGCCGGTAGACGGCCCGTTTCAGCACCGCCACCGACGCAGCCCCCGGCAGATCCCGGCCCCAGAGCGCCAGCGTCAGCTGGCCGGAATTGGAGCGCAGTGGATCGGTGGTGCGCAGGTCGACGCTGCCCCAGGCCTCAGGCCCCCCCAGGGCTGACCACTGGCCCGCCGCAGCGGCCTGCTTCAGGCGCGTCCATTGAGAAGCGACCATCTGGGAACAGCCGCGCGCCGCGATCGGGCCACACCACCGCCACCAGCAGGGTGCGGGCGATCGGTTGCGGCTCTCCGCTGAACGCCGCCGGCTCCCCCTGCGCCGCCAGCGATGCCTGGAACGCCCGCAGCTGCTCCCGGTTGGAGGGGATCAGCACCCGGGCTCGATCGCGACTGCCCTCCAGGTTCTGATTCACCATGTCCTGGGCGCCCTGCACCTGCCAGCTCAGGTCGATGCCGGGATGACGGCGCTCAAACAGCGGCTCGAGCTGCTGCAGCGGCTGCTCCAGCTCAGAGCCCACCGCCACCAGAAGGGGCTGGCGCAGACCAGGTACTGGCGCTGATGCGTGCGCAACGGCCGCCGCGGCGATGCCGAGGGAGAGGGCTCGGCGGCGGGTGATCACGGACACCGCGGGCGGCCAGGCGGAGAGGATCGGCGACGGCAGGCTGCCGGCCGCCGCACAATAGGTGAGACGCGAGGCTTTCCCCATGGCACGGCTGATGGCCGGCGCGCTGGCGCCTCTGGCACTGCTGCCGCTGTTGGCCGGCTGCAGCCAGCTGTCCGGGCCGAGCCTCGAGATCACGATGCTGGTGGGCAGTGCCCTGGGCGGGTTCTGTAAGGAAGCGACCGCCGCCATCGAGCGCGATCCGCCGCGCCTTCCCGATGGCACCTGCGTGCTGTTGCGCTGCCGCGCCAGCGGCAGCGGGGATGTCGTCAGCGAGATGGAGAGCCACGCCCGTGCCGTGCTGCAGGGGGGTGGCCGTGCGGATGACCCCGCGATCCCCACCCTTCTGTCCGTCGATGGCGAGATCTACCAGGAGCTTCTGCGCCATCGCCTCCAGGCCATTGCCCCCGGGCGTTCGCTGATTCCCCCCAGCGCCGATGCACTCGCTCTGGCCACCAGCCCGATGGTGCTGATGACCACCCCTGCTTTGGTGAAGGGTCTGCAGCGGCCCCAGCCCTTCCTGGCCATGGCCCGTGCCGACAACCATCAGCAGCT
>JBJTBH010000227.1:0-3190 GCA_046091285.1 Cyanobacteriota bacterium | reverse complement strand
GCAGGATCCCTTCTATCGCTGGCTTGATCGCTGGTTTCTGCTGCTGCAGGTGCCGATCGGCGCAGCCCTCTACTGGTACGGCAATGCCGCCCAGGTGCATGGCGGCGGCCTGGGCCTGGTGCTCTGGGCCATCCCACTGCGGCTGGTGCTCGTCTATCACGTCACCTGGCTGGTGAACTCCGCCACCCATGCCTTCGGTTACCGCAACTTCGACTGCCCGGATCTCTCCCGCAACTGCTGGTGGGTCGCGATCCTCAGTTTCGGCGAGGGCTGGCACAACAACCACCACGCCCACCCCGCCAGCGCCCGCCACGGCCTGCGCTGGTTCGAGTTCGACATCACCTGGCAGCACATCAAGCTGCTGCGCAGTCTGGGCTGGGCCAAGCGGATCCGCGAGGCGAGGTACACGGGTTGATTCACGCCTCTCGCCAGCCCATCAGGCGCTTCCGAGACGTTCCCTGATTCCGGCCGCCAGGTTCTCCGAAACGTGAGCCCGGCCGGGTTTCTCGAATCGCGCCGAGAGCTTGCGCAACAGCTCCAGAAACTGATCCGCACTGAGCTCACGCTCATCGGCCGCGCCGAGCACCGCCAGGGTGCGGCGTAGGTCGGGCAATTCCCCGTCGAGCTCCTCGGCGCTGTAGTCACGCTGGCCGGCCATCACTTCGGCGAACCGCTCGCGCCGCTGCCGTTTCTCGACTGGGTAGGCCTCCAGCAGGGCATCGCGGCACTGACGCCAGGGGCAGCCAGCCGTGAACAGCTCCGCCAGGGCCGCACTCAAGGCGCCGGCCTCCGCGGCGGAAATGCGAAGGTCAAAGGCATGGGGGGGCTGACGCAGACCCACGAAGATCTCGAACAGCTGGGCCGGCCCCAACGGGGCTCCATCGTCGGCCAGCAGCGGCAGGGCCGAGGCTTCGAGGGCGCTGAGCAGCTCTGGCTGATCCTCCAGCTGCTCCCGCAGAGCCTGGGCCACCCCAGTGGGCGCTTCGGCAGCCAGCAGCTGGTTGAGGCGCCCCAGGGCCACGAACAGCTCCGGCCCGGGCGATGCCAGCTTGCGGTTGCGCAGGTTGGAGAGCTGGGAATTGTGCACCCGGCCCAGCTCCAGACGCTCGGCCAGAGCCGGCAACAGGCGCTGATTCCAGCCGTTGCGCTCATGCCAGACCCTGATCAGATGCCCGAACGCGTCGCGACCTGCTTCGAGTTCATCCCGATAACCCATCTGATACGGATGCGTACTGCTACCATTTTATCGAATCCAACGGAGCGGCCCATGCCGTCGTCCATCCCGGCGCCGCCGTCGCCGCCCATGCCATCGTGCGCCGCAGCAACCGTCTCGCCACCGTGCCGCAGCGAACACCTGCACCGCCCGCCGAACCGTCCGCCACACCGGCAGGCAGGTGAAGCCCGCCGCAGCGAGCCGATGCCCGGTCTCACCTCGGGCGAGCGCAACTGGGGCGTGCTGGCCTTCATGGCAGCCCTGCATGTCCTGGCCCTTGCGGCTCTGCTGCCACGCTTCTGGAGCCTGCCGGCCCTGGCCTCCCTGCTGATCCTTTACTGGCTCACCGCCTGCCTGGGGGTCACCATCGGCTACCACCGCCTTCTCAGCCACCGGTCCCTGAGGCTGCCACGCTGGCTGGAGCGGTTCTTTGCCACCTGCGGCGCCCTGAGCTGCCAGCACGGCCCGATCGACTGGGTGGGCCTGCACCGCCACCACCACAAGTTCTCCGATACGGATGCGGATCACCACAACAGCCACCGCGGCTTCTGGTGGAGCCACATGGGCTGGATGTTCAACCCGATCCCGGCGATGGGTGCCGTGCCACGCCTGACGGCCGATCTGGCTGCAGACCCTTACTACCGCTGGCTGAACCGCTGGTTCCTGGCCCTGCAGCTGCCACTGGCCGCACTGTTGTTCTGGATCGGCACGACGACCGGCGCCGGCGGCTGGGCCCTGGTGCTCTGGGGGATCCCGCTCCGGCTGGTGCTCGTATACCACGCCACCTGGCTGGTGAACTCCGCCACCCACCGCTGGGGCTATGTGCTGCACGGCAGCGGCGACGGATCCCGCAACAACCCATGGGTGGCGGCGGTCACCTTCGGCGAGGGCTGGCACAACACCCATCACGCCTATCCCCATTCCGCACGCCACGGCTGGGGCTGGCGCGAGCCCGACCTCACCTGGCTGCACATCCGCCTGCTGCAGCGACTCGGACTGGCCAGCCAGGTGCGCCTCCCCCGGGCCCTGCAGGATCGCCACCAAGTCGTGGCGTAGTGTGGTGGACTGCCCAGTAGTCGATCATTCGTTCGAGTTCCCATGGCCAAGCGCGTCTCCGTCGTCCTCAGCGAGGACGTTCTCAGCCTGGGTAAGAACGGCGACCTGGTCGATGTTGCCCCTGGCTACGCCCGCAACTTCCTGCTTCCCCAGGGCAAGGCCGTTCCCGTGACCCCGGCCGTGCTGCGCCAGGTGGAGCATCGCCGCGCCAAGGAAGCCGAGCGTCAGGCCGCCCTCAAGGCCGAGGCCCAGGCCTTCCGCACCGCCCTCGACACGATCGGCCGCTTCACCGTCAAGAAGCAGACCGGCGGCGACGATGTGCTGTTCGGCACCGTGACCAACGGCGACGTGGCTGAAGCCATTGAAGCCGCCACCAAGAAAGAGGTGGATCGCCGCGACATCCTGGTGCCTGAAATCCACCGCACCGGCACCTTCAAGGTCCAGGTGAAGCTGCACCCTGAAGTCACCGCCGAGATCAACCTTGAGGTGGTCAGCCACTGAGGTGTGATCAACCCCGCAGGCCATCGCTGGAAGGCTGCGGATCCCTGCCAACCTCGGCACAATGTGATGCCTCCCGCCGTCAGGCCCATCCGGGACTGGCGGCCTTTGTTTGCGCCGCACCCGTTCCGCAGCCCAGCCCACAGCACGGCTCGGCTGCTGGGGTTGGCCTGTCCCGTTCTCTCCCCCTGCAGCACCGGCGATGGTGAGTGTTCCTCTCAGCAGCCAGGCCCCGGGTCCGGAGGAGGAAACAGGTTCGCGCTCCTCACGGCGAGGACGCCAGCGGGATGAGGCGAACTTCGAGGCCATGCCCGATGGCGTGCCGCCCCAGAACCTGGAGGCGGAGGAGGCGGTGCTCGGCGGGATCCTGCTCGACCCCGATGCCATCGGCCGCGTGGCCGATGTGCTGCAACCGGAGGCCTT
>JBJTBH010000226.1:0-8827 GCA_046091285.1 Cyanobacteriota bacterium | reverse complement strand
GATCGACCCCCCCCACAAGACCGACGGCCGTGTGCAGCAGCGGCAGCTGCAGGCGACCCCCCGCCTCGGGAAAACCGCGCTGCCACGACAGCGGAGCCGTGGCCCCACCCTGATGCCCCGTGCCGCGGCCAACAGCCTGCCGATGCAGCTGCAACCAGGCCTGCGCCTGCCAGCCGGCCGTCATCTCTGTCGCCGTCGCTGTCGCTGTCGCTGTCGCATCGTCGCCGTCGGCCATCCATGCCTCCTGCCCCCCTGGCTCTCAGGGTTGATTCCAGGGTCAACCCAGGCCGGCCCCAGAGCAACGATCGTCAGCGTGACAGGCGATCACGACGACGCCGGTAACAACAACAACACAGCGGTCGCCCATGGCCGGAGAGTGTGGAACAGCCGACCGCTGGTGGCCATGGACCCCATTGCCCTTCCCCAACCCCTGGTGCTCGAACGACGGCTGGGGTCCAGCACCGGCAACACTCCGGAAGCGGAGGCCAGAGCGCTGCAACTGGCCCTGACGGCGGATGAACGCACCCGTCTGCGGGGCCTGCGCCAGAGCCTCTGTGGCCGGAAGCTGCTGCTGCAACTGCCCCGCGGCGACGCTCTCGAACCCGGCGAATGGTTGGCGGCCGATGCCGGAGACCCGTTGGTGCAGGTTCTCGCCGCCCCCGAACCCCTGCTGGTGGTGGAGGCCCCTGACCCCCTGAGCCTGCTGCAGGCCGCCTACCACCTCGGAAACCGCCATGTGGCTCTGGAACTGAAGCCAGGGGAACTGCGGTTACTGGAGGATCCGGTGCTGGAGCAGATGCTGAGGCAACGGGGTCTGCATCTGAGCCGCCTGGTGGCTCCCTTTCTGCCGGAAGCGGGGGCCTACAGCGTCGCGGGTCACCGCCATGGCAACCCTGCGCATGACCCTGACCACGGTCATCACCCTGCCCCCCGCCACGAGCACGCCCCAGCTCACGACCCTTCGCAATCTGTCGCTGGATGAGCATCAGCGCCCTCCATCTGCTGCAACTCGTCAGCCCGGCCCTGCCGGTGGGAGCCTTCAGCTATTCCGAAGGCCTGGAGGTGTTGATCCAGGCGGGAGTCCTCCGCGATGGCGCCGGTCTCAGAGACTGGCTGGAGGCCGAACTGGAGCGGGGCCTGCTGCCGGTGGAAGCCGCCTGCCTGCCGGCTCAGATGGGAGAGTGCCGGCGATGGCAGCTCGGCGATGAAAGCGCCGCCCTGGCCCTGCGCGAACAGGACCAGTGGCTGCTCGTCCAGCGGGAAGCACCGGAAGTCCGGGCGCAGCAACGCCAGATGGGCAGCTCGCTGGTGCAGCTGCTGGCGGATCTGGGCTGGCCCCTGCCCGGTTCGCTGGCGATCAGCTGGCCCACCGCCTGGGCCTGGGCCGGAGTCTGCCTGGATCTCGAACCGGCAGCCATGATCGAGGGGTACCTCTATGGCTGGGTGGCCAACCAGCTCAGCGCAGCCGTACGGCTGGTGCCTCTCGGACCGACGGAGGCCCAGCGTCTGCAGCTGGCCCTGGCCCCGACACTCGCCCGCAGGAGCCGGGAACTGGAGAGCACGGATCCTCAGCAGCTCTGGAACAGCGGGCTCGGTGCCTCCCTGGCCCAGCTCGGGCATGGAGCCCTCTATTCGCGGTTGTTCCGCAGTTAGGCGTGCTCCTGTCAGGCCGCTCCGTGCCAGATCCGCAGGGCCAACCTCCAGAGCGGATCCGGATCAAAACGCAGACCGAGGCGGATCACCTCGGTGCCGATCACAAGCAGAAGCGTGTTGTAGATCCAACGGCTGGCCTGCTCACCCAGCGCCACCCTGGAACCGATCAGAGCGCCGACACTGCTGGCCAGGGCCAGGGGCAGAGCCCAGGACCAGAGCATCTGACCACGCAACACGAAGATCAGCAGCGCCAGACCACTGGACGTCAGCCGCAGGACCACCTTGATCACGTTGGCCTGGCGCAGGTTCTGACCTCCGACCAGCACCAGCGCCATCAGCAGCATGCTGCCACTGCCCAGGGAGATGAACCCACTCCAGAAGCCGATGGCCCCCAGGGTGAACGCCAGAAGCGGCGATTCCTTCACCCCGGTCTCGTCCTGGTCGGCAGCCAGCCAACGGCTGGGCCGGGCCAGAAGCAGCACCAGAACGATGAGCAGAGAGACCGCCACCGCCAGCTCCGCACCGCGCGCATCAAGACGCGACGCCGCCCAGGCACCGAGCACGGCTCCACTCCCGACAGGAATCGACAGCCGAGCGCTGATCGGCCAGGGAATCACCCCGGCCTGATGAAAGCGCCAGGTGGCCGTCAGGCTGCCGGCCATCGCCGACAAGCGGTTGGTGCCATTGGCCAGATCGGCCTCCAGCCCAAGCTCGATCATTGCGGGAACGGCCACGGTGCCACCGCTGGCCGCCACGGTGTTGATGAAGCCGGCCAGCAGACCGACCGCGATCAGAGCGACCAGATCGGTGGCCGAGAGCTGCTCCACCGTGATGCTGGCCTGCCTGGGTTCAGGCACCAGTGTGGAACCTGCCAGGCGTTTGCGGGGACGCGGCCGTGGCCGAAAGTGGAAGGATCCTGGCGGATGGCGCGATGAGCAGGTTGCGGGTTGGCGTGGCCGGTCCGGTTGGATCAGGCAAGACGGCGCTGGTGGAAGCGCTGTGCCGTCGACTGCGCGACCGCCTGGAGCTGGCGGTCGTGACCAATGACATCTACACTCAGGAAGATGCTCAGTTCCTGACGAGAGCCGGTGCCCTGGCTCCGGAACGGATCCGCGGAGTGGAGACCGGCGGCTGCCCCCATACGGCGATCCGTGAGGACTGTTCAATCAATCGGGCCGCCGTTCAGGACCTGGAGCAGGCGTTCCCAGACCTGGATCTGGTGCTGGTGGAAAGTGGCGGCGACAACCTGGCGGCGAGCTTCAGTCCGGAACTGGTGGATCTCTGTCTTTACGTGATTGACGTGGCCGCCGGCGACAAGATACCGCGTAAGGGAGGTCCCGGGATCACGCGCTCCGACCTGCTGGTGATCAACAAGATCGACCTGGCACCGTTGGTCGGCGCCAGCCTGGAGGTGATGCGGCAGGACACCGAACGGATGCGCTCGGGCAGACCCTGGTGCTTCACCAACCTCCGCAGCGGCGAGGGACTGGAGCAGGTGGAAGCCTTTCTGTTGCAGCAACTGCCAACGGATTGAGTCAACGGTATTAACGGATACAGATGAATCCAAGCATCAGCATGATTTAAAAACTGATGATAAAAATTTCGACGCGTCTCCTGGAACGGTAACAAGAGCTACAAGACAGAAGTGGACCTGCTGGATACCTTCCAGTTACCGCATTGCTGCGGCTTGACCTCAGCGGGATCCATCCCCGTCTCATCCCCGGTTCAACGGGGGTCCACCTGGAGCACTCCATGAAGCTTTCGTCGCTGCAAGCAACTTTTTCAATGTCGAAATCAGCCGGCAAAACCACCCTCCGCATTCTTGGCGGCGCCACGGCCCTGGCCACGACAATGTCCCTGGTCGCTTGCCAGCAGGGTGGTGACTCATCCGCCGGTGGCAAATTTGACGGTGAAGTGAAGGTCGGCATTCTTCACTCCCGCTCCGGCACCATGGCCATCTCCGAAAATACGGTGGCCGAAGCCGAATTGATGGCTATCGATGAAATCAATGCCGCTGGCGGCATCACCGTTGATGGCAAGAAGCTGAAGATTGTTCCCGTTCAGGAAGACGGTGCCTCCGACTGGCCCACCTTCGCCGAGAAAGCCAAGAAACTGATCGATCAGGATCAGGTGGCTGTGGTGTTCGGTGGCTGGACCTCCGCCAGCCGCAAGGCGATGCTGCCGGTGTTTGAAGCGAAGGATCACTTCCTCTTCTATCCGATTCAGTACGAAGGACAGGAGTGTTCCAAGAACATCTTCTACTCCGGTGCAACTCCCAATCAGCAGGCTGAACCGGCCGTTGAGTGGCTGCTGAAGAACAAAGGCAAGAACTTCTTCCTGGTCGGCTCGGATTACGTGTATCCGCGTACCGCCAACACGATCATGAAGGAGCAGCTCAAGGCCCAGGGCGGCAAGCTGGTGGGCGAGGATTATCTGCCCCTCGGCAACACCGAGGTGGCTCCGATCATCGCCAAGATCAAGCAGGCCCTGCCCAAGGGTGGCGTGATCGTCAACACGCTTAACGGTGACAGCAACGTCGCCTTCTTCAAGCAGATGAAGGCCGCTGGCATCACCCCGGCCAACGGCTACTCGATCATGAGCTTCTCGATCGCCGAAGAAGAGATCGCCGCCATCGGACCTGAGTATCTCGAAGGCACCTATGCCGCCTGGAACTTCTTCCAGAGCCTCGACACCCCCGCTTCCAAGAAGTTCACCGCCGCCTTCAAGGCCAAGTATGGCGACAAGCGTGTGACCAACGACCCCGCGGAAGCCGCCTATGACATGGTCTATCTCTGGGCCAAGGGCGCCGAGAAGGCCAACAGCGTCGACGACAACAAGGTGCGGGAAGCCCTGATCGGCGTCAGCTTCGACGCCCCTGAAGGCAAGGTGACCGTCCAGCCCAACCACCACATCGAGAAGCTCGTGCTGATCGGTGAAGTGCAGAAGGACGGCATGTTCAAGATTCTCGAGAACAAGGGCTTCGTCAAGCCGGTCGCCTGGAACCAGTTCGTTCCCGAAACCAAGGGCTACACCTGCGACTGGACCCAGAAGCGTCCCGACGCCGGCAAGTTCAAGCTCTGATCGGACTCGAGGGGACTCCGGTTACCGGGGTCCCTCCCCTCCTTCCCAGGCCTGCAGCGGCTTCAGCCCCCCAACCTTCCTGATCAGGGCGGTGCGGGATCTGAGCCGCTTCTTCTTTGTTCTCTCTGCCTGATTCCCGCCGGGAAGCCATGGATCTTCTTTACGACACACTCTTCAACGGTCTGGCCATCGGATCGGTGCTGGTGCTGGCGGCCCTCGGACTCGCTGTGGTCTTCGGTTTGATGGGCGTCATCAACATGGCCCATGGCGAGTTGATGATGATCGGTGCCTACACCACCTACGTCGTCCAGAACCTGTTCAAGACAGGTCCGCTGCAAAGCCTGTTTCCGATCTACATCCTGATCGCCATTCCCGCCGCCTTTCTTGTCAGCGGCCTCGCCGGCCTTCTGCTCGAGAAGACGGTGATCCGTCGTCTCTACGGACGCCCCCTGGAAACGCTGCTGGCCACCTGGGGCGTGAGCCTGATCCTGCAGCAGTTCGTGCGCTCCGTCTCCACCGCCTTCTTCCTCGGTCTGCTGGTGGCCGTGACGATCGGAATGGTCGCCCCGCTGCTCACCCCTGAGCACTGGCGGCAGCAGCGTTGGAGTCCACTGCTGAACACCGGAGCCTGGGTGCTGGCTGCCGCCGCCGGCATCATCATCGCCAGCGGCCTGGACACCGTGATGGCCCTGCATACGCCCTGGTTCAGTGCCCGCAACATTGATGTGACCGCCGCCGAATGGCTGCGGGGATCGATCAAGCTCGGGTCCCTGACCATGCCCACGGCCCGCCTGTTCATCATGGCCCTGACGGCTGTGGCCCTGCTGGCCGTGAATCGCTTCCTGCAGAAAAGCGTCTGGGGAATCCGCATCCGCGCCGTCACCCAGAACCGCTCGATGAGCAGCTGCCTGGGCATCCCCACCGAAAAGGTGGATGCTCTGACCTTCCTCGTCGGCTCCGGCCTGGCGGGAGTGGCAGGGTCGGCCCTCACCCTGCTCGGGCCGGTCGGCCCGAACCTCGGGGGCAATTACATCGTCGACTGCTTCATGGTGGTGGTGCTCGGTGGCGTCGGCAAGCTGGCCGGCACCCTGGTGGCGGCCCTGGGCATCGGCGTCCTCAGCTTCGTGATCGGCTCCGGCGCGCTGCTGGTGGTCTGGCCGACGATGCCGAGCGCTCTCAACGATCTGGTCACCTTCTTCGCCACCTCCTCGATGGCCAAGGTGCTCGTCTTCGCGCTGGTGGTGTTGTTCCTGCAGATCCGACCGGCCGGACTGTTCCCGCAGAAAGGTCGGATGGTGGAGGCCTGATCGATGAAACGCTTTCTCAAAGGCTGGATCCCCCTAGCGATCCTCGCCTGTCTGGCGCTGTTGATGCCGGCGATTCTTCCGCCCTTCCGCCTCAACCTGCTGGGCCGCTTCCTCTCCCTCGGTATCGCCGCCCTCGGCGTCGATCTGATCTGGGGCTACACCGGCATGCTCAGCCTCGGACAAGGGATCTTCTTCGCCCTCGGCGGTTATGCCGTGGGCATGTATCTGCAGCTCAATTCGCTGCCACCCGGTCAGCTGCCGGAATTCTTCTCGCTCTACGGCGTCAAGGAACTCCCCGCCTTCTGGCAACCGTTCGGTTCGCCGCTCTTCACCCTGGTGGCGATCTGGGTGATTCCTGCCCTGGTCGCCGGGTTGCTCGGATACCTGGTGTTCCGCAATCGGATCAAGGGGGTCTACTTCTCGATCCTCACCCAGGCCGCCCTGCTGGTGTTCTTCAACTTCTTCAATGGCCAGCAGAAACTGATCAACGGCACCAACGGCCTCAAGACCGACACCGCCCAGCTGTTCGGGCTGATGGTGGGCCACCCGGACATGCAGCGTTCGCTCTACTGGGTGACCCTGGTGGCGGTGGTGCTGGCCTGGCTGCTCTGCCGGCAGCTCACCCGCGATCGCGTCGGGGATGCCCTGATCGCCATCCGCGATGACGAACCGAGGCTGCGGTTCACCGGCTACAACCCCACCAGTTACAAGACCCTCGTGTTCGCGATCGCCGGAGCTCTGGCCGGCATCAGCGGCGCCCTCTACACGGTGCAGTCCGGCATCGTCAGTCCGCAGTACATGGGGGTGGCCTTCTCGATCGAGATGGTGATCTGGGTGGCGGTCGGTGGCCGCGGCACCCTGATCGGAGCGGTGCTGGGCGCCGTGCTGATCAACTACGCCAAGAGCCTGATCAGCGAACAACTGCCTGAGACCTGGCTGTTCATCCAGGGAGGTCTGTTCCTGCTGGTGGTCACCGCTCTGCCTGATGGCCTGGTCGGCTGGTGGCGTCTCGGTGGACTGAATCACCTGCTGGCGATGTTCGGCAAGGCGCCGCAACTGGCCACCTATCCCGAACTTGAACTGGATCCAGCCCTGCAACAGGAAAAATCCACCCTGCCCGCGGAAGGAAGCAGCGCACAGCACCAGCCTGGAGACACCCCATGACCGACGCCAGCCTCACCCGTTCGGGAACGACGCCACCTGCCATCCAACCACTGCTGGAACTGCAGAACGTCAGTGTCAACTTCGACGGCTTCTGGGCTCTCAGAGATCTCAACCTCAGCCTGGCTCCGGGAGAACTGCGGGCTGTCATCGGCCCCAACGGTGCCGGCAAGACCACCTTCCTCGATGTGATCACCGGCAAGGTCAGGCCAAGCCGCGGTCAGGTGCTGTTCAAGGGTCGCTCGCTGGTCGGTCAGAGCGAACACAGGATCGCCCGCCGCGGCATCGGTCGCAAATTCCAGACACCCCGCGTCTACCAGAACCTCACGCCTCGTCGGAATCTGGAACTGGCCGTCACCCGCCATCACGGGCCGCTGCAGCTGTTGTTCGGCCGGCTGGGGAGTGACCTGCGCGATCGGGTGCAGCATCTGCTCGGGGTGGTGGGCCTGGAGAATCACGCCAACCAACCGGCTGGGGGCCTCTCCCACGGTCAGAAGCAATGGCTGGAGATCGCGATGCTGGTGGCGCAGGATCCGCAGTTGCTGCTGGTGGATGAACCGGTGGCCGGCCTCACGGATGAGGAAACGGAACGTACAGCCGATCTGCTCAGGCAGCTGTCCGGCGACCATACCGTTCTGGTGATCGAGCACGACATGGAATTCATCCGCGACCTGCGGGCACCGGTGACCGTGCTCCATGAAGGCCATGTGCTCTGCGAAGGCTCCATGGACCAGGTGCAGAACGATCCCAGGGTGATCGAGGTCTACCTCGGTCAGGACCACGACGAGTCGGCAGGGACCGACACCAACAGCCAGGAGGTGATCTGATGGCCGCCCGCAGCCCCGGTGCTGAGCAGGCACCGAATCTGAGCCAGGCCCCTGTGGCAGACAAGCTCCTTTCCGTGCAGGGCGTGAATGTGTTCTACGGCGAGAGTCACATCCTTCGCGATGTCGACCTCACGATCCGACCCGGCCAGATGGTCTGCCTGATCGGCCGCAATGGCGTCGGCAAGACCACGCTGCTGAAAACGATGATCGGCCTGCTGCGGCAACGCAGTGGGCGGGTGGTTCTCGATGGTCAGGAGATCTCGACCCTGCCGCCCCATCAGCGGGCTCGGAGCGGCATCGGCTATGTGCCCCAGGGGCGGGAGATCATCCCCCAGCTGACGGTGCGTGAAAACCTGATGCTCGGTCTGGAGGCGCTTCCCGGCGGTCTGGCCAGGAACCGCCACATCGACCCGGTTGTGTTCGAACTGTTTCCGATCCTGGAATCGTTTCTGAACCGACGCGGCGGAGATCTCTCGGGTGGTCAACAACAACAGCTGGCCATCGCCAGAGCCCTGCTTGGCAAGCCAAGGCTGCTGCTGCTCGATGAACCGACCGAAGGCATCCAACCCTCGGTGGTGCTCGACATCGAACGGGCTGTGAAACGGATCATCGCCACCACCGGCATCAGTGTGCTGCTGGTGGAGCAGCACCTGCATTTCGTGCGCCAGGCCGACTGGTACTACGCGATGCAGAAAGGTGGTGTGGTGGCGAGCGGCCCCACCGAAGACCTCAGCCAGAGCGTGATCGAGCGCTTCCTGAGCGTCTGAGGGAAGGGCGTGATCCGGCGGGGCTGCCTAC
>JBJTBH010000225.1:0-2121 GCA_046091285.1 Cyanobacteriota bacterium | reverse complement strand
CCCTCCAGGCAGATCTCGCGCAGGCGGCGGCCGGTGATCAGGCGCTTGCCCTGCTTGCCCAGCAGCACATGCAGGGCCCAGGCGGCATCGGCCGGCGCGCTTGCCGCGAAGAACGCCTCCAGGGCGGCCACCCGGGCGTTGGTGCCGCTGCTGGCATCGAGCTCGCGGTAGAGGGCGGCGAAGCGGCGCATGGTGATCGTCAGGTGTGCCGCTGCAGGGAGGCGGGAAGCACCCACCAAGCCCGCAGTGCCCCGAGCAGCATCAGCCCGCCGAAGCTGACCAGCATCGTGTTCTGCTGGCCCAGGACCCCCGTGAGGTAAGCAGCCGCCATCGCCGCCACGGCCGCCAGGCAGCCGCCACCCACCAGTCGCTGCCGCCTGCGGCTGTTGCCAGGCAGCACCACCCGCAGGCTGGACAGGGCCACCAAGCCATACACCAGTAGAAAGCCGAGCACCGTGAAGCCGCCGAACAGGCCGAAGATCTCGTTGATCGTGAGGTTGCGCTGCACCACCAGCCCACCGCCGGCCACCAGGGGCAGTCCGGCGGCGAGCAGGGCACGCGAGGGGGTGCCAAAACGGGGATGCACCCGGGCCAGCTGAGCTGGCAGCAGCTGTTCTTCCGCCAGGCCGAACAGCAGCCGGGCCATGGCGGTGAGGCACCCGATGTAACTGCCGAACAGACACAGCAATGCGCCGAACCTGATCCACAGGCCTGCCCCGGGAATCCCGAGTCGATCGGCCAGGGCGCTGAGGGGATCGAGGCCCTGCCGGTCCACCGCCGGCAGCCAGGCCAGCCCCTCCGGCAGGGAAGCCCCCCAGACCATGAACAGCCCGCCGGCCACCAGCACGGCGGTGCGGATGCTGCGCGGGATCGCCCGCTCCGGCTGCAGGGCCTCGCTGCCCAGGTTGGCCGCACTTTCGAAGCCGATGAAGCTGAGCAAGGCCACCATCAATCCCGAGCGCACCTCGGCGCTGCTGTCGCGCATCGGATTGATCGCGGCCAGGTCGGGCGCCCCCAATCCCTTCCACACCACCGCCGCGGTGAGGCTGAGGATGATCAGCGCCGACACGCTCTCGGTGACGAGCATCGTGCGGGTGGAGAGCTGCACATCCCGGCGGGCCAGCTCCAGGCAGCCCAGGGCGCCCAGCAGGTAGGCCACGAGCCGAGGCAGCGGCAGACCCAGATGCAGCCCCAGCTGCTCGAGGAACATGCCGAAGAACACCAGGCAGCCGACCAGCGTGGCGCCATAGCCCAGCAGCAGGGCCCAGCTGGCCACCGCCCCGAGACGCGGCCCCAAACCGGCACCCACATAGCCGGCGATGCCATTGGCGCTGCCGGGCAGCTGGCGGAACAGCACCAGGGTTTCGCCCACCAGCAGCACCACCACCAGCGCCAGGCCGTAGCTGATCCAGGTGGCGCTGCCAGCGCTGCGCATCGCCTCCGGGATGTTGAACACCGCCGTGAGGGTCAGCCCCACGGTGCCCACCGCCTGGGCAGTGACTGCGACAGGGCCTAGGCAGCGGCGCAGCATGGAGTGATGGGAGTGGGCGATGGCAACCCGACTTTCCATCCTTTCATCCCGAATGCCTGCAGCCCCTGGCCAACCTGCCCGCCATGCCGATCGCCCTGAACGAACGCCTGGACGTGCTTTCCGAGGCCTGGAACGAGGCTGAGATCGCCCGGCCGTCCCTGGGCCGTTGGCTTGCTCAGTTTGATGCCGCCGACCAGCCGATCGCGCTGCGGCTGCTGGAGTGCATGCAGATGCACGGCTGGGCGCGGCTGATCCGCGAGTGCCGGCTGCTGCATCAGCGCCTGTGCGTCGATCTAGCCGAAGACGGCTTCGATGTGGAGCGCTGCAGCGACATCGACTTCACGCGCGCCTTCGTGTGCAAGAGCGGCGATCTGATCTCCTACCTCTACCGCAAGGCCAACCGCCTGCCCGTGACCTGCTTTCACAACATCGAAGGCCTGCAGGCCTCACCCCCGTCTCCTGATCAACGCCGGGCCCTGGTGATCCTCGACGACTACATCGGCACCGGCTCCCAGTTCCTGTTCACCTTCGTGGCCCGCAGCGCTGCCAACCGCGAACTGCTGCAGCGCTACACGCGGGTGCGATTAGCG
>JBJTBH010000224.1:0-2567 GCA_046091285.1 Cyanobacteriota bacterium | reverse complement strand
TGGTGATGAACCTGCTCCGCAACGGCGGCTACAGATCAGTGCACGCAGGCCAGCAAGAGCTGAGCCACGACATCAGGGGAATGCTCGCTCTTGGAGGCGTGGCCATGAGCACGACATGAAATGACTTTTAGGCGGCCCTGGTCGGTGACCGACACCAGCACCTGCTGACCACGGCTCTGGGCCTGCACGGCAATGGTGCCGCCCTCCGGCGTGTAACGCTGAGCGTTATCGAGCAGGTTGCGAAACAACCGCTGCAACAGGGACGGCTGCCCCTGCACCATCAGAGCGGGCTCAAGCTCCACCGACAGGGATTGCTGCCGGAGGGCGATGCCATCCCGATGCAGTCGCAGCTGCTGCTCCAGCAACAACGTGAGATTCAACCTCTGGGGCAGTTCCAGTCGCTGCTCATCGTGCCGGGCCAGCAACAGCAGATCATTCACCAGTTGCTCCATCTGCTGAGCCGCTGAAGCGATCACCTCGAAACGCCGCCGCTGCAGCGGCGGCAGGGTACCGGGATCCAGCAGTCCCATATCGGCATTGGCCGCCAGCGCCGCCAGGGGACCCCTCAATTCATGGGAGGCATCAAGACTGAATTGCCGCAGCCGGGCGAGGCTGCGCTGCAGCGGTTTCGCCGCCCTGCGCGTGAGCAGCAGCGAGGTGGCGGCACTGAGTGCCAGGGCCACGAGAATCGCCACGGTCAAGGCCAGATCAAGCTGCTGGAGACGCTGATCCACGGGTTCGAGCCCCTGGCTGATGCGCAGCCAGACCCTGGGAACCCCACGGCTGTCCTGGCCGGCGGCATCCAGCGGACGCACCAGGGCGATCCAATCCGGCCCGCGCTGCCAGATCAGGGTCTGGCCGCCTGTGGGCCGGGGCAGAGGGCCGAGGCTGCGCAGCTCCCCGAGACGGGCGATCGCCGGCCCGCGGCCCGACAAGAACCACTCCACCTGCTGATGGGCGGTGGCGAAGTCCTTGCGCGTCTCCTGAAGCGTGCGTTCGAAACCCGCCCGGGGGGGCGGAAAGGTCGAAAGATCGTCACCGATCAGCAGCAGCTGGCTGCGGGTGTCCGCCAGCTCACCGGCCACAAAACCGGCGCGGACGATCAGGGCCATCACCGCCAGAACGGCCGTGAGGCTGCCCAGATAGAGAAGAAACAGATCCCGCTGCTGCCGCTTCAATCCCTTGACAGGGCGGCCGGTAGGGAAGGGATCAGAACGGAACCAGGCCATCGGATCAGAGCGGTCCCGCCAGGCGATAGCCCTGCCCATGAACGGTGTCGATCGGATCGACGCCGGCCACCTGACGCAGCTTGCGACGCAGGTTGTTCAGATGGGTCTTGACGGTCTCCTCACCGACATCGGCCTCCAGAGACCAGAGCGCCTCCAGCAACCGCATGCGGCTGAACAGCTGACCGGGATGGCGCAGAAACCACTCCAGCAGCTGAAGCTCCCGGGTGGTGAGCGACAGGGCCTGCCCATGACACCAGACCTGAGCAGCCATCGCATCGAGCTCCAGGGGACCCCAACGCAGCCGGGATGACTGATACGGACGCTCGGAACGGCGCTCGAGGGCACGGATCCGGGCGGCGAGTTCCACCTGAAACGGTTTGACCAGATAATCGTCGGCGCCTTCCTCAAAACCGACGAGCCGATCGGGCAGCGCATCGCGGGCCGTGAGCATCAGCACAAGGATCGGCCGCTGCTGCCGCCTCAGATCACGAAGAATGCTGAGGCCATCGCGACCGGGCAGCATCCAGTCGAGCAGAGCCAGCGCATAGGCACCGCTCTCGAGGGCCTGCCAGGCCTTCTGGCCATCGTCAAACCAATCGACGGTGTGGTGATGCAAGGTGAGGAAATCCCGCAGAGGTTCCGCCAGCCGGGCGTCGTCCTCAGCCAGGAGAATGCGCATGGCGTCCACGCTTCAGACGGGGCCCCATCACCAGGGAGGAAGCGCCGGGCTCCGCAGCCTCAATCCTCACGATCACCCCCTGATCGTTGTAGTGCAAGGTGCTGCTGCGGGCATGACGGGCCCGGAACAGCGTCGCTTCCCCGAGGCCGAAGGCCTCGGCCAGGGCCTGACGGGGCAGATCCTCCTGAACGGCAACCGCCGCCTGCGCCGGAAGAGCATCACGGGTGCGCCTCCGGGCACTGAGCAGCACGGGCAAGGCCGCCAGAGCCAGGCCAGCCGTCAACGGTGCCCCCATCAGCCAGGCGCCACCGGCCCAGAGGCCGAGGGTGAACACGCGGGCCGACCAGCGTCGCGGCGCTCCCCGGTGGTCGCGGAGGTCAAGAATCGGTGGGTCCAGGCGCAGCCGCGGCCTCAACGCGCCCCCAGCCGGTGTCGGAACCACAGGCGGACGGTCGATTCCGGCCAGGGAGCGCTCCGGACGGGACTCGCCAGGATCACCCTGACCGGCAGAAGTCAGAGAAAAGGTGGCCGACGTCACGGATCCACAGACGAAATCTGCTACGAGCATGACGGGTGGTTGGCCAGAATTCGAAAAGAATCGTCAGCTGCTGAACATCCACGGCCTCCCCGACCGGGCAGGGAACCGGATCGCCCTCAGG
>JBJTBH010000223.1:0-6763 GCA_046091285.1 Cyanobacteriota bacterium | reverse complement strand
GGCTGGATGTGATCACGCCGGATGTGTCGCAGCCGCCGCTGGAGGCGGGGGCGGTGGTGCTGGAGCTCAATCCACGACCCTGGCTGCGATTGCATCGCTTTGGGTTGCAGTCGCGCCCGATCGATCAGCTGGTGTTCGAGGCCGCCTGCCCGGCGGAGTACCGCTCGCTGCCGGGGGTGTTGTTTGCCGGTGGTGGCGGGGCGGAGCGGCTGCTGGAAGCCTTGGAGGGGGCGTGGCAGCTGCCGGGTCAGGTGGTGGGCTGCTGGCTGGATGGGCCGGAGGCCGGAGCCCCGCAGGTGCGGATCGCCTCGGAGGTGGTGGTGTGGAAGCCGAGCGAGGAGAGCGAGGAGGCGCCGGGGCAGCTGGTGCTCAGTGATCCACGCCTGGAGGTGGCGTTGCTGCACCTGACGCCGCGGAGCTGGCAGGCGCAGGGATTTCCATCCAGCGGTTGCAGCGCCGGTGTGCTGACGGAAGGGGAGGAGCTGCTGGAGAGGGGGCTGCTGGCGGAATGGCTGTCGGTGGTGGCTGGCCCGGTGGTGGTGCTGGCGGGAAGTGGAGCGTTGCTGGAGGCGGTGAGGAGCGTGGTGGGAGAGCGGCTGGTGGCGGCGGCGGATGAGGCGGCGGCCCTGGAGGCGCTCAGGGCCCTGCTGCCTGCTTAGGGAGGGCGCGATCACGGTGGCCGAGATCGCGCTGGCGGCTCAGGAGCACGCTTCCCACCAGGGCCGGGTAGGCCACCGTGGCCAGCCGCAGGATCAACGTGGCCGCCAGGGCGGCGGGTCTGGCGACCCCGAAGCCGATCGCCAGGCCGATGGCGGTCGCTTCGCTCGTGCCCAGACCGGCCGGCAGGATCGAGAGCACACCACCGAGGGCCATCGCGGTCCGCACCACGGTGGCCTGCTGCAGGCTGATCGGTGCCTGCAGCCCATTCAGGAGCCCCTGCAGGAGCCAGGATTCCAGGAGCCAGC
This sequence comes from Cyanobacteriota bacterium, assembly GCA_046091285.1. Taxonomy (GTDB): domain Bacteria; phylum Cyanobacteriota; class Cyanobacteriia; order PCC-6307; family Cyanobiaceae; genus CAIXOZ01. The sequence continues at coordinate 5,798 of JBJTBH010000223.1, read as the reverse complement.
ACAGGCTGGCCAGAAGCGTGCCGATCAGCAGGGGCCGTGGATGCAGCAGGGTGCGCAGCTGGGCGAGGGAGGCGAGACCGGCCCGCAGCAACCGGGTCAGGCCATGCCAGGGTCTGGTGAGCGGCAGGCGTTCAAGGCTCTGGTCCAGGTGGCGGAGCGTCAGCGGGTGGCTGACCAACCAGGCGGTGCCGGCGCCGATCAGAGCGGCGAGCAGAAGGAACGGCAGCAGCCTGCTGCCGAGGCCCCAGCCGAGCAACAGCAGTGCCGCGGCGAGGTCGGCCAGTCGTTCCGCCAGGGTGATGCTCACCCCCACGGCGAGGGGAAAGCCATGGCGGCGCCGCAGCCAGAGCCCCCGGAGGGCTTCACCGCTGCGACCCGGTGCTGCGATCAGCGCCAACCCGGCGCCGTAGATCCTGGCGCCTTCCCGGAGGCTGAGGGGAGCCTTCAGGGTGCGGAGATAAAGCTGCCAGCGCATCAGCAGCAGGCTGTAGCCAGCGCTGACGGTGATCGGGGCCAGGGGCCACCACCACCAGGAGAGGCCGGCGAGCCGTGCTCCCACTCCCTGCAATCCGATGCACAGCCCAAGGATCAGGTAAAGCATCAGAGCAGCGATCAGGGCCAGGAGCCAGCGTCTGGACATGACGGCGATGATCTACCGGCTGAGTGTGTCAGAGGGCAGGCTGGTTCGAGACCACCAGGGCAGGAGCAAGGTGGCGGCGGCGGCGAGATACCCCGACACATTCAGCATCGGGGGAAGGATCAGCGGCAGGGAAAGAAGAAAACGTTGGCCGGGAGACAGGTGGCGATAGTTATCAAGAAAATATGGAAAGTACCAACATAATCCCATCGTCCATGAGATCGGATTGATGATGTTCAACCAGGGCATGATTGCAAAGAAGCAACGGCTCAGGGGTTGATGGCGGTGATGCCAGAGGCTGAAGCCGGCGCCGCAGAAGCCGATGAGCAGGGAGCCGATCGTGTTGCTGCTCAGCAGTGGATTGGCGTAGCCGTTGGTGAAGGCATGGGTGACGATCAGGGGACGGGAATCGCTGCTGAGCACCGTGGTTGTGGCGTCGACGATGCCGAGGCCTGGCGGGAGCTGACGGATGGGCCCCGGCGGCATCGCAAAGGGATGGATGGAGCGGGTGATGAAGGTGGTGATCCACGGGTGCGGGCAGATGAGCAGGGTCAGCAGGCTGAGGACCATCAGGGTCAGACCCAGGCCCCAGAGCGCCTGACGGCCCAGGCGTGGCTGACGCGTGAATCCGAGGGCCAGGAGCAGCGGGAACAGTTTCACCGCGGCCAGCATCGCCACCACCAGGCCGCTGAGACCGGCCTGGCCACGGCGGAACAGCTCCAGGGCTCCCAGGGCGATCACCATCAGCAGCAGATCGATCTGGCCGCGTTCGATTGTGGTCAGCATCGGGAAGCTGATCATCACGATCAGCACGGATTCCGGTGCCAGTGTCCTGGCGCTGCCGCGGATCGCCAGGAGCAGGGCGGCGATGGTGGCGCTGAGGCTGAGGGCGTTGAACAGGTTCTTGGAGCTCTCGTAATCCAGGAGGGCGAGCGGTGTGAAAAGATAGGTCGTCAGGGGTGGATATTTCCATCCTGCATAGAGCCCCAGTTCTGAATTGACCGGTCCATAGAAGTCCGGATGATGCGACAGTTGATTGAGGTAGGGGTTGAGGTTGCTCAGTGCTGATTTTCCGGCCAGGTAAAAGGCGCGATAGTCGATTCCATAGGATTCCAGCCCCAGATAGGCCAGGAAGGCCAGGGGCGCCAGCACGACCCAGTACTGCGTCCAGGTGTAACGGCGAAGGTCTGGATTCAGGACTGTGTTGTTTGTCTGCAGGGTTGTTCGGCGCTTGGCAGGCCGTGCTGGTGCCGGTGGGGATTGACCCTGATCCGCGGGCTTCCATCGTGGCCAGCGGTTCGTGCGGGCTGGTGTGGGATCAGGCTGGTTCATGGGTGCTCGGCAGCCTGGGGGGAGGGCACGGCGGCCTGGGTCGGTGTGGCCTGAATCCTGGCTGGTGCTCCGGGTGTGGCGGAGCTCTGATCGGAGCTGGCGCTTCCGGCCGCGGATGGATGCGCTGTCTTCAAGGAGTGAAGCGTAGTTTTTTCGCTGCGTGCAGGCACATCCTTGCCAGAATCAGCCCTTCCTTCACATGGGCGATGTTGGAGCTTCCGTAGCTGCGTTCCTGATAACGAACGGGTACTTCCACGATCTTCAGGTTGAGCTTGGCGGCACCGAAAAGCAGGTCGAAGTCACCGAAGGGATCGAAGTCCCCGAAGTAATGCCGTCCGGCCTGAATGCGTCGGTAATCATCACGCCACAGCACCTTCGTGCCGCAGAGGGTGTCCTTCAGGCGCTGGCGCAGCAACCAGGAGAACACGGAGGCAAAGAAGCGGTTGGCGGCTGTGTTCAACGGCGGCATCGCGGCCTTGCTGCGGGGGTACACCAGGCGGCAGCCGTTGACGAACTCCCCTCGCCCTTCCGCCATCGCCTGCACGAAGCGGGGCAGATCCTCCGGCCGCACGGTCAGATCGGCATCGAGGATCATCAGCACCTCGCCTTCCGCCTCCTCGAAGCCCAGCCAGACCGCATCCGCCTTGCCATTGCCGCTCTGGCGGAGCCGTTTCAGTCGCAGGGGGCCATCGTAGGTCTGGCACACCTGCTCGATCTGCTCCCAGGTGTCATCGCTGGAGTGGCCCTCCACGAACAGCACCTCGGTGAAGCGGCCCAGGAGCGGCAACCGTTCGATGGCGGCGGCGATGTTCCCCGCTTCATTGCGCGCCGGGATCACCACGCTCACGCTCGGCTGCTGCTGGGGCTGGCGGGCGGGACGGGCCACCAGCCAGTGGGTCAGTCCCAGCTGTTGCAGGCCGGGTAACTGGCTCAGCCAGCGGTTGGCCAGCGGTGTCAGCACCGGCAGGCGGCGGGGCAGAAGGCAGCGCTGACCCTGCTTGAGTACATCCCAGCCGGCGAGATCGAGAAGGTTGATGACGTCCCCCGGCGTCAACCAGCTTTCCGGGGGTTGGGGCCGCCGTTGTCCGAGCGCTTCCGCCAGCTTCAGCAGCGGTTGCCAGAGCCAGTTGTGGAAGCTCACCACCAGCCGTGTGCGTGGATGGCTCAGGCTTTCGAGCCGCTCCAGCACCCCCTGCACATCCGCCAGGGTGTTGAGGGTGTTGCTGAGCACGATCACATCGAACGGCTCCTGCACGCCGAGGGTTTCCGCACTCAGCAGGGCAGGGTCCAGGTTCAGCCAGGTCAGCTCCGGATGGCGTTCCCGCGCTGCGGCCAGTTCGGTGGCGTCGCGATCGATGCCCACCCCCAGGGAAGGCTCCAGGGCGGTCAGCAGTTCTCCGCTGCCGCAGCCGATCTGCAGCACCCTGAGCCCCGGTGCCACCAGCAGGCGGTGCAGGCGTCTGAGATCGTCGTAATAGGCGCGGTTGCGGTGTTGGAAGCGCTGCTGTGGGGTGAGGGGCATGGCGGCGTTCAACGCTTCAGCTCCCATTGTTGATCCTGGGGTCCTGGCGTCATCGCCCCTGCACGAGCTGCCAGGACCCCAGGGCGTTCGGCGATGGCTGCAGCAGCCGCCGGGGGCTCCGGTCGATCGGAAGGGACAGCAGATCCGTGGTTCGGCTCCAGGCCAGTCGTCCCGCCGGGAGTTCCGACGGCTGGATCGGGGTGGCCTGGAATCGCGGTGTGGCCAGGCCCAGAAGAATCACCATCACCTGGTCGTCATCGCTCAGCGGGGCTGCGGCGATCAGCTGGATCGGCTCCTGATGCAGAAGGTGCTGCAGCTGAGGCTGCTCCAGGGCTTGCCTCAGGGCTGGCGTGCGATCGCTGAACAGGCCGCCCTGAACCAGCAGCACCAGGACCAGCCAGGGGCCGACCATCATCGCGGCCAGCCGCTGCCGCGGTCGGCGGCTGATCGGCAGCGCTCCCCAGCTGACGCCCAGTCCGAGCCCGGCGGCGCCGATGATCGGCAGGGGCAGGCCGATCGCGGTGCTCAGCTCCGGGGCGATCCAGCGCAGGCTAAGAGCGGCCAGCAGCACCACGGCTCCCACGGCGGCCAGCCATCGGCGCCCCTGCTGACGGCGTGGATCGCTCGCCGCTGACCAGTGCATCAGGGCTGCGGCTGCCGCCAGAGCCAGCCAGGGGCAGAGCAGCAGACCGTAATAAGGAGTTTTGGTGCGGAAGGCGCTGAGGAGCAGCAGCAGCAGCGCTGGGCTGACCAGCAGCAGCAGCCGTTCCGCCCGCTCCAGGCCTCCCTGCGCCTGGGGGCGGCTCCATTGCCACCAGCCCCAGCCTGCGGCCACGATCCAGGGGGCGGTGTTGGCGGGCAGATTCCAGAGGTAGAAGAACGGTCCGGGCTGGAAGTGGTCGCTGCCGGAGAGCTGCACCAGCTTGAGCCAGAGGCCTGAGACCACGGCCAGGCCATGCCCCTGGAGGGCCAGGCCGAGCCAGAGCACGGCGGGCAGGGCCCCGGCCAGCACTCCTGTCCACAGCGACCGGCGGCGCAGCAGCGACCGGCGCTCGATCAGCAGGTAGGGCGCCAGGGCGAGCAGGGGAACGGCGATGAGGAAGCTCTTGAGCAGAAAACCAAGCCCGACACAGGCGCCGGCCAGGAACGACCAGCGTGCGCTGTCCGGGCGGTTGGTGGTGCTTCGGAGCAGAGCCAGCAAGGCCAGCTCCTCCACCGCCAGCAGGGGCAGATCCTGGGTGGCGAGATGGGCGTAGTTGAGCCACAGGGGGGTGCAGGCCAGCACGAGGGTGCTCAACCAGGGCCAGTCCGTTCCCAGCCCGAGTTTCGGCGCCAGCTCCCGGGCCAGGGCATGGGTGAGCCAGAGGCTGGCCGTGGCGGCCGCCAGGCTGGGGAGATGGGCCACCCAGGGATGAAGGCCGAACAGCCTGTAGGCCAGGGCGATCAGCCATTGGAGGGTCATCGTGCGATCGAAGGCCGGACTCCCGAGCCACAGGGGCGTCAGCCATTCGTGCTGCTCCAGGGCCCAGCGGGCCTGGAGGGCGTAGTACCCCTCATCGTGGGCCAGAAAACTGCGTGGGGCGCCGCTCAGCAGTAGCGGCACGAAGGGAAGGCTGGGGAGGAAGCGGCGCATCCTTCCACTGTTGCAAGGCCTGGGCCGCAGGGTCTCAGGCGGCGAGTGTGCATGGATGCCGGCGATGCCAGGAAGGCGTGGTCCAGGATTCAGGCCATGGAACAGCGCCGTGTCACGCCGTCAGCGGGCTATCTCCGGCAGTGGTCTATCGCCGGCAGCGCTCGGGTGCCTCTGCCGTGGTCAGGATCACCCTCAGGGTTCGATCGATTGCCGTCTGTGATCAATTCCTGCCTGATCATCGCCAGGGATTGGCTACAGCGGACCTTGGCTCCGTTCCGTTGATCCATGAATGGATTTCCGGGTCTTTTCCTGCTGTTGCTGTCGGGAGCGGGCCTATGCCGCCAGCCTCACCGGTCCAGTGGCGCTGGCCGCCCTGGAAGAAGACCCATAAGGTACAAGCTGGTGCCTTGCGCCTTTTTGTGTGAGGACCTCATGAATCCTTTCAAGACATTGCTGCTGGCTCCGGCCGCGCTGGGGCTGTTGAGTCCCCTGGCCGCCAGCGCCGCTCCCTCGGTCGCGCTCGAGAAGTACAGCGTATCCGTTCAGGGGTCGTGACAGCGCAGAGCGGCGATCGGCTCTGCTGACGGCTTGACAGCGCCCTGATTCTTGCTTGCATCTCAGGCAGAGACGGCTTGAGATGAGCAGCGCTCCTGCTGGAATTCCAGAAGCGGTTT
>JBJTBH010000222.1:0-3857 GCA_046091285.1 Cyanobacteriota bacterium | reverse complement strand
TCTGCTCGGCGCTCTTGTGCTCGCCCCACCCCGCCTCCACCATCCCCAGCCGTTGCTGGCGGTCCAGATCGAGGCGAGCCAGATCGTGCTGCGCCAGATCATTGTCGGCGGCTGATCCGGCAGCGGCCAGGGGTGGGGAGCCGGGGCGGTCCATCAACCGATCGGTGCAGGGGGCAGGGATACGGCCATCAGACCTCAGGGTTGATCAGTTCCCCTTCGTAGAGCAAGGGGAAGGGGGTTGGGGCGCCGGAGCCCAGGCGCTCGCGCACCACGGCCTCGAAACGGGCCTGCACCGCATCGATCTCGTCCTGGGGGATCGCCTTCCACTGCGCCCGGCTGGCCCAGCGGATCAGCAGGGTCGCTTCGCTGTGCACCGGATCCCAGAGCAGCTCCCGCCCGAGGAAGCCCTCCTGGCTGGCCAGCCACGGCTCCCAGGTGGCCCGTTCAGCCTCCAGCCAGATCCTTCGCTGCTCGTTTGGCACCTTCAGGCGCAGCTGCTCGATCACCGGCTGGGTGGCTGGCGTGATCTCGGCCGGTGGGGTGATCGGCAGCAGCGCGGCAGCGGCGGCGGCCGGGGCCAGCAGCAGCCCCGGCAGCAGCACCGCCCATAGCGCGGCGAGCAGCAGCAACACTCGCCGGCAGAGCCATGGCAGGGTCATCCGCAGCATTGGGACGCGCCGCCGGCTCATGGGCGTTGCAGCAGGGCCACCGCATGGCAGGCGATCCCCTCTTCGCGGCCGGTGGGACCGTGACCCTCATTGGTGGTCGCCTTCACCCCCACCTGCTCGGGATCGAGGCCGAGACGGGCGGCGATCGAGGCCCGCATCGCCTCGATGTGGGGCTTGAGCTTCGGGCGCTCCGCCACCACCACCGTGTCCACATTCACCACGCTCCAGCCGCGCTCACGCACCAGCGCCATCACCCCATCGAGCAGCACCAGGCTGTCGGCCCCCTTCCACTGGGGATCGTCAGGCGGGAAGTACCTGCCGATGTCGCCCAGCGACAGCGCCCCGAGCAGGGCATCCATCAGTGCATGCACGAGCACATCGGCATCGCTGTGGCCATCGAGCCCGAGGCTGTGCTCCAGCCGGATCCCCCCGAGGATCAGGGGCCGACCCGGCACCAGCCGGTGGATGTCGTAGCCGTTGCCGATACGGAGCTGCATGGGCGCCCGGAAGCTCTGGCCAGACCCTAAGAGCCCGCCGGGCTGTCGGTGTCCGGGCCGGGCAGCACCTGCAGCCGGGTGCCCTCGCGACCCATGACCACGACGGTGTCCCCCGGGCGCAGCGTTCGTTCCAGTTCGAGATTGGTGGCGGCCCAGCTCTGGCCCTGCCAGCGCACCCGGCCACCGGCCTGCTCCTCAAAGCCGCTGATCACCACCGCCTGGTCGGCCGCTTCTGCCGGGGGGATCGCCCGTTGTCGCCGCCGCTGCGACCATTGCAGCAACGCCAGCAGCAGCACGACCGTGCATGCCGTGAAGACGACGATCTGCCCTGACAGCGGCAGCGGCAGCAACGACAGCAGCCATGACATCGCCAGGGCCGCTACCGCGGCAGCCATCAGGCCATCGAAATCAAGCCCGATCGCCAGCAGGCCCAGCAGGCTCAACCCCAGCAGCAGCCAGATCAGCGGGACCATCGATGCAACCGCTCCGGCCGGATCGCTCCATCCTGCATAGCCTGAACCAATGGTGCTGCATCGGTGATGGAGGGACTTCTTGGCCTGCCGGCCCTGGTGGTGATCGCCCTGCTCGGCCTCAACGGGGTCAAGATCACCAGCGGTGGTCAGTCGCGTCTGGTGGAGCGGCTCGGCAAGTACGACCGCCAGCTGCAACCGGGGCTGTCGTTCGTGCTGCCCGTGATCGAACAGGTGGTCAGCCGCGAGTCGCTCAAGGAGCGGGTGCTCGACATTCCACCACAGCAGTGCATCACCCGCGACAACGTGGCGATCGAGGTGGATGCCGTCGTCTACTGGCAGCTGCTGGAGCATGCCCGCGCCTATTACGCGGTCGATAACCTCCAGGCGGCGATGGTCAATCTGGTGCTGACCCAGATCCGGGCGGAGATGGGCAAACTCGATCTCGATCAGACCTTCACGACCCGCAGCGAGGTCAACGATGTGCTGCTCAAGGAGCTCGACCTGGCGACCGATCCCTGGGGGGTGAAGGTCACCCGGGTTGAACTGCGGGACATCAAACCCTCGACCGGGGTGCAGCAGGCGATGGAGCAGCAGATGACCGCCGAGCGCGAGAAGCGGGCCGCCATCCTGCGTTCGGAAGGGGAACGGGAGTCTCAGATCAATGCCGCCCGTGGCCGGGCCGAGGCGCTGGTGCTGGATGCCCGGGCGAAGCAGGAAGCGCTGCTGCTCGAGGCCGAAGCCCAGGCCAAGCAGCAGGGGTTGCTGGCCCAGGCCCGTGCCGATGCCGCCACCCGACTGGCGGAGGCGCTGGCTGCCAATCCCCAGGCGGCGGAGGCGATGCGGTTGCTGTTCGCCGGCGACTGGATGGCGATGGGGGAGCAGCTGGCCAAGGCTCCGGGTGGCAGCGTGCTGCTGGTCGAGCCCCCGAGCCCGGCCTCCCTGCTCTCCGCCCTGCGGCATCTCCAGAACGGTCAGGGTTGAGCCGTCAGGGTTCGGCAGGCCCCTGCTGCTGCGCCTGCCAGCGTGCGAAGAGATCGGGGCGGCGCCGGCGGGTGCGCTCCTGCTGCTGTTCGCTGCGCCAGCGGGAGATGGCGCCATGGTCGCCGCTGCGCAGAACCGCCGGCACCTCCAGGCCGCGGAAGCTGGCCGGCCGCGTGTAGTGGGGGTGTTCGAGCAGCAGCGCGCTGTGGCTTTCCTCCTCCAGGCAGGCTTCGGTGCCCACGGTGCCCGGCAGCAGGCGCACGACGCCGTTGATGATCGTCATCGCCGGCAGTTCACCACCGGTGAGCACGCAATCGCCGATCGACACCTCCTCATCGGCCAGGGCCCGGATGCGCTCATCGAAGCCTTCGTAGTGGCCGCAGAGAAACACCAGCTGCTCGCAGTCCCCGGCCCAGCGCCGCAGGTCGGCCTGCTGGAGCGGTTTCCCCTGGGGGCTCATCAGCAGCACCCGCCGCCGCGGCAGCACCGGCAGCGCTTCCAACGCCGCGTACACCGGCTCCGGTTTGAGCACCATGCCGGCGCCGCCGCCGTAGGGCTCATCGTCGACCTTGCGGTAGCAATCGGTGGCGAACTCGCGCGGGTTGTGGGTGTGCAGCTCAGCGATGCCGGCCCTGAAGGCCCGGCCGATCACGCCAAGCTCCAGCAGGGGCGCGAAGGCCTCGGGGCTGAGGCTGATCACATCGAGGCGCATCGGGGCGCTCAGCTGGCCGCGGGGCGGCTCACCCTGCGGATTTCGGAACTGAAGCTTGCCCGTCCGGCCCGGCCATCGCTGAAGTGCTCCACCGTGCTGCGCAACCTCAGGTTCGGTTTGGTGAACCAGATCCGCTCGCTGATGCGTCGTCCCGCAGGCTCCAGGCTCAGTTCCAGGATGCCGTCCGGCCAGAGGGTCCAGGTGCCGTGGCTGCCGCCATCCCCGACCGCATCGGCGGCGACGAAGCGGCCATCGGCATGAAACTGCAGCGTCCGGGCACCGGCGCCGGCCGGCTGGCTGCTCAGGCTTCCGGGTTCGGCCTCATGGGGGCCCGCCACATAACGCACCTCCAGCTCGCCTCGCTCCGACTGGGGCCAGGTGTCGTTGGCGTCGCTGCCTTCCCCCTCAGGCGCGGGTTCGGCCGCGGCGTTCGCCGTCAGATCGAAACGGCTGCGCAGGCTCATCCAGCTGCCCTCACAGCAGCGCAGGAAGGAGGCGATGTCTGTGGGCGGAAAGGTCGGCGGAA
>JBJTBH010000221.1:0-6342 GCA_046091285.1 Cyanobacteriota bacterium | reverse complement strand
GTGGAGCTCTTGCCGGCCAGCGCCATGCCTGGGGCAGCTGGGGCCTATGCGGTCAGCACCGGCACGATCTACCTCAATGCCCACTGGCTGGCGAACGTCAGCACGGCCCAGGTGCTGGCGGTGCTCACGGAGGAGCTGGGCCACCACCTCGATGGGCTGCTGAATGCCAGCGACACGCCGGGGGATGAGGGGGAGCTGTTTGCGGCGTTGCTTCATGGCGATGGGGTGATCAGCACCGAGCAGCGCCAGCAGCTGCTGAAGGAGAACGACCACGGCAGATTGCTGGTGGAGGGCGAAGTGCTGGCGGTGGAGCAGGCCACCCTCACCAGCACCCCGATTCCGGTGGTCAATCGCACGCGCACCCGAGGGGAATGTCGCAATGGTGGTGCCTTCGCGGCGCTCAGGGCCGATGGCTCCGTCGTCACCTGGGGGGACGTATTCTATGGCGGCAACAGCAGTGGGGTGGCGAGCCAGCTGGGCTCGGGCGTGGTGCAGATCTTCTCGACAGGATTGGCCTTTGCGGCCCTCAAGAGCGATGGCTCCGTCGTCACCTGGGGGGGCTCCTTCTATGGCGGCGACAGCAGTGGGGTGGCCAGCCAGCTCAGCTCCGGCATCACTCAGATCTTCTCCAATGCCAGAGCCTTCGCGGCGCTCAAGGCCGATGGCTCCGTCGTCACCTGGGGGTACTCCAGCTATGGCGGCGACAGCAGTGGGGTGGCCTCCCAGCTCACCGGTGTGGTGGCCTTCGCCAATCCGTTTACGGATGATCGGTTGATCTTTGATTCACATCCCACCATCACCCTGGCCGTGTCCCCAGCCTCCGTCACAGAAGACGGCACCACCAATCTGGTGTTCACCTTCTCTCGCACAGGCCTCACCACCACTCCGCTCACCGTCAACTCCACCGTCAGCGGCACCGCCACCCTGGGCAGCGATTACACCGGCATCGATCCCGCTGGCGCCACAAAGACCGTCACCTTCGCCGCCGGTGCTGCCACCGCCACCGTGGCCATCGATCCCCTGGCGGATGCCAGCCTGGAGCCGGATGAAGCCGTGGCGCTCACCATCACGCCTGGCGCCGGTTACATGGTCGGCACCAACGAGGCAGTGACCAGCACCATCCTGAATGACGACACGCCCCTCCCTGTAGCCACGCTTTCAATCGCCACGGATCTCACCGCCGGCATCGGCCGCAGCATCACCGTTCCGATTCGCCTTGATCAGGCAGCAGGCGTCGAAGCCCTCGATCTGACGGTGGCCTTTGATCCACTCCTGTTCTCTGTGCTGGATGCAGAAACCACCGTGAGCGCCGCTGACCTCACCGGTGGCTGGTCCTTCGTGACCAACACCTCCACCCCCGGCAGAATCGTGATCGCTGGCTACGGCACCCAAGCCATCGACCGCAGCAGCGGCACCGTGGCCACCCTGCAGCTGATGGTCAACCAGGGGGTTCTTCCTGGCGATGCCACCCTGGATCTGGTCTCCGCTCGCCTCAATGAAGGGCAGATCAGCGCCAACCTGATCGATGGCACCCTGCACCTGATTCCAGCCAGCCTTCAGGTGCTCGGGGTGCGGCCATTCGCCAGCGGCATCGCCATCACCTTGTCGGAAGCCCCCGACCTCACGCACCTCAATCTCTATGACGGCCCTGATCCCAACGTTGATGCTCCCGATCTACAGCTGATCAACCATGCTGGTCAGCCGGTCGACAAACTTTCCCTGCATTGGGAGCCAGGCAGCCATGATCTGTACCTGATCCGCAGCGATACGCTCACAGGCCTCTCCAGCACCCCCTTTCAATCGGATCGGCTCGCCGCTGATCAGTACACGCTCAGCATTGAGTCACGCAGCGATGGTCTGATCTCCGCCCTCGGGGCAACCTGGCTGGATGGCAATCGCGATGGCATCACCGGCGATGCCTTCAGCACCACCTTCACAACCGTGGCGCCATCCCACCTGATCGCGATCGGTGACACCACCCGCGGTCCAGGTCAGACCCTCAGCCTGAATGGAGCCCCCTATGCAGCCGGTCTTCTCGGGCTGCCCGTACAGATCAGCACCTCCGCATCCCTCACCCGTCTCCATGGCTCGCTCCGTTTTGATGCCAGCACCTTCCACGACGTCACGCTGATCAGAGGCGTCGATCTGCCGACGGACTGGGTGCTGCAACTCCAGGTGACCACCCCCGGCACCCTCTCCTACAGCGCCTCAGGCACTACCGCCATCACGGGCAGCAACCGCCAGCTCTTCCGTTTCCTCGGGACCGTGGCCCCCTCGGCTCCCTATGGCTCCACCACCCTTGTGCAGGCGACGGCCGGCACCGACCAGAATCCCGACCTGATCTTCGCCACAGATCCCGGTCTCGTCGTCGTCGCCTACAGCGGCGATGCCACCGGCAACGGCGCCACGGATCCTGGCAGGGCCTATAGCAGTCTCGATGCCTCCCGCATTCAACGCGTGGTGGTGGGCCTCGATTCCGGCTTTGATGCCTACGACAGAATCTCCCCGATTCTGATCAGTGATGTCACAGGTAACGGCAGCCTGTCCAGCCTTGATGCCTCAAGACTCTCGCAACAGGTTGTCGGTCTGCCCGTGACCTCATTCCCGGCCCTGAACAACCCGCTGCTTCCAGTCTGACGACGATGACGCGGGCTTCTGAAATCCGCTGACCCATCCCCGCCGGAGCGGAAGGCGCTCGGGCGCCGCACCGATCCGCTGCCATGGATGGGCCGCAGGAGAGAAGCGGCGAGACCGTCTGCTCAGAGAATCTGACCGACGGCGACGGCCGCCACCGCAGAAAACAGGGTGATGCCGAGGGCCGTGAACGGGTTCTGCCCCTGGGCCACGGCCACACTGGTGACCACACCCGCCCCCAGGCAGGCCACCGCCAACTGGCTGAAGAGCTGCTGGGTGGCTGCCCGGGAGGTCTCCTCCTGCTCAGCATTGCCGTGCGCAGGCTCGGCATTGACGCGATTGTCGGGGCGCTCCACGGCGGTACAGGCGTTTGCCAGACCGTAGGGGCCTCGGCCGGACCTGCCCCGAAGCGTTCCCGACTTCGTTACCGGGGGTTGGAGTTCGTTACGCCCCGTGATCCAGGTGCCGCGACGGGGTCGTGGCCGGCCGGGCCCGGCCGGAGGCCGCCCAGGCCTTGAGGCTGTCGAGCAGCTCTCGGGCTGTCCGCGACAACGGCACCACCTGGCTGGCCGCGGTGATCAGATCGGCTTCCGTGAAATCACGCCGTTCTCTGAACGCCAGATGCATCGCCTCGATCACGGTCTGCTCCAGCTCCGCCCCGGAGAACCCCTCCGTGCGATCGACAAGCACCGCCAGCGGCAGCTGATGCTGCGGCCGCCGCCGCCGCAGCTGCAGATCGAGGATCGCCTGCCGCTCCGCCGCATCAGGCAGATCCAGCAGGAAGATCTCATCAAAGCGCCCCTTGCGCAGCAGCTCAGCCGGAAGTCGCTCCACCCCGTTGGCGGTCGCCACCACGAACACGGCGCTGCTCTTCTCCGCCATCCAGGTGAGCACCGTGCCGAGGACCCGCTGGCCGGTGCCGCCATCACTGCGGCCATCCCCGCGACCGGCCCCCCCGAAGCCCTTGTCGATCTCGTCGATCCAGAGCACGCAGGGCGCCATCGCCTCCGCCCGTTGGATCATGTCGCGGGTCCGGGCCTCACTCGCCCCCACCAGACCGGAAAACAGCCGTCCCACATCCAGGCGCAGCAGCGGCATCGCCCAGCTGTGGGCGATCGCCTTGGCGGTCAGTGATTTGCCCGTCCCCTGGGGCCCGACCAGCAGCACCCCCCGCGGCAGAGGCAGGCCGTACCGCCGGGCCTCATCACTGAAGGCCTGCCGCCGTTGCTCCAACCAGTGCTTGAGAGCCCCGAGTCCGCCGATATCCGCCGGGGTCGCTTCAGTGGCGCAGTATTCAAGCAATTCGCTACGGGCGATCGCCTGACGCTTCTCCTCCAGCACCTCGGCCAGATCCGTGTCCTCCAGGGCACCATGACGCGCCAGGGCCCGAGCCGCCACCTGGCGGATGCGCTGCTCACTGAGGCCATGGCAGGCCTGGCTCAACCGTTCCCGGGCGCCTGGCGAAAGCGGCTGGCCGCAGGCCGCAGCGATGCCATCGAGCAGGGTTTCGATCATCTCCCGTTCCGGCAGCGGCAGATCCAGGAGCGTCAGCCCTTCCTCCAGCTCCCGTGGCACCGTCCACTCCGGGGCGCAGATCACGATCGTCTGCGGCACCTGCCGCAGGCTGCGGACGAGATTCCGCAGGCGTCTGCAGATCGCCCCGTCCTCGCCGTAGCGATGAAAATCGTTGAGCAGCAGGATCACCCCCTGCTCCGGCGCCAGAGAATCCAGGACCTCACGCGCCGCCATCGGATTGCGGCGCGCCTCCCCCTCACGGTTGGGCAATCCCTGCAGACCATCGATGAAATTCCAGCGCAGCAGCAACCTCTGCCCGAGACGGGCGGCCGCCTGCCGCAGCAGAGTCTCGACCCGCTCCTCCTCCAGGCTGCGGATCCAGATCAGGGGGGTACGGGCGCGGATCAACAGATCCAGCTGATCCGACCACTCACGGCTCATGATTCGGGATCGCCAGCAGGGCGCAGGGCCTCAAGGGCCTGCCAACGGGGATCCACCAGGCCAGCACCACCATCGGCCTGGACCGGTTCCGGATTGCGATAGGCCGGGGGTCCGGGGCAGTGGTCACCGCAACGGTTGACCAGCGGCAGCTGCAGGCTGAGCTGCTCGAACACCCAGCGCTGGGGATCGAACAGGCCACGGGGATCGAGCTGATCGCCGAGGGTGTCCGGGTCGAGGCTGAAGACCTGAGCCTCGAGATCGTCATCCTCGACCTCGGGGTGCGGACCTTCCCCCAGCCAGAGCAGCTCCTCATTGCGGGCCTGCAGCGGATGGTTGAAGGCCTGCAGGCAGCGATCGCAGCAGAGGGTGACGATCGTCGCCACCTCGCCCTGAACCTCGAGCACGTTGCCGCGATGGGTGGCCTGGAGGGAGCCCCGCACCGGCACCAGCGTCTCAAGCTCGGGGATCATCTGATCCACCAGCCACCGGCGACCCTGATCCAGCAGGCGAAGCTCCTGGATCGGGACGGGTTGAAGGGAATCGGCCATCGGCAGCAACAGGGGAGCAGTTGGAACTTATTTCTTGCCCCGGGGCTCAAACGGCAGACGATCGCCGCTGGTGGCCGCCACCGTGACCGCCTGCTGACTCAGCTGCTGATCGAGAATCGCCTGCAGATTGTCCGGCAGAGACTCCTTCGTGAGCAGGAAGGTCTGAATGGCCTGGAAGATGTTGGCCACCACCATGTAGAGCAGCACCCCGGCCGGCAGGGGGAAGAACAGGAACATCGCCGTGATCATCACCGGCGTGATCTTGTTGGCGGTCGACTGCTGAGGATTGGGCGGCATTCCCAGACCGGAGAAGATCTGGGACAGGGCCAGCGTCAGACCGAAGGCGCCGATCAGCACAGCGATGTCCCAGTTGAGGGCACCGTCGGTGTAGAAGCCGACCTGACCGAGGGCCTTGATGAACAGGAAGCCGCTGCGGGCCGCCAGACCGGGAATACGGGCCTCGACCACGGCATCACCGGCGCTCAAGGCCTCAATCGAGCCATTGGCATCGACGCGGACCACACCCTCACCCTTGGTGACGCTCCAGGTGGGGGTGAAGCTGTCGCCGTTCTCGACATCCGAGAGCACCGAGGCGAAGCTGGCGCCATCCCGGGTGTGCAGCTGCACGGTCTCCTTATCGCCGACCCCGAGCTTGAGCCCCTTGTCGAGGCTGCCGATCACCGGCACATGGCTGGTTTCGGTGATGAAAATCGAATGGCTGGGGCTGTTGAACGGCTTCGGTTCGACAGCGGCGATCTGCTCCGCCGGCAGGACCTTGAGATTGAAGGTGTAGGGCACATCGGCGAACGGTGATCCCCGGAGCGTCGCGAACAGGGCGAAGAGGATCGGCATCTGCACCAGCAGGGGCAGACAACCCGCCAGCGGGCTGCCGAACTCCTTCATGAGCTTGCCCAGCTCCTCCTGCTGCCTCTGGGGATCGCTGCCGTAGCGGGACTTGATCTCAGCCTGACGCTTCTGCATCACCGGCTGGGCGATGCGCATGCGTCGGGCATTACGGATCGAACCGGCGCTCAGGGGAAACAGAGCCAGCCGGATCACCACCGTCAGGGCAATGATCGCCAGGCCGGAGCTCGGCACCAATCCATAGAAGAACTCCAGGATCGGCAGAAGCAGGTTGTCGGAGATGTATCCGATCACGATGGTGAGGAGGGGGGAAGGGAAGGGGCGTGCGGCCAGTGTGGCG